>JBBRDN010000202.1:0-8522 GCA_038203875.1 Verrucomicrobiota bacterium
GAACTCGGCGAGGTCGCCCTTGGTGAAGTAGCTGTGCGACGCGTCGAGAGCCTCGAGATAACGGTCGAGAAATTTGGAGGACGCCTCTTCGTCGAGGGGTCGTTTGGAGAAATGAGTGCTCTGCAGAAGTCCGGCCACGAACCGGCCGACGCTGGATTCCGTCACCCCGGGAGGCGCCAGATGCGTGGTCGGAGGCAGCTCCCCGGAACGGGCCGGGAGAACCACCGCGGCGAGGAGGAGGGCTGCGATGGCAGCCGTCCATTTGCGGACTTCAGCGGGCAATCTCATTTGGTAACGATTTCGAGCAGTTCAATGTCGAAGGTCAGGACCGCGTTCGGAGGAATGTCGGCGCCGGCACCATTCTCGCCGTAGGCCAGTTCGGAAGGGATGTAGAGCTGCCACTTGGAACCGGTCTTCATCAGCTGAAGCGCCTCAGTCCATCCCTTGATCACGCCGCCGACGGGGAACTCGGCCGGATCATTGCGCTTGTAGGAGCTGTCGAACTCGGTGCCGTTGATGAGCGTGCCGCGATAGTGAGTCTTAACCGTGTCGGTCGCCTTGGGGACCGCACCGGCGCCGGCCTTAACGACCTTGTATTGCAGGCCGCTCGGGAGGGTGACAACGCCTTCCTTCTTCTTGTTGGCATCGAGGAACTCCTTGCCTTCCTGGATGCTCGCGGCGCCGGCTTCCTTGCGTTTGGCCATCGCCTTCTCGCGGAGGCCGGACGAAAGGGCGGTCAAGGTTTCGCGCACCTGCTCGTCGGTCATCAACGCCTTGCCACCGGTGAAGGCGTCCTTGAATCCGGCGGCGAACTGGTCGACATCGAGGTCGAGGGAGTTGCGCTTGAGATTGTTGCCGACATCGATGCCGATGGCGTAGCTGCTTTTTTCCTTATCGGATTTGAAGGCGGTGGTGGGTTCCGCGGCGTTGAGGGAGATCGCCATGATGGCTGCGAGGGTGGTCGGAATGAATTTCATTGAGTGGATCACGCCGTGACTCAGCTTTAATGATGAAATCGACATCGGCGTTGCCGCGAAGCTACCAGTCGAACCTTGACCGTCAAGGAACGCCACCTTCGAGGGCTAAGGGATCGTCGGGCGGTTGTGAGACCGGCTGTAGGGGGAGAACGTTCAGAATCATCGCCGGGTCACAGCGTCACCTCTTGCCCTGAACGGCGGAGGCCGCCTTTACTCTGCCCATGTCTAATCCGCTTCGCCTCGGCATTCTCGGCTCAGGCAAAGGCTCGAACATGGTCGCAATCGCCGACGCCATAAGCGGTGGCGATGTCCCGGCGCAGATCGTCGCGGTGATTAGCGACGTCGAATCGGCCGGAATCCTCGAACACGCCAGGAGCCGTGGACTTCCAGCGCAGTTCATCGCACCGGGAAAGTTCAGGACCAAACTCGACGACGACGCCGAACGCTCCTACATCGACGCGCTCAAGGCGGCGGGGGTCGATCTCGTGGTGCTGGCTGGATTCATGCGGATCTTGAAAGGCGAGTTCCTCCGCGTCTTCGAGCAACGGGTCATCAATATTCATCCGTCGCTCCTCCCCGCGTTTCCGGGTTTGGCGGCTTGGAAACAGGCGCTCGACTACGGTGTGAAAGTCGCCGGCTGCACTGTCCACTACGTCGACCAAGGCGTCGACACCGGCCCGATCATCGCCCAAACGGCTGTCGCCGTCCTCGATGGAGATACCGCTACAACCCTGCACGAGCGCATCCAAGTCGCAGAACGGTCCCTCTATCCGCGCGTCGTGGCCGCCCTAGCACGTGGGCAGGTCAAGGTGTCCGGGCGCTCCACCTCTGGCCTCCCCTAGACAATTTGTAACCTCTCCAGAGGAAACCCTCAGGACTTTCGTGACGATCGCCGGAGCGCGCGGTCATACCACAGTCTCAACGGCCGACCCGAGAGAAACATCGCAACCAACTGCCGTGACCGGTTTTGAATCCCCGGCCGCTCAGTTGAACGAAAACCACCGTCGGTGTTCCGAAGTTTGAACAGAGCCCGGAGCGCGGTCGTCCATGACGGGGTTCCCACAAAAAAAATGAGGTCTGTCCACCGGCTGACGTATCCGGGACTAATCGCAGTGCTGGCTTTAGCCGGTTGCTCAGCGGGTCACTACCGCAAAGCCGCCGACAAGCAGGCGTATTCGCTGCTGAAGTCCAAGTCCGCGCTCGTGAAGAACGCCGGCTCGGCCTTCGACATCGATCAGACTAATCGCGTCGTCCTCGACTACCTTCCCGCAGCTATATCAACCGCGGCTTTCCTCGGTCCCGACGCGGCCACGGAGGTCGGTGCCCGGGTTCTGTCGCTGGAAGAAGCGCTCAAGATTTCGGTCCAGCACAACCGCACCTTTCAATCCCGCAAGGAGCAGCTCTACATTTCCGCACTCGGACTCAGCCTAGCCCGGCACCAGTTCACGCCGCTGCTTTCTGGAAGGGCCAACGCGCGAATCGCGGGACAAACCGAGCAGGCGGTCGATGTCATCGTCGACCCGGTTACCCAGCAGCCCAAGACGCTGCTCAGCGACAATCTGGTCGAGCAACAGCGCGTTTCGGGTGACGTCGGGCTCAACACCAGCTGGCTCATGCGGGACATCGGCCGACTGACCGCATCCTTCTCGACCGACTTCCTCCGCTTCATCACCGGCGATCCGCGCACGGTCACGTCGTCGCAGGTGGGCGCTACATTCGCCCGTCCGCTGCTCCGCAACGCCGGATTCAAGCAGCAGATGGAAAACCTGACCCAGGCCGAACGGGATCTGCTCTACGATCTCCGCGAGTTCACCCAGTTCCGGAAGGATTTCAGCGTGCAGGTCGCCACCGCCTATTACGGCGTGCTCGGAAACCGCGACACCGTCCGCAACAGCTTCCTCAATCTGGAAAGCTCCAGGAAAAACGCCGAACGCACACGGGCTCTTGCGCAGGAAGGCCGCATCACCCAGGCGGATCTCGGCCGCCTGGAGCAGCAGGAGCTGGACGCGGAGAACGCCTGGACCAGTGCGGTGCGGAACTACAAACAGGCCCTCGACAATTTCAAACTCCTCCAGCTTGGAATCCCCGTCGCAACCACCATCGTGCTCGATGATCTGGAGCTCACGAACCTGACGATCCGGCATCCGAGCATTCCGGTGAGTGAGTCGATCCAGGTAGCCATGAGTTCGCGCCTCGACCTGATGAATTCGCGCGAACGCCATGAAGACTCCATACGGCAGGTCGACTTGGCCGCCAATTCTTTGAAGCCGCAGGTCGATCTGGTGGCCAACGCGGGCTTTAACAGCAGGCAGGAGACCAACGCCCGGTTCGCCGTGCCCGATCCGGCCCGCTACCGCTGGAGCGCCGGCCTGGACGTGGACCTGCCGTTCGACAGGACATCTGAACGCAACGCCTACCGGGGCGCGTTGATTGCGGAGAAACGTTCCGCCCGGACGTTGGAACAGTTCGAAGATCAGATCCGGCTGGGTGTCCGGGAGAGCTGGCGGACCCTGGACCAAGCCAAACGCAGCCATGAGATCAGCGAACTGGGCGTGAAGATCGCCGAACGCCGGGCCGAGGAGCAGAACCTCCTCGCCGAACTGGGACGCGCGAAAGCCCAGGATCAGGTCGACGCGCAGAACGCCCTCAACGCCTCCAAGAATTCGCGCACGCAGGCGCTGGTTACGCACACGATCGCCCGCCTGCAGTTCTGGAACAACATGGGCATTCTCTACATCAAGGAAAACGGCCGCTGGGAGGAACTCGAACATGGCAAAGCTGACTGACTTCATCCGGAAACAACCCCGCTGGCGAATCGCCGTAGTCCTTGTAGCCGCGGCCGGCTTGTTCCTTGCGCTTCGAGGAGGCGGCAAAACGACGACCGAAGGCGCAACCTTCACCGCAAGGCGGGGCCCACTCGAGATCACCGTGATCGAGGGCGGCAGCCTGCAGGCGCTCGAATCGCAGGAGATCAAGTGCGAAGTCCGCGTGGGCTATCAGGGCACCAAAATCCTGAAGATCGTCGAGGAAGGCTACCAGGTGACCGACGACGACGTGGCCAACGGCAAGGTCCTCATCGAGCTGGACTCTTCCGAAATCCAGAAACTCCTGGTCCAGCAGGAAATCACCCTCCAAGCCGCGATGGCTGCGTTTGCGGACGCCCAGCAGACCTATGAGATCCAGCTCAACCAAAACGTCAGCGACATCAAGGCTGCTGAACAGAAGGCCCGGTTTGCCCGGATGGATTTCGACAAGTTCCTCGGCGCGTCGCTGACCGATGAATTGATCACCCGCTTCCAATTGGACAAACCAGTGGTCCTCAGCCGTCCAAAGCCGGCCGCTCTGCCGAACTCGGAGACTGCGCCAACGAACGCCACACCAGTCGTCGTCGGCGGTTCAGAATTCTCCAAGCTTCTCACTTCCGCCACGCCCGGGGCGGCTACCAACAGACCGAAACCACCAGAGCCATCGACCACGCCCGCAACGCCCCAAGTCGAGGCTCCTCCGGAAGCTCAACCCGCGCCGAAAGCCGTCGAAGTCGACTTCCTCCAATACGCCACCCTCGATGCCCTTGGCGTCGGCGAGGCGAAACAGAAGCTCCGCAAGATGGAAGACGACCTGCAGGTCGCGAAGAAGGAGCTCGGGCAATCGCAGTCCACGATCGACGGCACTCGACGCCTCCACGAAAAGGGCTTCGTCACCCGCACCGATCTCCAGCGCGACGAGATCGCCTTCGAGAACAGCCGCCTGAAGGTCCAGACGGCGGAAACCGCACGCGACCTCTACCTCAAGTATGAGTTCGTGAAGTCGGCCGAAGAGTCCCTATCAAAGTTCACCGAAGCAGTCCGGGAACTCGACAGGGCCAAGAAAGCCGCCATTTCCAAACTGGCCCAGGCCGAATCCAAGCTCCGCTCCACGGAGGCGCAGTTCAACATCCAGTCGCGCCAGCGCAAGGACATGAGCGAGCAGATCGCCAAGTGCATCATCAAGGCGACCAAGCCCGGCCTTGTCGTCTACGGTGGAGGACGCGAGGACGTCTATTACTCCGACCAGGAACGCATCCGCGAAGGCGCCACCGTCCGCGAAAGGCAGGCCATCATCACCATTCCCAACCTCGCGAAGATGTCGGTCAACGTGAAGATCCACGAGAGCTACATCAAAAAGATCCTGAAAGGCCAGAGGGCCAAGATCGTGGTCGACGCCTTCGCGGACCAGGCCCTAACCGGCGAGATCACCAAGGTCGCGGTGCTGCCGGACTCGGCGAACCGCTGGATGAATCCCGATCTCAAGGTCTACCTGACATCCATCACGATCGAGGGCACCCGCGACTGGGTGAAGCCCGGCATGAGCGCGAAGGTGGAAGTGTTCGTCGAGCACCTCGACAACGTGGTCCACGTCCCAGTTCAGGCGATCGTTCCCGAGGATGGAAAACACGTCTGCTACGTGATGAACGGCAGTTCGCAAGAACGCCGTGTGGTGGAGATTGGACAGTTCAACGACGAGTTCATCGTTGTTCGAAGCGGCCTGAAGGAGGGCGAAAAAGTCGCGTTGCGTTCGGCGGAAACGCTGCCCGACGGCGGTGGAGCGAAGCCTGCCAAGTCCAAAGAGGAGCCGGCCAAGCCCGCGGGCAAAGCCTGACGGCCAAACGACTGTGAGCCAGCCCATCGTTCATTTCGACGACGTCCGGAAATCCTATCAGATGGGACCCAACACCGTCGAAGCGCTGCGAGGCATCAGCTTCAAGGTCATGCCCGGAGAATTCATCAGCATCATGGGACCTTCAGGCTGCGGGAAATCCACGCTGCTGAATCTGCTTGGGTGCCTCGACCGGCCCTCGTCCGGACACTACTTCCTCGGCGGCGACGATGTGTCCCGAATGGAAGACGACCTCCTCTCCATGGTCCGAGGTGCACGGCTCGGTTTCATCTTCCAAAGCTACAATCTCATTCAACAGCTAAGCGTCGTGGAGAACATCGAGGTGCCGCTCTACTACCGCGACGAACCCGAGGAAAAAAGCCGCGCCAGGGCTATCAAACTTGCCCACCTCGTCGGGCTCGGCGACCGGATCGACCACAAGCCCTTTGAGCTGTCCGGCGGCCAACAGCAGCGCGTCGCCATAGCCCGCGCCCTGGTCAACGACCCGCTTGTCATCCTCGCCGACGAGCCAACCGGCAACCTCGACTCCAAATCCGGCCGCGAGATCCTCGAAGTCTTCAAGGATCTCCACCATCAGGGCAAAACCCTGATTCTCGTCACCCACGATTCGAACGTCGCGCAGCTCGCCGACCGCGCCATCCGCCTGAAGGACGGCAACATTGAATCCGATGTCCGCAAATAACCTCCAGCAACACGCGCTCGTAGCGCCCGGCTGGAGTTTCCTCCGGCTCAAGCGCGCCGTGCGGCTCGGCTTGAAGAGCCTTTGGCTCCATCGGCTGCGGTCATTGCTCACCGTGCTCGGCATCGTCTTCGGCGTCTGCTCGGTCATCGCCATGCTGGCCATAGGCGAAGGCGCGAGCTTCGAGGCGCAGGAACGCATCAAGAACCTGGGCAGCCAGAACATCATCATCCGGAGCACCAAGCCGCCCGAGGAGCAGAAGATTTCCGACAAGGGCAGCACCAGCTACGTCCTCCAATACGGCCTGACCTACAAGGACGTGACCCGCATCCGCAGCACGATTCCCGGCGTCACCGTCCTGCTGCCTTCGCGCATCATGCGGGACTACGTGTGGAACATAAGCCGCCGCTTCGACGCGGAGATCGTCGGCACGGTCCCGTGGTATCCGTCCCTGCGGAATCATCGCGTGGCAGCAGGTCGTTTCTTCGCGGAGGCCGACATGGAAACGAAGGCCAACGTCTGCGTGCTGGGCTCCGAGATGAGCCGGGCGTTGTTCCCGCTGGACCAGCCCCTCGGAAAGGACATCCGCGTCGGCGCCGCCTACTACCGAGTCATCGGCATCATGGAACCGCGGGCCAAAGGACCGAAGGATGCGGGCGCCGGCGACCGAAACCGGGCGGGGGCCGACCAGATGTTCATCCCGCTCGAAACCGCCCGCGACCGGTATGGTGAGACCTTGATCAAGCAGCGCAGCGGCAGCACCGAGGCGGAACGGGTCGAACTCCATGAAGTCACCGTCAAAGCGAACTCACCCGAACAGGTCCAGTCCGTGGCCGAAGCGGTGCGTCAGGTCCTGGAACATTCCCACAAGAAGAAGGACTACGACATCGTCGTGCCGCTGGAACTTCTCAAGGAAGCCGAACGGACCAAACGCAACTTCAACATCGTCCTCGGCTCCATCGCGGCCATCTCCCTCCTCGTCGGCGGCATCGGCATCATGAACATCATGCTGGCCAGCGTGACCGAGCGCACCCGCGAGATCGGCATCCGCCGCGCCCTGGGCGCGCGCCGCCGCGACATCGTGGTGCAGTTCCTCGTCGAGACGGTGATGCTGTCCGGAGCGGGCGGCATCCTCGGAGTGCTGCTCGGGATCACCATTCCCTATGTCGTGAGCCACTTCGGCGAGATGAGGACCATCGTGACCTACTGGGCGCCCTTGCTCGCCTTCACCATCTCGGGATTGGTAGGGATCGTCTTCGGCATCTACCCCGCCCTCCGCGCCGCCCAGATGGACCCGGTGGAGGCGCTACGACACGAGTAAGCCAAAAAAGAAGTCGCAAGGCATTGCCGGCAGTGGCAAATCAACCGCTCCACTCGTTCGGTGGCCTCGGCGGTTTTCGCCAGACCCGGCCGGGTAATCCCAACGCCCGATGACCAAAAAACTGAAACTCGGCCTTCCCAAAGGCAGCCTCCAGGACGCGACCATCGAGAAGATGGCCAAGGCCGGATGGAACATCCAAGTCAGCAGCCGTTCCTATGTGCCCTACGTCGACGACGTGGAACTGGACATCCGCCTGATCCGCGCCCAGGAGATCGGCCGCTACGTCGCCCTCGGCTACTTGGACGCCGGACTGACCGGATTCGACTGGATCGAGGAGAGCGGCGTCACCAAGAAGGTCCACAAGGTGGGCGAGTTCATCTTTAGCAAGGCCACCCGCCAACCGACCCGCTGGGTCCTGGCCGTGCCGGAGGAATCCCCGATCCAGAAACCCAAGGATCTCGAAGGCAAACGCATCGCCACCGAGGTGATGAACCTGACCAAACGCTGGCTCAAGAAGCACGGCGTTAAGGCGGAGGTCGAATTCTCCTGGGGCGCCACCGAGGTGAAGGCCCGCGAGCTGGTGGACGCCATCGTGGACGTCACCGAGACCGGCTCCTCCCTCAAGGCCAACAAACTGCGGATCATCGACACGCTGCTGGTCTCCACGCCTTGGCTGATCACCAGCAAGGACGCGTGGAAGGATGCCTGGAAACGTGAAAAGGTGGAGACCATCTCGATGCTCCTCCGCGGGGCCCTTGAAGCGGAGTCCAAGGTGGGTTTGAAGATGAATCTGGAGCAGAAAAACCTGCCAAAGTTGTTGCAAACTCTTCCTGCATTGCGTAATCCCACCGTCTCCGCGTTGAGCCAGCCGGGCTGGGTGGCCGTCGAG
>JBBRDN010000203.1:0-8373 GCA_038203875.1 Verrucomicrobiota bacterium
GTCATGATGCTGGCTCCGGAGGCGTGGGAGAAGATGACGGACATGCCCGCCGACCTGAAGGGCTTCTACCAGTTCCACGCCTGCCTGAACGAACCCTGGGACGGACCGGCCGCAGTCGTCTTCACCGACGGCCGCTACGTCGGCGCCACGCTCGATCGCAACGGCCTCCGGCCCGCGCGCTTCAAGGTCTACGACGACGGACTCTTCGTCATGGGCTCGGAAGCCGGCGTCGTCCCGCTCGATGAAAAGAAGGTCGTGCAGAAGGGCCGTCTCGGACCCGGCAAGATCCTCGCCATCGACACCACGACCGGAAAACTCCTGACCAACGACGAATGCAAGGCGCATGTTGCGGCCCTCAAGCCATACGCCGCCTGGTGCAAGGAGCAGCAGTTCTCGCTCTCCGAGCATGCAAAACCCTTCAGCGCCGATTTCAAGCCGGTCAACCTGCTCGACCTCACCCTCCAACAGATCACTTTTGGCTGGGACAACGAGGAGCTGAAGGAACTGCTCAAGCCCATGGCCACCACGGGCCAGGAACCAGTCGGCTCGATGGGCGACGACACCCCGCTGGCCTTCCTCTCAAAGCGTCCCCGCCTGCTCTACGACTACTTCAAACAGCTTTTCGCCCAGGTGACGAATCCACCGATCGACTCGATCCGCGAGAAGATCGTCATGTCGCTCTCGACCATCATCGGAACCCGGCCCTCCTGGCTGACCGAGACGCCCCAGCATGCGAAGGTCATCCAACTGGACAGCCCTTTCCTCTACGGCTACGAACTGCACGCCATCCGGCAGATCGAGGACCCGGCTTTCCAGGCGGAAACGCTGGCCACGCTGTTCAACGCCAAGGACGGCTCGACCGACCTGGAAACCTCGTTGGCCGATCTGTGCAGGCGTGCCTCCAGCGCTGTAGACGCAGGCAAATCGCTCCTCATCCTGACCGACCGCGGCGTGGACGCGACGAGGGCACCGATCCCGATGCTCCTCGCCGTCGGGGCCGTCCATCACCACCTGATCCGCGAGGGCAAGCGGCTCCGCTGCTCGATATTCTGCGAATCAGGAGAGGCCAGGGACGTCCACCACTTCGCCTGCCTCGTCGGCTTCGGCGCGTCGGCGGTCAATCCCTACGTCGCCATAGACACCATCCGCCAGGGCATTGAAGCAGGGGACTACGGCCCGATCACGCTCGACAAGGCGGTGTCCAACTTCCGCGCCTCCATCGAGAACGGCATGCTCAAGATCATGTCGAAGATGGGCATCTCCACCATCGCCAGCTACCGCGGCGCGCAGACGTTCGAGGCCATCGGCGTCTCGCAGGAGGTCATCGACCTCGCGTTCTTCGGAACCGTTTCCCAGGTCGGCGGCATCAGCCTCAAGCAGATCGGTGACGACGCGATGAGGCGGCATCTGGCCGGCTACGGCGCGCCTGAAACCGCCGCGCTCGACGACGGCGGCAACTACAAGGTCGCCAAGGGCGGCCGCGGCGAGTTCCACGCCTTCAACCCGCAGGTCGTGCTCACGCTCCACCGCTTCATCAAGAGCGGCGGCAAACGCGAGGAGTTCACAAAATACATGGAGACGGTCAACAAGCGCGAGCCCATCAGCCCGCGTGACCTCCTCGACTTCGTCCCCGCGCAGATCCCGGTTCCAATCGACGAGGTCGAACCCGTCGAGGACATCCGCCGGCGCTTCACCACGGCCGGCATGTCCCTCGGCGCGCTCTCGCCCGAGGCCCACGAATGCCTCGCCATCGCCATGAACCAGATCGGCGGCAAGTCGAACTCCGGCGAAGGCGGCGAAGACCCGACGCGTTACGGCACGGAGCGCAATTCCGCCATCAAGCAGGTCGCTTCCGGCCGGTTCGGCGTCACGCCCGAATACCTTGCCAGCGCCTCCGAAATCGAAATCAAGATGGCCCAGGGCGCGAAGCCCGGCGAAGGCGGCCAGCTCCCCGGCCACAAGGTCTCGGTCTTGATCGCCAAGCTCCGCCACAGCGTGCCCGGCGTGCCGCTCATCTCGCCGCCGCCGCACCACGACATCTATTCCATCGAGGACCTCGCGCAGTTGATCTACGATCTCAAGCAGGTCAACCCGCGCGCCAAGGTCTGCGTGAAGCTCGTCGCATCCGCCGGCGTCGGCACCGTCGCAGCCGGCGTGGCCAAGGCCTATGCCGACGTCGTCCTCGTCTCCGGACATGACGGCGGCACGGGCGCGTCTCCGCTCAGTTCCATCAAACACACCGGTGGACCGTTCGAGTTCGGCCTGGCCGAGGCGCACCAGACGCTCATGTTGAACGATCTTCGTTCCCGCGTTGTTCTCCGGACCGACGGCGGCATGAAGACCGGACGCGACATCGTCATGGCCGCGTTGCTTGGCGGCGAGGAATTCAACTTCGGCACCGCCGCCCTCGTGGCCGCCGGCTGTGCGATGTTCCGCGTCTGCCATCTCAACACCTGCCCCGTCGGCGTCGCCACGCAGAAGGAGGAGCTCCGGCTCAAGTTCCGCGGCAAACCCGAGAACGTCGTCGCATTCTTCAACGGCGTCGCGCAGGAAGTCCGCGAGATCATGGCCCAGCTCGGCTGCCGCAAGCTCGACGAGATCGTCGGGCGCACCGACCTGCTCAAGCGCCGCCCAGTCGAGGAGTTCCCGATCGAGATCCGCGAGAAGGTCGCGGCCGTCGATCTCGGCAAGCTGCTCTACCAGGTCGATCCCAGCGGCACCTCGACGCGCATCCACACCCGCGACCGCAACGAACGTTTCGGCGACAGTTCGCTCGACGACAAGATCCTGTTGGATGCGAAGGTCGCGTTGAACAACCGCGGCCCGGTCAAGCTTACCTACAAGATCAACAACATCGTCCGCAACATCGGCACCAAGGTGTCGGGCCACATCGGCTACACCTACGGCAATGCCGGCCTCGCCGACGGCATGGTCGACATCACCCTCAAGGGCAGCGCCGGCCAGAGCTTCGGCACCTTCCTCGCCAACGGCATCCGCCTTCGCCTCGTCGGCGAGGGCAACGACTACGTCGGCAAGGGCATGAACGGCGGCGAGATCATCGTGCGCCCACCCGAAGGCGTGAAGTTCACCTGGGCCGACCAGAGCATCGTGGGCAACACCTGCATGTATGGCGCGACCGGCGGACGTCTCTTGGCCGCGGGCCGCGCCGGCGAACGCTTCTGCGTCCGCAATTCCGGCGGCACCGCCGTCGTCGAGGGAGTGGGCGACCACGGCTGCGAATACATGACCGGCGGAACCGTCGTCGTCCTCGGCGAAACCGGCCGCAACTTCGGCGCCGGCATGTCCGGCGGACGCGCTTACGTCTACGACCCCGAAAACAAGTTCTCCGCCCGTTACAACAACGCGATGATCGGCCTCGAACGCTTCGGCAACGAGGAAGAGCTGAAGAAGGTCCAAGGCCTCATCTACGCCCACCTCGAAGCCACCGAGTCGCCGCGCGCCAACGACATCCTCAAGAACTGGTCGAGCACGAAGCACCATTTCTGGGTTGTCGTGCCGCACCCGGCCGAAGCCAAGCCGGCAAGCCAGCCTGTCCACGAGCTCGAACGTCCGAAGGCCGACACCGGCGGCGGCGACACCACGATGGTCAAGAAGGGCGGATTCTGATCCATCCCTGATGAATCACAAAGGGCCGGCCGCAATGCCGGCCCTTTTCATTTCGGCGGAGCAGCATCTCCGCCCTACCTAGGCTGATGGGGTCATTACTCCGCGATCCACTTCCAATAGGCCCGCTCACCGAAGTAGCCGTATCCGACATTTTCGAGCGCTGTATTGAGGACCATCGAATGGATGAACCCGTTCCACTCCACCTGCCTCGTATGCAGGATTTCCTTCTTCAGATTCTTGCGGAGCAGGAAACGAATCCGGCCATCCGCTCCCGAGTAGTTCTCCCATTCCTCATCTTCGGGCTTGGTCAGCGCGAACCGCTCGCCGAGATCCTTCACCATCGTATGGCTCCGGCCCCAGGTGCCGCCGGCTTCGCTGACGAAGGTCTTCCCGTTCAAAAGCGCGACGCTGTCATGGTAGGCAAGCACGGCCAGAACCCGGTTCGTCCCACCCTTCAACCAGGCCGCCAGTTTATCGGCATGGCCCTTGGCGGAGTCGTAGGGGTAGTTGCTGTCGAGAAACGCGATGCGCTCCACGTCGGCGGGAATGGCGTCGACGCCGTTCAAGTAGCCGAAGGTGAAGCTGCCACCGCCGCTGTGACCGGTGAGGACGACCGACAATTTGCGTCCTGTGAAACGCGCCTTCACCTGCTCCACGATCTCACGGATGCGTGTGTCCTTCGGATCGTTCTGACGACGCCAGACCGGCCAGGCCCGGTTCGTCGCCTCAAGATACGCGATGGCCCAGGTGGCATTCGTATCGGCTGCCCGCAGCCAGCGTGTCTGCGCCCCGATGTGCTGGATGTCGAAATGCCAGTCGTCCCCGGGCGCGAGCTTCTTGCCGATCGTCTGCTCGATGGTGTTGCCGTTGGGCAATGCGAAGAGCAGCAGCCGGACAGGCTTCGATGGGTCGGGATTGGCAGGTTGATTGATTAGGAGACGCACTCCGGGCTCAAGGGTGAAGACCTCAGAGCGTTCGCCGAAACCGTTCGTGGTCACGACGCCGAGTGGGGGCACTCGGCCTACAGCGGCGTAGCTTGTAGGCCCGGTCCCCAGACCGGGCGTCCGCGTGGTCAGCGATGCTAGTCCGTAGCGCGCCGAAGCGATCACGCCTTCGTCGCTCAACAGAAAAGCCTTCGCCGGATCGGCCAAGATCGCGTCCGCCGTGGTCTTCACACCGTCGAGCGTCATTTCGCGGCGCACGAGCCGGATGCCGTGGCTGTAATCGACCCACGCGTCGGTGTGGCCGAGGTAGAGCGACTGGATGGGCTGGCCGTTGAGACGGTGCCAGCCGTAGATGGCCACCTTGCCGGACGAGGTCGCCAGCCTTGGCGTCAGCACCACGTCCTTCTTGTGCCCGGCGACCAGTTCTCCCGGCCGAGGACCGGCGGCCAAAGTCGCACGCTGCTTTCGGACAAGTTCGTTGTGGGCTGCGAAGGCCGGAACCGTCGTCATCTCCGGCCCCGGGGTCATCGCCAGCGGCTCCAGTTTGACCGTCGCGGCGGCGTAGATGTCGTCCACCATACGGCGAGTCGGCAACATGCAGCCCAACTGGTCGGCGATCCGCTCGGCGGCCTGCGGCGACAACGGCGTGAGCCAGCCGTCTGCATCCGTCCCGACCGCCAGGTAGTCCGGCGCCACCGCCATCGTCAGCCGATGCACGGTGCCGGCGTTGGTGCGCGTGACCGTAACTTCGACAAACCGCCGCCATGAATCCGGCACGTTCCCATCCAAGATCTCGGTGACGATGATCTCCTCGCGCTTCGACCGTTCCAGCGTCTGCACCTTCTCGGCAACGGGACCACCCGAAACCTCGCCCGGCTTGCGTTGGGGAAGATCAACCTTCTCGAAGGAAGCCCCGCTCATCGCCTGAAACGCTCCAAACCAGCCGATCAGCTGAAAAGCAATCATCCACCCAAGCACCGTTGCCTTGCACCGAATGGCCATGCCGGACGGTGCCGTCCCGGGATTCGGAACTTCAATGGGCATTCTGCCCCGCCCACTCTGGCATCGGCGCTTCAAACGTCACCAATTCCCGGCTGATCGGATGGCGGAAGGTGATCTTCCACGAATGCAGGCAGAGCGGAGGCGCATCAGTGCGGAGGGTCTGGACATCACCGAGCTCGCCGCCAGGCAGGTAGACCGCATCGCCCACAACCGGCAGGCCAAGGTGCCAGAGATGGACGCGGATTTGGTTGGTCCGGCCGGTCAGCGGGCGCGCTTCGAGCAAGGAGGAGCCGTCGGTGTGGCGTTGCAGCACGCGGAACTCAGTCCGCGACGGCAGGCCGTCCTCATGGTCGATCTCGCGCGAGCCCACTTCGCCCGGCTCGGCGCTGATGGGCGCATCGCAGTCGAACTCGTCGGCTGCCGGGTTTCCCTGCACACGCACAAGATAGACCTTCTCCACTTCGCCCTTGGCGAACTGCGGTTGAACCTTGGCGGCGAAGTGACGCGTGCGCGTCAGGACCAGCACGCCCGTGGTGTTGGCATCGAGCCGGTGGGCCGGCCGGGGCATTTCGGGATGGAAGGCGGTCGTGAGGATGTGGTGAAGCGTGTTTCGGTTGAAGCGTCCCGCAGCGTGCATTGGTAGCGGCGCAGGTTTGTTCACCACGATCAAGGCGGCGTCCTCGTGCAGGATGCGGATGTCACCGTTGACGTCGGGCTCCACCACGTCGGGATACTTTTGGAAGAAGCGCTCCCCCGCCCTCACCGCACGGTCGGCGGACGCGGGTTGCCGCGCGGCATCGACGACCAATCCCCGCTCGCACTCCGCCCGCCACTTCTCCGCCGGAATATGACGGACAACGCGGCACAGCGCGTCGAGCAAAGTCTTGCCGTCGCAGTCTTCGGGAACATTGACCGGCCGGAAGTTGTCGTAGGGAGTGCTGCCGGGCAGCGGAGTTACGGCGCAGCGAATGGCTTCGTGGCGTTTGGCGATGCCCTCGACCACCCGCTGTTCCGGCGTGCGGAAGCAGTGCGGGCACGACACGCCCGCAACGAAGCGCGGGTCCTTCTGCTCTTCCTCCGTGAGCGGCACGAGGCAGACGAAGCATTGGTCGCTGCCCGTCTCACGCAGGCTTGGATCGACGCCCACGCGCTGGACGAAGACGAAGCATTCGCCGTCGTAGTGGGCGGAGCCGCATTCCTCGAAATACTTCAGGATGCCGCCTTCGAGCTGGAAGATGTTCTTGAAGCCCTCGCGTTCCATGAACGGCCCGGCCTTCTCACAGCGGATGCCGCCGGTGCAGAACATGACGATGGGCTGCTCTTTCATCGCTTCCGGCAATTCGCGCACGGCCTTGGGAAACTCCCGGAACTGCGTCACGCCGATGGGCAGGGCATTGCGGAAGGAGCCGAGCTTCACCTCGTAGTCGTTGCGGGTGTCGAGCAGCGTGATGGGGCGGCCCTCGTCGAGCCATTGCTTGAGCACTTTCGCGGGAAGCTTCGGCGATGTGCGGTGCCCGGGTTCGATGCCTTCGACGCCGAAGGCGATGATCTCCTTCTTCAAGCGAACCAGCATCCGGTTGAAGGGCTGGTGGTCGCTCGGACTGACCTTAACCTCTAACGTCTCCAGACCAGGAATGCTCCGCAGTTCCACGATCAACTTTTCAGCCGCTTCCGGCGAACCGGCGACGAAGAGGTTAATGCCCTCGGGACTGAGCAGAATGGATCCGCGCAGTCCGAGGCCCTTGCAAAATTGGAGGAGCCGACCCCGGAGCGGTCCGCGATCGGTCAACGGCGCGAACTTGTAGGCGGCGATGTTGCTGAACATGGCTGCAGAAGAGTGGAACCCCCCGTCAGTGGAACGCCAGCGCAGGATGGACGTTGCGCAGTTGCGTGCGGCCGAGTCGCAGCGCGACTCGGCCCACCTCGATCGAGGCAATGGCGGCCGTCGTCACCAGCGCCGGCCTTGGCCGCCACGCTGCGGGCGAGGACCGTTTACCGGCCGCCCGGATGATCCGTGCTGCCCGCGCTGTCCTTGGCCTTGACGCTCCGGCTCCGGCAAACGCGGCGGCGGCGGCTGGTTGTAGTCGAATCCTTCGGCCTTCTTTCGCACGAGACCGCGACCGATGAAGCGTTCCAGCGCCCTCAGTTCCGCATGGTCATCCGGGGCCACAAAGCTGATGGCATCACCGACGGCGTTGGCGCGTCCGGTTCGTCCAATGCGATGCACGTAGTCTTCCGAGTGCATCGGGAAGTCGAAGTTGACCACGTGCGAAATGCCATCGACGTCGATGCCGCGCGCGGCGATGTCGGTCGCGACCAGCACCCGCACGTCGCCATTCTTGAAGTCCTTCAGCGCCTTGAGCCGCTGGTTCTGCGAGCGGTTGGAATGCAGCGTCGCCGTCTTGATTCCGGCTTGTTCCAAACGGCGCGCCACACGATCTGCGGCGTGCTTCATCCGGACGAAGACCAGCACCATGTTCATGGCCTCGTCTTTCAGCAGATGCGTCAGCAACGGCTGCTTGAGGGAACCCGAAGGCAGTTCATAGACGAGCTGGGTGACGGTCTCGGCGGGGTTGGAGCGGCGCCCGATCTGCACGATCTTGGGCGACTTCTGGAACTCGTGGGTCAACGCTTCGATCTCCTTCGAAAGGGTGGCGGAGAACATGAGCGTCTGCCGCTGCTTCGGCAGGGCCTGGACGATGCGCTTGATGCTCGGGAGGAAACCCATGTCGAGCATGCGGTCGGCCCTAATGCATTGGCTTCGTCAACAGCCAAATCTCTGCGCGTATCGTATCGCAAT
>JBBRDN010000204.1:0-8324 GCA_038203875.1 Verrucomicrobiota bacterium
ACTCCGCGCGGATCTCGAGGTAGCGCTCTTCGCTCCAGTCGACGAGGTCCATCTTGTTGATGGCGATCACGAGGTGCGGGATGCGCAGGAGGGACGCGATGTAGGTATGGCGACGGCTCTGCTCGATCACGCCAAGCCGCGCGTCCACGAGAACGATGGAGAGGTTCGCCGTGGATGCGCCCGTGACCATGTTGCGGGTGTATTGGACGTGCCCCGGGGTGTCGGCGACGATGAACTTCCGGCGCGGCGTGGCGAAGTAGCGGTAGGCAACGTCGATGGTGATGCCCTGCTCGCGTTCCGCGCGGAGCCCGTCGGTCAGGTTCGCGAGGTTGATCTGGCCGCCGCCCGTGATGTCGGCGGAACGTTCGAGCGCCTCGATCTGGTCCTCCATGAGCGACTTTGAATCGTAGAGGAGCCGGCCGATGAGCGTGGACTTGCCGTCGTCCACGGAGCCGCAGGTGTTGAAGCGGAGAAGTTCGATGGGGTGGGAAGTCGTCATGGAATGTAATCCTCAGGATGGCGATGCATGTCCTCGAGGACGGGCATGAAGATGTCATAGTTTTGGCGGGCCTCTTCAAAACGAGCATCGAATACGTCGACGGGCCGGGCCGCCGCTTCCAACTCCGGCTCCGTGGCATTTCCGGCTTCGAGCTCGGAAACCTTGGCGGAGACCGACACTGACAGCGGAAGGAGTTGGTCGATCAGCGCCGCGGTTTTTGAGTCACCGAAACAGCGGAGCGCGTCGCCGGTGAGTCTGAGAATCTCGGCGTTCTCCTCCGGCGAATACTCCACGGCGACGGCCCGGATACCGCCTTCGCCGCAAAGCGCCTCGAACCGGAAAACCAGGTAGTAGAAGCCCAGCTTGCGGGGGACATTCTTCAGCATCGCCAGTTCCTGACTCAGATATCCGACGTCCGAATCCTCACCCCAGGCTTCGATGCAATAGTTGTAGAGGACCATCTCGCCGTCATAGAGATCGTCCAACTCGAGGCTCTCGACGAGCTCTCGGGTAATTGGGGGAGATGGTGAGGAATTCATGAGCGACTATTCGGGGTGACGGTCGTAGATGAACCTTGGAGAACCCGGGGCAATCGGCCCCAGGAAAAGAGGCTCAGAAATACCCGGCCTTCTTGCGGTCTTCCATGGCGGCTTCGCTGGCCTTGTCGTCGGCGCGGGTGCCGCGTTCGGTCACGCGGGCGGCGGCGACTTCGCCGATGATGTCGTCCACGGTGATGGCCGGGCTATCGATCATACCGGTGCTGATCATGTCGGCGATGGTGCGGACGCGGCAGACCATGGACTGGACCGGCTCGTTCGACTTCGGACGGCCGCCGGCAAAGGGATCGGGCTCGGTCGGATCGGTGTGCGGCGGGGGCACGGGCAGCCATTGCCCGCCTCGGCGGAAGACCTCGCGGGTGTGGCTGAAGTAGATCTTCGGAACTTCCAGCTTCTCCTGCTTGATGTATTCCCAGACGTCCATCTCGGTCCAGTTGGAGAGCGGGAAGACGCGCATGTTTTCGCCGGCGTTAAGACGGGCGTTGTAGAGGTTCCAGATCTCGGGACGCTGGTTCTTCGGATCCCATTGGCCGAACGCGTCGCGGAAGCTGAAGAAGCGTTCCTTGGCGCGGGCCTTCTCCTCATCGCGCCGCGCGCCGCCGATGGCGCAATCGAACCGGAACTCCTCGATGGCTCCGAGGAGCACGGGGATCTGAAGTTTGTTGCGGCTGACTTCGCCGGGCGCCGCGGTGGCGGTGCCGTTGGCGATGGCCTGGTCCACGGTGCGGACGATGAGCTTTGCGCCGAGCTGCTTTGCGCGGCGGTCGCGAAACTCGAGCAACTCGGGGAACTCGTGGCCGGTCTCGACGTTGAGGAACGGCATCGGAATATCGGACGGGCGGAAGGCCTTCTCCGCGAGACGGAGAAGGCAGATGGAATCCTTGCCGCCGGAGAACAGCAACGCGGGCCGTTCAAACTCGGCCGCCACTTCACGCATGATGTGGATGGCCTCGGTCTCGAGATACTGGAGGTGGTCTAGCTGGTAGGAACTCATGGACAAATCTCCTTAACCACGGGTCACGCTTGGGCCACCGCTTGACCACCCCAGGCCGCGTGCAGACCGCACTCGCGTTTTTCATCGGCCTTGGCCGGATCGAAGTAGTCCCATTCGTTGGGGAGGCTGTGCTGCTTCAGGTAGGACTCCATATCGGCGTCGCTCCAATGGAAGACAGGGCTGAGCTTGAGCGAATGGAAGTTTCCGTCGAGGCTGACGATGTCGAGTCCGGCGCGGTTCGGGTTCTGCACCTTGCGAAGGGCGGTGATCCAGACGGTGGGCGCAAGCTCCTTCATGCCGCGCTGGAAGGGCTCCAGCTTCATGGCAGTGCTGAAGGCCTTGATCCGTTCCTCGTTCTCCGGCGTGGGTTCGGGCATTCCGCCATAGACGGCGTCGTAATGGGCGGCAGTGACCTTGGGAATGTAGGCCTTGATGTTCAGCTTGAGCTGGGCCTTGAGTTGCTCGGCATGCTTGTAGGTGGCGGGACGGTTGTAGCCGTGGTCCACCCAGAGCACCTGGATTTCGGGCTGCACCTGGGTGACGAGGTGCAACACGACGGCCTCATAGGGCCGGAAATTGGTCGAGACGAGGGCGCGGCCACCGGATTGGGCGAGGCCCCACTTCACGATGTCGAGGGCGGACTTGTTCCGGAGATCGGCGTTGGCCTGGGCGATTTGGTCGGGGGTCATGGAATTAGGCTTCGGGCAGATTTTCGAGATCGGCGAGGTCCTTGTAGCGACCGCTGGCTTTCTTGTTCGCGCGCAGGTCAGCCAGGGAAATTACTTTCACCGGGGCACCTTCGATCTCGGTTTCGATCCTGTTCGGATAAGCGGCGGAAAACGTCACGCCGGAGGCGTTCTGTATCACCTCGATCTTGGTCGGGACCCGGCCGAGATAAAGCGTTTCGTTGTTCTTCAAAAAATTCATGTCCAAGCCGGCGAGATCCTCGCCAAAAAAGAGCCTTACGGCCTGAAGGAGTCGTCCGAAATTGGCGTCGGAAACCGCGATCCAGAAGTCGATGTCCTCCGTGAAGCGATGGTAGCCGTAGTGGTTCACGGCAAAGCCACCGACGAGGAGGTATTCAACTCCGGCTCGGTTTAGACACTCCAAAAATCCTCTGAACTCGGGCGTTAATTGCCTCTTCGCCATAGATTCGGATTCGCAGTTCCTCCAATGCCTCCCAGCGTTGTTGGGGAGTCTTGGAGCGCCAGTAGTGTCGAAGCTCCACATCGGCGTCGGACAAGGTGCGATACGAACCGAAGGTTCGATACGCGTCGTTCAGCTTGGCCGGCTCCGAGGAGTTCATCGTGGTCTTGAGCGGCGTTTCAATTCGCAGCCGCCGCCGCTTCTGGCTGTTCCTTCCAGTAAACGCGCTCGACCCAGTCGCCGAACCGTTCGCCGAGCGTGCGCTCGGCCTTGTAGCGGACGAGCAGCGGGCGCAACTCGGCTTCAGTGTCGGTTTCCTTGAGCAGATCCTTCCAGACCTTGTTCAGCCGCGTGCCGTTCTGGTTGCCGCCAAGCCAAACCTGGTAACGGCCGGGGCCTTTGCCCACGAAACCGATCTCGGCCATGTAGGGACGCGCGCAGCCGTTCGGGCAGCCGGTCATGCGGATGATGATCTCCTGGTCGCTCAAGCCCACGTCCGCGCAAACGGCTTCGATGCGGTCGATCAAGGTCGGCAAGAAACGCTCGGACTCGGCCAAACCCAATCCGCAGGTCGGCATGGACGGGCAGGACATGGCGGCGGCGTGCAGCAGGCTGGCCTGCTTTTCCGTCTTCACACCATGTTCGTGGAGCAAGGCGGTGATCGCATCCTTCTCGGCGTCGGTCACGTTCGCGATGAGGACATTCTGGTTGGCGGAGAGGCGGAACTCGACGTTGCCGAAACGCTCGGCCACGCGGCGCAGTGCGGTTTTCTGCTTCGCTTTCTCGATGTCCTTGATCCGGCCGGATTCGACGAAAAGCGTCAGGAACCAACGGCCATCGAGGCCCTTCTGCCAGCCGTAGGTGTCGGAGGTGGTGGTGAACTTGACCGTCTTCGGATCTTCCAGCTTGGCACCAATGCGTTTCTCGACTTCGCCGCGGAACCAGGCTGCGCCCTTCTCTTCCAGCACATACTTGAGGCGCGCGTGC
This sequence comes from Verrucomicrobiota bacterium, assembly GCA_038203875.1. Classification (GTDB taxonomy): domain Bacteria; phylum Verrucomicrobiota; class Verrucomicrobiia; order Limisphaerales; family CANJSG01; genus CANJSG01. The sequence continues at coordinate 4,184 of JBBRDN010000204.1, forward strand.
TTGCGGTCGGTGCGGTCACCGAAGTCGCGGTGGATGGTCAGGACAGCCTTGGAAACGGCGATGAGCCGGTCGCGGGTGAAGAACCCGACGATATCCGCCAAGCGCGGGTAGGTCATGGTGTTGCCATGGCTGCGACCCATGCCGCCGCCCGCGGTGAGGTTGTAGCCGACCAACTTGTCGTTCTCGATGATGGCGGTGAAGCCCATGCAGTTGGTGAAGACGTCCATGTCGTTCACCGGCGGAATGACGAAGGCGATCTTGAACTTCCGGGGCAAGTATTGCGCGCCGTAAAGGGGATCGACGAAACCTTTGTTCTCCTCGGCGTCCAAGTTGAGCTGCACGCCGTCGATCCAAATGGCGTGGTAGGCCTTCGTCTGCGGCAGGAGCGCCTCGGAGACGGCCTTGGAATCTTCGAAAACCTGCTTGCGCGCCGTGGTGATGGCGGGCGCGGGCGACGCCATGACGTTGCGGTTCACGTCACCGCAGGCCGCCAGGGTGTCGACCATCGCCTGGTTGATTTCCTTCATCAGGGGGCCGAGGCGATTCTTGACGACGCCGTGGAACTGGATGCTTTGGCGCGTCGTGACGCGCAGGGTGTTGTTCGCGCGGTTGGTAGCAAGGTCATCCATGGCGATCCACTGTTTGGCGCTGAGGACGCCACCCGGGATGCGGCCGCGGATCATCCAGATGTAGAGTTTGCCGGCCTTGCGGAGATCGCGATCGTCCTGCTGGTAAATGCCATGGAACTTCAAGAACTGCTCGTCATCGCCCGAGAAGCACGCCATCGAATTATCGGCCAATGTGGCCGCGATGTTTCCGGCGAGGGTCGGGATCGCGATCTTCAAGTGCTCGTTCTTGACGAGCGGCTTCTCGGAAACAGGTGCTTTGACAGCGACTTCAGACATATACTTAAGTTAGTTGCAGATGTTAAGTAGGTAAAAGAAAACCTACCCAGTAGGAAAAGGCAAGCCAGTTTGCGGGACTCGCGGACTGGAAGCAATTGGGGATTCATTCCGATGAGTTCCCTTAGCACATGGCAATAGGGGCCAGAGGACAACCGTGGACTTGCGCCGAACGTCTCCCCACCTAAGGTTGTTGGCCCGGCAGCCGTCGCTGCGGACCCACAGCCAGATATGAGCGCACAGCAGAAGTTCTACTATTTCGATAACAACGCCACGACCCGCGTCGCCCCCGAGGTGGTCGACGCCATGATCCCCTTCCTGCGTGAGATGTGGGGCAACCCTTCCAGCGCCTACGCCTTCGGCGCTCAAGTCCACGGACACGTCGAAAAAGCCCGTGAACAGGTCGCGGCTCTCATCCATGCCGATCCGAAGGAGATCGTCTTCACCAGCTGCGGCACCGAGTCGAACAACTCCGCCATCCACAGCGCCTTGATGACCAATCCGACGAAGAAGCACGTCATCACCACTGCCGTTGAGCACTCGGCCAACATGAACTTCGGAGCCTACCTCGAAAAGCGCGGCTACGACGTGACGTATCTTCCAGTGGACTCGGATGGACAGCTCGACCTCGGACTCCTCGAAAAATCCATTCGACCCGATACGGCGATCGTCTCGATCATGTGGGCAAACAACGAGACCGGCGTGATCTTCCCGATCGAAGAAATCGCGGCGATCTGCCGCAGCAAAGGGGTCCTCTGCCACACCGACGCCGTGCAGACGCCGGGCAAGTTGAAAATCGACGTAAAGGCCCTCGGAGTGGACTTCCTAAGCCTCTCCGCCCACAAGCTCCATGCGCCCAAAGGCATCGGCCTGCTCTACGTGAAGCGCCGGACGAAGTTCCAGCCCTACGTCATCGGAGGACACCAGGAGCGCGGCAAACGCGGCGGCACCGAGAGCGTCGCAAACATCGTCGCCTTCGGGCGGGCCGCCGACCTCGCCGTCGCCACCCTAGATGATGAGAACACCCGTGTGCGCACCCTGCGCGACAAGCTGGAGAACTTCGTCCTCACGAACATCCCGAACACCATCCGGAACGGCGCGAAGGAACCCCGGTTGCCGAACACGATGAACATCTGCTTCGAGTTCGTGGAAGCGGAGGCCATTCTCCTCCTGCTGGACGGAGTAGGCATCTGCGCCAGCTCGGGTTCCGCCTGCACCACCGGCTCGCTGGATCCGTCCCACGTTCTCAGCGCGATGGGCCTGACGCCGATGCGCGCGCGTGGTTCGGTGCGTTTCAGCCTCGGCATCTACAACACCGAGGACGAAGTCGATTTCCTGATCAAGCACCTCCCCGGGATCATCGCCAAACTGCGTTCGATCTCTCCATTGAACCCATCTCATCCCGACAACGACCAATACGATGTCGAAGGAGCCCGCGAGAAACACGAAAAGGACCTGGCCGAGGCCGTGGGAAAGGAGTGACCGGGCTTCACCGTTCGAACCAACCTCTCAAGGCCGTCCAAATCGGACGGCCTTTTCGTTTCTATTGGCAAACGCCACCGAAGATGGACGTAACTGGAATCCTGCAGAATGGTCGTTAGGCCCGCAGCACTTGAACACAATGGGTTCCCGAATAGTCTCTAAGGCGAATTTGCCATGAATGTCTCAACCAAACTAACCACACTCCTCGGCTCGATGTTTCTGGGAAGCCTCTGCCTCAACGCAGCCGAACTTGATCCCGCCCAGCAATGGCCCAATTGGCGGGGGCCTCTCGCGAATGGATCGGCGCCCACGGCGACCCCGCCCACCGAATTCGGCGAGCAGAAGAACCTCAAGTGGAAGGTCACGATTCCCGGCTCCGGGACGGCGACGCCCATCGTTTGGGGCGACAAGATCTTTGTCCAAACCGCCATCCCGACCGGCAAGCGCGCCAATGGCACACCCGTGGCGGCCTTGACGAGCGGGCCTTCGGTGATGGCCCAAGCGACTCCGCCGCCTCCCGGAGATCCCGGCCAAGGCACACGCCGCCCGGGCGGCCCAGGTGGTCCGGGGGGCGGAATGCGTGGCGAACAACCAGTGGAAGTTTTCCAGTTCGCCGTCCTCTGCCTCGACCGCAACACCGGCAAGACACTTTGGACAAAGGTCGTCCGCGAACAGGTTCCGCATGAGGGCCACCACCAAACCCACGGCTATGCCTCGGGCTCGCCCGTCACCGATGGCAAGATGCTCTACGCCTTCTTCGGTTCGCGCGGGCTCTACGCGATGGACTTCTCTGGAAACATCAAATGGGAGAAGGATTTCGGCGACCAGCAGACCCGGAACGGCTTCGGCGAAGGCACTTCCCCCGCGCTGGCCGGTGATCGGATCATCATCAACTGGGACCACGAAGGCGCCGACGACTTCATCGTCGCGTTGGACAAGACGAGTGGCAAAGAGCTCTGGAGAAAGCCCAGGAACGAAGCCACGACCTGGTCGACACCGTTCATCGTCGAGCACGCCGGCATCACCCAGGCAATCGTCAACGCCACCGGCAAGACCCGCTCCTACGACGTGAAGAACGGCGACCTTCTTTGGGAATGCGGTGGCCAATCGGCCAACGCCATTCCATCGGTTGTCGCCACGGACGGATTGGCCATCGCGATGAGCGGCTTCCGCGGCTACGCCGTCAACGCCATCAAACTCGGCTCGAAGGGCGACGTCACCGGCAGCGATTCCTTGGTGTGGACCTACAACAAGGGAACCCCCTACGTGCCGTCTCCCCTACTCTACGGCGGCAAGCTCTATTTCTTTTCCGGCACCGAGGCGATGCTCTCGATCTTCGACGCCAAGACCGGCGAGCGACATGTGGAAACCGAACGCATCGCAGGCCTGACAGGCGTCTACGCATCGCCCCTCGGCGCCGGTGGCAACGTCTACCTCGCCGGACGTGATGGCGGCATGGTCGTCATCAAACAGGGCAGCAAGGTTGAAACCGTCTTCAAGACCCGCCTCGATGAACCGGTCGACGCCCAGCCAGTGGCAGTCGGCAAAGACTTGATCATCCGCGGAAGTAAAAGCCTCTATTGCTTCGCGGCCAATTGAGCGGCTTGGTCGGACGACATGGGCGCTGGACTGCAATTCGGCGCCTCTGTTTTTACCGGCCCGACTGCATCGGCCAATTCGGTTCCGATCCTAGGCAGGTTCGCGCAGCCGATACGGCCAGATGCACGTTGACGCTCCGCGCATCGGCCATTAAGTCA
>JBBRDN010000205.1:0-8285 GCA_038203875.1 Verrucomicrobiota bacterium
GGGCGTTTTCGTAGATCCGAATCCTAAGGAAGTGGGTCTGTGCGAGGTTAGTTCGGGCTACGGGACCGGCACCGTTACGGTGGACGGAGCCGGCTCGGCCTTGCGCGGGGTCAACGCCTTTCTCGCGGTTGGACTCACCGGCAAAGGGAATCTGACAGTGACCGCTGGCGGAACAGTTGATTTTGCCGCGATCAGCATCTTTGGTGGGCAGAATCAAAGCAGCACCGGTTCCATCTCGGGTGCAGGTTCTGTGGTGCAGGCGCGAGATTCTTTGGGAATTGGAAGTCCCTTTCCCGGGCCGGAGTTGGACGAAGTCACCGTGTCCGCTGGAGGCCTTTTGAAGTCCAAGGCCGATTTTTTCGTCGGCCGGACGGGGACTCTGCGCTTGAGCGGGGGATCGTGCGTCGTGGGGCAAACCGCCGAAGCGCCCATTCCCGGCACGGTATTGGTCGCCACCTTCGGGAGGTTTTACCTGGGCGGGCGACTGATCGGCTCGGTGCTGGTCCGGCCTGGTGGCCAGCTTCTGCCTGGCTCCTCGCCCGGCCACGCGGCGGTGGAGGGCAATGTGACATTTGCCGCCGGCACCAGTCTCGAGATGGAGCTGGGCGGCCAAGGTGCCGGAACCGGCTTCGATCAGATCGAAGCCACCGGCACGGTGACGCTCGGCGGGCGGCTGGATTTTGTTTTTCGCGACGGGTTTGCCCCGACCAACGGACAGTCTTTCGAGCTGGTCCGGGGAGGGGCAGTCACAGGGAGCTTTTCGGAAGTAAACGTGGCGGGGCTGGCCCCTGGCTTCACCTACACGCTGGTCAACAGCGGAGGAACTTCCTTGGTTCTGACCGCCACCAGCACGGGCGTGGCGACCAGCAGGCCAAAGTTAACGATCGTCCCGTCGAGCGGCACCAACGTGGTCGTCTCCTGGCCCGGTTACATCACCGGTTGGAACCTTCAAAAGGCCACGGGATTGCCCGCCGGCTCCTGGCAGCCTGTCACCACTCAAAGCAACATGGTGACGCTGCCGGCTTCGGTCGGGTCCGGTTTCTTCCGGCTGTCTTCGCCCTAGGGCACTGCGGCATCGCGTGGGTTTCTCTACCTGTCGACCCGAGGCAGGATTTTTCCGGGTCGACCTCTCGGATGCTTCAAGGCCTAGCGTGCATATTCGCCGCGCCAAGACGCCGACGCTCCAATCCGGACGCTTCGCCGATCATTTCCGTTCGCGCGGCGTGATCCAGAGTTAGAGCAGTTGGCGACGATGCTGGACCGTCAGGCGGGCGCGTTGGCCGAGGAGCCGAAGACCGGACACACTCTTGAAGTATTTCATAAAGGCTGCGCAGGCGCGTCCGGCGGCAGCCGAGGGTTGTCTCAAAAGTCCGGCGGCTCGGCCTCGTGCCGGGCGGCATGCAGCGTGAAGCCTTGCCGAAGTTGAATTTCGGGTCTCGTATGTCAGTCATTAGCCATTGTGAGATTTCTCGTCACCATCGCTTCGTGCCTTGCCCTCGGGGTGGTCGCCATTTCCTGCACCAGCAGGCAGGGCGGATCCGGTGACACGGCGTCGTTGGATGGCGCGAAGATCTACCGCGACCAGTGCGTCCGTTGCCATGGCGGGAAGGGCGAGGGTGTCGCGGGCAAACATGACGAGACGTTGCACGGGGAAAAATCGGTTGAGGCGCTCGCCCGGCTCATCACCCGCACCATGCCGGAGGATCGGGACGACAAGACCCGGCCGGAGGAAGCCAGGGCCGTCGCCGAATATCTCCACGGCGCGTTCTATTCGCCGGCGGCCCGGGCACGAAACAATCCGGCCAAGGTGGAATTCGCCCGCCTGACCAACCGGCAATACCGGGAATCGGTCGCGGACTTGATCGCCGGTTTCAGGACTGTCCGGCAAGCCAAGCAGGGCGGGGGGCTGGCGGCGGAATATTTCTCGTCGGAGGGCATGAACAAAAAGAAGGCCAAGGTGCTCGAGCGGACGGACCGCTCGGTAGCCTTTGATTTCCGGGAAGGCGCACCGGAGAAGGGAATAACGCCCGACCAGTTCTCGATCGCTTGGAATGGTTCGCTGCTGGTTCCCCAAACTGGGACATACGAGTTTCGTGTGACGACTCCCAACGGAGCCCGCCTCTACTTCAACACCGACCTCGCCGCCGGCGACAACAACACCCGCGACGACAGCGATGCCAAACGCCAGGCGTCGTTGATCGACCTGTGGGTGAGCAGCGGTGGAACGGTCCGGGAAGGTTCTGCCGAATTGTTCCTGCTCGGTGGCCGCTCGTATCCGCTGAGGCTCGACTACTTCAAGTTCAAGGAGAAGACCGCCTCGGTGAAGCTGGAATGGAAACAGCCGCACGGCGTCTGGCAGGTGATTCCGGCGGACGCCTTGTCGCCGGAGCGTTCGTCGATGACGACGGTGGTGGCGACACAGTTCCCGGCCGACGACTCCAGCGTGGGTTATGAGCGCGGCACATCCATTTCGAAGGCGTGGCACGAAGCCACGACAAAGGCCGCCGTCGAAGTCGCAGGCGAGTTGATCTCGCGTCTCAACCTCCTGACGAAGACTGACAGCAAATCAACCAATCGGGCCGCCGCGCTGCGAGAGTTCTGCACATCCTTCGCTGAACGCGCTTTCCGGCGGCCGCTTTCGCCTGATTTGCGGACGGCCATCGTGGATAGCCATTTTGCGGATGGTGTGGCTTTGGAGACGGCCGTGAAGCGGTCCTTGTTGCTGGTGCTGACGTCGCCACGATTCCTTTATCCGGACACTCCCGGGGCGACCGACGACCATTCCATCGCCTCGCGGCTGGCTTTGGCCTTGTGGGATTCGCTTCCGGATCAGGCGCTGCGCGAAGCCGCGGCCAAGGGCGAGGTCCGCACGGCGGAACAGGTCCGGCTCCACGCCGCCCGGATGGTGAAAGATTCCCGAACCCGCGCGAAGGTTGGCGAGTTCTTCCACCAATGGCTGCGATTCGACGAGGCCGAGGCTTTGAGCAAGGATCGCAAGGCCTACCCGGACTTCGATGGAGCCGTTCAGGCGGACCTGCGGAAGTCGCTCGAGAAATTCGTCGATCATGTCGTCTGGAGCGACGCCTCCGACTATCGCCAGCTTTTGCAGGCCGACTATCTCTTCCTCAATGAACGACTCGCCAAGTTCTACGGCGTGACTGGTCCGAAGGGCGACGATTTCGAGTCCGTGAAATTCGATCCTGCCCAACGCGCGGGGATATTTACACACCCGTTCCTTCTGGCCGCCCTGTCGTATCACCGGTCCACGTCCCCGATTCATCGTGGGGTTTTCCTGACCCGAAACGTGTTTGGGCGGTTCCTCAAGCCGCCGCCGATGGCCATCGAGTTCATGGACGACCGCTTCGATCCGTCGTTGACGATGCGCGAGAAAGTGACCGAGCTGACTTCGAAGCCGAATTGCATGGGCTGCCACGTCACGATCAACCCGCTCGGCTTCAGCCTGGAGGCCTACGACGCCGTGGGCAGGTTCCGCACGACGGACAACAAGAAACCCGTCAACGCCGTATCGGAATACACCGCGGTCGACGGCACCAAGGTCAAACTCAGCGGTCCGCGTGACCTCGCCGACCTCGCGGTCAACAGCGTCGACGCCCGGCGCGGCTTCGTCCGTCAGCTTTTCCAGCAGACCGCGAAACAGGCGCCGGCCGCCTACGGACCCGACACGCTCGCCCAACTGGACCAAACCTTCGCCTCGTCTGGTCAAAACATCCGGAGCCTGGTCGTCGAGGTCGCCGTGACCTCCGCCCTGCACGGCAAACCGATCCAAGTCGCCTCGAAACCATGAAAGCCACGAACCGCCGCGCGTTTCTCCGCCAACTCGGAATTTCCGCCGCAGCCCTGCCGCTGATTGCGGGCCTTCCCGGCTTGAACGCCTCATCCTCCGCGAAGCCTCGTCAAAGGATGATCTTCATGTTCAGTCCAAACGGCACCGTCCCAAACCACTATTGGCCGGACGAGGCGGGGGCGGACTACAAGTTCAAGCGCATCCTCGCCCCTTTGGAACCGTTCCGGGACCGGACGCTCGTGATCAAAGGGCTCTGCAACAAAGTTCGTGGCGATGGCGACGGCCACATGCGGGGAATGAGTTGCCTGCTGACCGGCATCGAACTTTTCCCCGGAAACATTCAGGGCGGTTCCGACACTCCGGCCGGATGGGCCAGTGGGCCGTCCATCGACCAGGAGCTGAAACAATTTCTCCAGTCGCAGCCGGAAACCCGCACACGCTTCGGCTCGCTCGAACTCGGTGTCGCCGTGCCGAACCGTGCCGATCCTTGGACGCGCTGGACCTATGCCGGACCCAATCAGCCGGTGGCTCCTGTTTCGGATCCTTACCAGGTCTTCGAGAAGCTCTACGGCCAGATGCAGGACCGCGAGAATCTCGGGAGCATCCTCGACGACCTCCGCACGGACCTGAAAACCGTCGCCGGGAAACTGGGCCGCGAGGACAAGGCGTTGCTGGACAAACACGCCACGTTCGTCCGCGAAATGGAGACCGAACTTCGCGATACGGCGCGCCAGAAGCTGGCGAAGCCGGCCCCCGTTCTTCCGCCGGGAATCAGTGCGGACAACGACGACATGCCGCGTTCCGCCGCGATGCAGATGGATCTTCTCGTGAACGCCTTTGCCAACGACATGGCGAGGATCGGGTCGTTGCAGTTCACGAACTCGGTTGGGAACGCCCGGATGCGCTGGCTGGGAATCGAGGAAGGGCATCACGGGATCTCGCACGATCCCGACCTGAACGAGCCGTCCCAGGAAAAGCTCCTCAAGATCAATGTCTGGTTTGCCCAGCAGTTGGCGATGTTGGCGAAAAAACTGGCCGAGACGCCCGAACCCGGAGGCAGCGGGTCGATGCTCGACCACACGACGATCGTCTGGACCAACGAACTCGGCAAAGGCAACAGCCACACTCTGGACAACATTCCCTTCGTGCTGGTCGGTGGCGGACTTGGTTTCAAGTCGGGCAGATCGCTTCAAGAGAAGCTGACGCCGCACAACCGGCTGTGGCTTGCCGTCGCCCACGCCTTCGGTCATCGGCTTAAGACTTTTGGCAGCTCGAAACTGTGCGAGGCCGGGCCATTAGGCCTGTCCTGAGACGGGGCTGGATTCGACCGACGATCATCCGCCCGCCATCGCGCCGACGATCAGGAATGGCTCGATGCCGTCGGTCACCGAAGTGGGCATTCGCGTCTCCAGCGGTTCAAACGAGAGGTCTTCCGTGCAGGCGAAGTAGCGGATGAATGGTCGGCGCTTTTTCGTGCCGTGGTCGCGGATCGTGCCGCGCAACATCGGATAGGCCACCTCCACCGCGTCCAGCACGGCGCCGATGGTCGCGGGCTCCGACAGGTCGACCAACACCTCACCCTCCACGCGGGCGAGCGAGCGGAGGTGGAAAGGGAGGACGATCCGGATGGTCATAATGACGGAAACCGAGGGCCAAAGAGCGAGTTGATGGCGTGCCGTGAAGTCACCCGAAGGGACGACGGGCCGGATCGAATTTCGGGTTTGGCCATTCGGGGTTGTCTCGAGCTTTGGCCTTCGTCCTTTGGATCTATCGCAGCGTCTGCACTTCGACCGAATACACCGCCGGTAGATCGCGCACGATGGGTGTCCAATTGTCGCCGCCGTCGGGGGAGCAATAGACCTGTCCGCCAGTTGTGCCGAAGTAGATGCCGCAGTCGTCCATCGAATCGACGGCCATCGCGTCGCGCAGGACGTTCACGTAGCAGTCCTGCTGCGGCAGGCCTTTCGAGAGCGGCTCCCATTCGTTGCCGCCGGTGCGGCTGCGATAGACACGTAGTTTTCCGTCGGGCGGGTAGTGCAGCGAGTCGCTTGTGATCGGCACGACGTAGATGGTTTCGGGTTCGTGCGCGTGGACATCGATGGGGAAACCGAAATCGGTCGGAAGGTTGCCGCTGACTTCGCGCCAGGATTCTCCGGCATCGTCGGTGCGTAGCACGTCCCAATGCTTCTGCATGAAGAGCACGTTCGGCCGGGACGGATGCATGGCGATACGGTGGACGCAGTGGCCGACTTCGGCGTCGGGGTCGGGAAGTTCGTATTGGGACTTCAGGCCCTTGTTGATCGGCTTCCAGGTTGCGCCGCCGTCATCGGTGCGGAAAGCGCCGGCCGCCGAGATGGCTATGAAGATGCGCTGCGGGTTCTGCGGATCGAGGATGATGGTGTGCAGGCCCATGCCGCCCGCCCCCGGCTGCCAAAGATGGCCCTTTGTCTGCCGAAGGCCGGTGAGCTCGCGCCATGACTTGCCCCCGTCCACCGACTTGAACAGCGCGGCGTCTTCCGCGCCGGCATACACGATGTCCGGATCCGTGAGCGAAGGTTCGAGGTGCCAGATGCGCTTGAACTCCCACGGGTGTTGGCTGCCGTCGTAGAACTTGTGGGTGCCCACTTCGCCTTCGTAGTGGAAGTCGTTGCTCTTTCCGTTTGGCATTCCGTCCGGGCCCGCGAGGTCTTCGGGTTTGGTGCCCGGAGGTTGCCATGTTTTCCCGCCGTCGTCCGAACGTTGGATGATCTGGCCAAACCATGCGCTCGTCTGCGACGCGTAGATGCGGTTCGGATCCACCGGCGAGCCCTTGAGATGATACATCTCCCAGCCGGCGAAGTGCGGGCCGGTGACTTTCCAGTCCTTGCGCGCACCGTCCGAGGTGAGGATGAACGCGCCCTTTTTCGTCCCGATCAAGACTCTGACTTTGCTCACGGTGTCTCCTGTTTGGGTTTGTGCGTGCGGGTTTTGGTGCTGCTCTTCTGTGAAATGGATTTCGCCTTGTTCTCGGCCACGCGCGCCAGAACCAATTTCTTGACCAAGGCCAGCGGCAGCGGCGACTCCGGCGTGAAACGAATTGTGCCCTTGCTGGCGATCAAGCCTTTCAGCTCGTCGGAAAACTTCTCCTGCGTGGCCGGACTGGCCGGATAGAAAGCGCAATGGTCCTTCCACGCGTCGAAGTAAACCAGCGGACGTCCGTCGAGTTTGAAGCCCGCCAATCCGTAGCCGATGTATTCCTCCGCACCGGGCGCGGCGGCGTGGATCGTTCGCCGGAGCCCTTCCAACACGGTCCGTTGCTCCGCCGGAACGCCGGCGAGGATCTTGTCCCAGAAGTAGTCCACCTCGGCCTGGGTTTCACAGCTGATGAAGAAGGAAACGGCTTCGGTGAACTTGAAGTGCGGGCCGCCGTTCAGGCCCATGAACTCCAGCCCGCAGAGGCGGAAGTTGACGATCATCGGCGAGGCCCTGGTGACCTCCGAATCGGGGAAGATCGAAGTATAGAACCGAGCGGCCGCTTCCGCCTGGCCGTCGAACCAGAGGAACGGGGTGATCTTTTGGCCGGCGGAAATCGTGGGCTCTTTGGCGAGGGAGGCGTTCATGTTCAGCGATGGGTCCGATGTTTCGATGTCACAGGCAAGACGAACGGCGATGACGTTTCAGGACATCGTTTTGGGTTTCCTGATCATCGCCTGGGCGGCCACGTTCTGGAAGGCCGCGTCCAAGGCCCGACGGGCGAGGGCCCCAGCGGCCGAGGGCAGATGGACGTAGGTGCATCCCTGCCTGCCCCAAGTGCCGCTGCACGGCTTGAAGACTTCCGGCTCCTTGTCGACGAACGACCTCTGTTCTTCGGGCGTTAGCTTCACCATGCCGAAATCTTCGTCCGGAGCCCCGAGCGTCGCGAAGATCCTGCCACGGACCCGGAATTCGGGATGGTCCATGTGCGCCGATTCGACGGCTCCCGGCAGCGCCAGGGCGAGCGAGCGAAATTCGTTGGCCGTCATGCCGGGCTCCAGTGGTCGATCAGCAGACGAGACCAGCGAAGCGTTTGCGCTCGACCCAGAGGAGGTAGAGCGGAAGGGCCGCAATGATGAGCGTCGGGACCAGGTCTTTTCCGCCCACAACGAAGATTTGGAAGGCGAGGATGTTCACGATGATCGGTCCAAGAATCAGCAGCCCGATGCTACGAGTCTTGGGGATGGCGACGAGCAGGCCGCCGAGGATCTCCAGCACTTTGACGAAGGCCATGTATCCGGTCGGGCCGAAGGCGGCCATGAAGTGGGCTACGGGGGAGCCTTCCGCGAAGTTCTCCTTGGGTCCGATCTTGAGAAAGAACGTCACGCCGGCGGCGATGAAGACAAGGCCGAGCAAGGTGCCAACGATGGGGGGAATGTATTTCATGGGGAGATCATTGGGCGGAGTTTTAGTTCTCCGGTTTCGTGCAGGTCAAGAGGCCAGCGGATGGCGCGGGTTCGCCGATATC
>JBBRDN010000206.1:0-8041 GCA_038203875.1 Verrucomicrobiota bacterium
ACCGGCACTGCGGAGATCAAGGGCTCGGGTCAGAAGGACCAGACCACCTGGTTCACCTCGTTTGCACCGGTTGAGAATCCAAAATACGCGGTCGTCGTCATGGTCGAGAGCGGCGGCTCCGGCGGCGGCACTTGTGCGCCCGTCGCCAAACAGATCTACGAGGCGATCATCAAGCGGGAAAAGAGCCAGGACCTGACCAAGCTCTACTCGGGCAACTGACGATGACAAACTCGCTCCATCTGAATGAACGTTACCAGCGGGTCGATTGGACGCTGATGGTGGCGGTCGTCCTGTTGATGCTGATCGGAGGCGCCTTCATCTACAGTGCGACGCTGGCGGATCCGGTGATGCGCGACGCCTCGTTCTTCAAGCAGCTCCACGTGAAGCAGGTCATCTGGTATTCCCTCGGCGTGGCGGCCGCTGTCGGCGTTTGTTTCCTGCCCTACCACGCGTTCGCCCGCTGGTCCGTCGTCGCCTACTGGGGCGCGATCCTCCTTCTGGTTCTCGTGATGGTTCCCGGCATCGGCGTGTCACGGCTCGGCGCCCGAAGATGGATCGACTTCGGTCCGTTCTCGCTCCAGCCGTCGGAGTTCGCCAAGCTCGCCTACATCATGCTTATGGCCAATTTCCTCAGCCGTCCGGTCGAGGAATTGCGTCAGCCGAAGGTCTTCTTCAAGGCGCTCGGCATGATGGCGCTGCCATTCGTCCTCATCCTGAAGGAGCCCGACCTCGGCTCCGCCCTTTCATTTTTCCCGGTTGGTCTGGTCATGATGTTCGTGGCCGGTGTCCCGTTGAAGTTCCTTGCCCGCCTCGTGGGCGGGGTGGCGATCCTCGTCATCCTGCTGCTGGTGGACATCCTCTTCGCCCCGCCCCAATGGCAGGTGAAGCTGGAAGAATATCAACGACACCGCCTGCTGACCTATTTCGGCCGGGATTTCACTCCGAAGGACGCCACGCCAGAGGAGCGCCGACGTGCGCGGGAACTGCAGCACAGCAAGTCCTACAACGTCGAACAGTCACTGATCTCCGTCGGCTCGGGTGGGCTGACGGGCAAGGGTTGGAAGCAGGGCACGCAATACGCGCTCGGCTACCTCCCTCGCGCCGTGGCCCACAACGACTTCATCTTCTCTGTCATCGCCGAGGAGAAGGGGTTTGTCGGAAGCGTCATCGTGGTGACGCTTTACACGGTGGTTTTCTTCTGCGGGATCCGCACGGCGGGCCAGTCACGCGACCGTCTCGGTCGCGTCATGGCCAGCGGTGTGGTCACCCTGCTTTTCGTCCACGTCTTCATCAACATCGGCATGAACATCCGGCTTATGCCGGTCACCGGGATTCCCCTGCCCCTGCTGAGCTACGGCGGCTCGTCCGTCCTCTGCGCTCTGCTGGCCGTGGGACTCCTATTCAACATCTACTACTACCGAAGAGCTTATTGATATGAGCAACAGTTTCTCAGGCCGCAAACGCAGCATGTCCTTCCGCCCCGCAGGCGGCTACAAACCCCCGGCCGTCTCCACCAGCCCCGGCGCTCCATCTGGACCACCGTCATCACAATCACCTCAACCGGCCAGTCCGTCTCCCGGGCCGGAAGCACGCCCGCTGCAGGCCGAACGCGAACCGCGCCAAAGCAACCGGCCTATCCGCGAGCCCGATTCAATCGAGGCCCGATTGGCCATGCGGCCGCCCCAACCCGCCGCCACCGGAGACACCGCACAACCGCAGCCAGAGCGCGCCGATCGTGGACCACGTGGAGACCGTCCCGCGCGCGGTGACCGCGGTGGCGACAATCGTCGGGGTGGTGACCGCGCCGGCAATCGCGGTGACCGTGGAGATCGCCAACCTCGCGGCAATCGCCAGAATCGTCCTCCGGAATCGACCACGGGCGACGCGCCCCAGGCCACTGCATCAACCGAACCCGGACCCTCTTCGGACGGTTCTACCGAAGGTGCGGCTCCGATTCAGCCACGCCGCGATAATCGCCAACCTCGCCAGCAGCGGCCTCCCCGCGAAAACCGGGAACCGCGCGGCGCGGCTCCCCAGCCGGAGACTGGCCTCGACACGCCGGCAGCGGCACCCGAAGGCGGGGAGCGCCCACCGCAAGCACAGCAGCAAGGCGGCGACAACCGCGACGGTGGCCCCCGCGGTCGTCGACGTGGCGGCCGTGGCCGGCGCGGCGGTGGTCGAGGGGATGGTCCGGAACGCAGCGGCGGAAACGACCGGCCCCAAGTCGATCGCGGTCCGCGCCGCGAACCCGCGCCCCGCGCTTCAAATCCTCCCGGCGAACAACGCGGACATACCTTGCTCGATGCCGACGGCGAACCCGTCGGCCGTCACGGTCACAGCGACGAGGAAGAGGAGGCGATTGTGGCGGCCGAGTCGGAGTCCCTGCAGGGCCAGGACGCACCGGAGCCGTCCAACGCGGACAAAGATCCTGACTTCGTTCCGGTGCCGGTCGCCGATCCGAAACCCCAGAGCCTGGTCGAAGGCATCCGTGCCGTCGCCCAGAGGCTGGTGAAGAAGGTCCAAAAGATCATCGCTCCGCCGGAGAAGCGCACCCACAAGGAAGTCATCATCAACGCCGAGTCGCTCGAAGTCCGCATCGGCGTTCTCGAGGACGGAAAGCTGGAGGAGTTCACGATCGAGCGCACGACAGAGGAACGCCTCGTCGGCGGCATCTTCAAGGGCAAGGTCCGCAACCTCGAGGACGGTTTGAAGGCCGCCTTCGTCGACATTGGATTCGAGAAGAACGCGTTCCTCCACTACTGGGACATCGTGCCGAACAACTTCGACAGCAACGTCGAGGTCGTCGAACGCGAGTCGAAGGACGGCAAGAAGAAGGACACGACCAACTTCACCCAGAAGGACGTGCCACGCCTGTTCCCGGCCGGCAGCGAAATCATCGTCCAGGTGACCAAGGGTCCCATCGGCACCAAGGGTCCACGCGTGACCGGCAACCTGGTTCTTCCCGGACGTTACCTCGTCCTGCTCCCGAACTCCGACCAGAGCGGCATCTCCCGGAAGATCGAGAACGTCGAAGAACGCCAACGCCTCAAGAAGATCCTCCGTGAATTGGAGATTCCCGAAAACATGGGCGTCATCATGCGGACCGCCGGCGAAGGCCAAAAGAAGCGTTACTTCGAGATGGACCTCGCGTTCCTGCTCGAGGAATGGAAAGCCGTTCAGGAACGGATGAAGACGCAGCCGATGGCCACCTGCATCTTCCAGGAACCGGACCTGATCGTCCGCACCGTGCGCGACTGCCTCACCGAGGACACCGAGCGCATCGTCGTGGATGATCCGAAGTCGTTCGAGCGGATGCGCGAAGTCATCAACAAGATCGACCCGCCCTCGCTCAGCAAGATCAAGCTCTACACCGACAACCAGCCGATCTTCGACCGTTTCGGAATCACCAAGCAGCTTGAGACCGCGTTCTCACGCCAGGTCCACCTCAAGGGCGGCGGCTACCTCGTCATAGACGAGACCGAAGCCCTCGTCGCCATCGACGTGAACACCGGCCGGCATAAGGGCGCAAAGGACCAGGACAAGACCATCCACCAGGTCAACCTGGAGGCGGCCGAGGAAATCTGCCGCCAGTTACGCCTTCGCAACATCGGAGGATTGATCGTTCTCGACTTCATCGACATGAGGCAGCGCCGAGACCAGCAAAGCGTCTACCTACGCGTAAAGGACGGCATGAAGCGCGACAAGGCCAAGACACACATCCTGCCGATCTCGACGCTGGGCCTGATGGAGATGACCCGCCAGCGCCACTCGGAGAGCGTCCGATCGTCTGTCTACGACGACTGCCCGTATTGCAAGGGCAAGGGCAAGGTTAAGAGCTCGATCACCATGAGCGTCGAGATCCAGCGTAAGCTGTCGGAAATCCTGAAGAAGCGCACCCGTGACGAATCCGACTTCCAGCTGCGGATCGTCGTGCATCCGACGGTCCTCGAGCGTCTCCGCAAGGAGGACGAGAAGCTGCTCATAGCGATGGAGAAAAAATACTTCGGCAAACTCTCCTTCCGCGCGGATCCGGCGTTCCACGCCGAGCAGTTCAAGATCGTCAATGTCACCACCAACGACGACCTCGTGAGCGTGGGTTCCTGATCCATTCAACAGCGGCCGGCGCCGGGTGGATCCCGCGCCGGCCGTCGGTGATCGTTCGAAAAGCGAACGGGCCGGGAGAAATCCCGGCCCGTTCGCTTTTTAAATTCTAAGGACTCGCTCAGCGGTTCTTGATGATGATGAACCAGGCACAGTCGTTCTTGTCCTCTCCGGCGATCACCACGGTTCCATCCTTGGAAAGCGGCTCCTTGATTTTTCGGACAAGCTTACCCTTTCCGTAGACATGGATTTCGATGTTGTCCCCCTCCAGTTCGCGAATCTCGACTTCCGAGTGCTCCGACAACCTTACCTTCTTGGTTGCTCGGCTCGCCACATCCACCTTCTCGGAGTTGACTAGAAAGTATTTCTTCCACTTGAAGGCCTTCGACAACATTCCGGTGGTCCTGGCATCGACTGGCTTGTGATCGGGGTTGGGCGACTTTTCGTCGTTTGTCCCCCATATCAGCCGAACTTCGAGCTTAAGGTCGGAAGCGAGCGCGTTTCCGGCCGAAAACGCCACAAAGAGTCCAGTCAGTGCCAGTGTGGCCAACCGTCGGTAAAACGCGGATCTCATTTGTCGAGGGGTTCGGGCACCGGCTCTTCTTCAACCGTTGAAGAACTGTCGAACAGATAGACGATCGTCAGACTGTCTTTTTCGGACCGGTAGGTCATGGCGCTCAATTCGCCCTCGGAATCCGTCAACTCACCGGGGACATACGGCCGCAAGTAGGCCGGAGCAAACAATCCGATGGCTGCGACCACCACCGCGGTGCCAGCCACGGTCCCTAGATGCCCGCGAAGCCAAGTCCACAAGGTCCGGCTGCCGGATGCTCCGGTCGGGGACTCAGTCCGTTCTTCTGCCTCAATGCGACGGCGGATCTGGCTGAAATAGAAATCGGGCGGCTCAGGCATCGCCAAGGCGGGTTCGCCATCGATGAGCGCGCCTTTGACCAAGCTCAGCTCCTCGAACAGTTCGTGGGAATCCCGGTCTTGATCGACCAGCATCCGCACCCGGGCCGCGTCAGTTCCGGCAAGTTCGCCGTCGACGAGGGCCTGGATCTCCAGTTGTTGCTTCAGGTTCATTTAGGAATCCTCCCGTTTCCAACCCGCCATCAGGACCGCCATGCGGCGGCGGGCGTAAAAAAGTCGCGACATGATCGTCCCGATCGAACAGCCCATGCGCTTGGCGATCTCCTTGTATTCGAGCTCTTCAAATTCGTGCATGACGAGAACTGTCCTGTGTTCGACCGAAAGCTTTTCCATCGCTTCATCGATGCGTTTGCGCAGCTCGGTTCTTTCCATGCCGGCGGTTGGATTGATCGTCACAACCGGCATCTGCCGCTCTACGCCGCCGGATTCCTCCTCGAGATTCTCGATGGACTCCGCACGCATCCGTTTCTGTTTCCGCAGGTGGTCCAGGCAAAGGTTGATGACGATTCGCGTCATCCACGTGGCGAAGCTGGAATCACCCTGGAACTGGATGATCCGCTGCCACGCCTTGACCCAGGCGTCCTGCGAAAGATCGAGCGCCTCTTCCTCGTTGCGCACCATGCTGAACGCCCGGGCATAAATCTTGTCCCGGTGCCGTGAAACCAGCTCTTCAAAAGGGGCCATTTCCCCCCTCTGGGCTGCCTTCACCAGCGGCGTATCATCGAGGACCGGCTTATCTCTTTCTTTCGCCACAGGATTGACTGAAGGGTCCGGAGACCTATTCAGCTTTGTTACAGCTTTCCTTTGGTGCTTGGGATCTGCCCGGCAATCCGCGGATCGCGTTGGCAAGCAGCGTCGACCGCCCGGGCGAAGGTCTTGAACAAAGCCTCGACGATATGGTGCGGTTCATCGCCGTAGATCAGCGCCAAATGAAGATTGCATCGGGCTTCATTGGTGAAGCCCTGGAAAAACTCGCGGGCGAGCCCGAATCGGAATGCGGATGACATGTCTTGAACACGATCGCGATCACTGACTCGAAGCTGCCCGAACTTGTTCAACCCCCTCCACACCAGATACGGCCGGCCGCTGAAGTCGATCACACACCGGGCCAGACACTCGTCCATGGGGACATAGGCTTCGCCGGTAAACGGATTCCTCGGATCGAAACCAGCACCGTAACGCCGGATGCCCTTCTTATCTCCCAAAGCCGCCACAAAAGCCTGGCCCAACGCGATTCCGCAGTCTTCGACCGTGTGATGGGCGTCCACATCCAGATCGCCCTTACATTTCACCGTCAGGTCAATGGTCGCATGCTTGGCGAACAGGGTTAGCATGTGGTCGAAAAACGGCACACCGGTCCGGATGGACGATTTGCCGGTTCCATCGATGTCCAACCGGATCTCAATCCGGGTTTCCTTCGTCTCACGCTTCAAATGCGCGCGGCGCTTAGTCATGGGCGGGGATTAAAGAGCCACCGCCCAACCCACAGCCATGGAAAACTTTCGCCTTTGTGGCCGTTGCCACAGGAAGAGGCCTCCCGTATTGCTCTTCCGGAATGTCGCAGGAGCCCATCGTAGAAATCCGTGAGTTGTCCAAGATCTACCGCCAGGGGGATATCAATGTCACCGCCCTCGACAACGTTTCCCTGGACATAGCACGTGGCGAATTCGTCGTCCTGATGGGCCCGTCCGGCTCGGGGAAATCCACCCTTCTCCACATCATCGCCGGCATCGACCGCGCGACGAGCGGCAAGGTCTTGGTCCAGGGAATCAATGTCGCCAACCTGAACGAATCAGAGCTGGCCGATTGGCGGAACCAGAACGTCGGGTTCGTTTTCCAGAGCTTCAATCTGATCCCCGTCCTCACGGCCTTTGAGAACATCGAGCTGCCGTTGCTCCTGACTGCCTTGAACCGCAAACAACGGCGCGAGCAGGTCCAGACCGCCATGGACCTCGTCGGACTCGGCGATCGCGGACATCATCGCCCCGACCAGATGTCCGGCGGCCAGCAGCAGCGCGTCGCCATCGCGCGCGCCCTCGTGACCGATCCTGCGTTGATCGTCGCCGATGAACCCACCGGCAACCTCGATTCCAAATCCGCCGCTGACGCCCTGGGCATCCTCCAGGCCCTCAGCCGCGATGCCGGCAAGACCGTGATCATGGTCACGCACGATCCCAAGGCCGCCTCGTTCGGCACACGGAGCCTCCATCTGGAGAAAGGCGAGATCGTCGTATGAATGTCGCCACATTCGTCGCCAAGAACGCCCTGCGGAACGGTCGGCGGGCGTTCCTGACGATCATCTCCGTCGCGGTCAGCTGTGCGCTCCTCATCAGTCTTCTGACCCTGCAGCGGGAACTGACCACGCCGCCCGAATCCGAAGCCGCTTCGCTGCGCATCATCGCCCGGAACAAGGTATCCTTGGCGCAACCGCTGCCGGCCCGTCAGCTCGCGACGCTGGACAAGATTCCCGGCATCGTTTCGGTCAGTCCGTTCTCCTTCTTCGGCGGCAAATTCCGCGAGGAGATCGTCACGGGCTTCGCCCAATTCGCCGTTGATCCCGCGCGGTTCGCCCCGCTCATGGTCGAGGGCCACATCCTCGCCGGCACCTACGAGGATTTCATCAAGGACCGGAACTCCTGCATGCTCGGCGCAGACACGATGAAGCGCTACGGCCTCAAGGTCGGCGACAAGATGAAGTTCACCGGCACGTTCTATCCCGTTGATCTGGACCTGCGCATCGCCTGCATCTACGAAGGCATGGTCGACGACCGGAACGTCTTCTTCCACCACAAGCTGCTCGATGAACTCACCGGCGACCCCGGAACCGTCGGCACATGGTATCTCCTGGTCGAAAGCGCGGAGGTTTCAAACGACGTCATCACCAAGATCAACAAGGCTTTCGAAAACACCTCCGCCGAAGTTCGAGCCGAAACCGAGCGCGCCTTTCAAATGGGATTCATCAGCATGCTGGGCAACGTGAAGCTGCTCATCGGATCCATCAGCACCGTTG
>JBBRDN010000207.1:0-8033 GCA_038203875.1 Verrucomicrobiota bacterium
AGCGGCAGTTCGATCCGGCCTGATCGTGCCGCGGACTTCCCGCGATCACCTCTTCCGGTTGTTCGTCCACCCCGAGGCGGCTCGGCCGGAGCCTTCGCCCTACCGGCATTCTACCTCTGCGTGGATGATCCCTTTCGCCCAATCCGGGGTTGCCCTGCGCGGGTCCTTGAACCAACTTCCGCCCGATCTTTATGCGCCTCATCGGAACCATTTTCTCGACCGTCGCCGCCCTGACGCTGGGCTGCGCCACACCCGCACTGGCCCAGGCCGACAAGCCCGTGGCCGGGTTGGCGGCGACCTATTCCGCCGCCGGAACCAAGGACGCAACCATGGTTCCGAACGTCTGGCTCTTCGTCCCACAGGGCGGCACACCAAGCCCGTTCCTGGCGCCGGGCAAGTTCGACGCCGTGTTCGAGGGTTTCATCACCATCGATCTCCGTGGCGAATACGCCTTCCAGGCCCAGCTCAACGGCGCGCTCAAGGTCGAGGTCAACGGCGAGACCGTGCTCGACGTGAAGGGCACCGGCGGCCAGTCCGAGCTCGGCAAGTTCACCCGACTGAACAAGGGCGCCAACGCGATCAAGGCCACCTACACCCCGGCCGATTCCGGCGACGCGATGGTGCGGCTGAACTGGCAGGAGAAGGGCAAGTTCACCATGCCCATCCCGCCGAACCAGCTCAC
This sequence comes from Verrucomicrobiota bacterium, assembly GCA_038203875.1. Taxonomy (GTDB): domain Bacteria; phylum Verrucomicrobiota; class Verrucomicrobiia; order Limisphaerales; family CANJSG01; genus CANJSG01. The sequence goes on from JBBRDN010000207.1 coordinate 683, forward strand.
CCATGCCGTCACTCCGGCGCTGAAGGATTCCGACAAGCTCCACCTCGGCCGCGAACTCGTGGCCGAGCATCGTTGCCTCGCGTGCCACACCGGGCCCAAGGACGGCATGCCCGAACTCAAGATGGATGCGCCCACGCTCGAAGGCATCGGTGCCCGGCGTCAGGGCGACTGGCTAGCCAAGTGGATCGCCGATCCGAAGAGCCTCCGCTCGAATTCGCACATGCCCGCGCTGCTCGCGCCGGACAAGGCGAAGGAAGATTCCGAAGCCATCGCCGCCTACCTCGTCTCCCTTTCCTCCTCCAAGACAGCCGCGCCCAAGGCCGGTGCCGCCGACCAGATCGAGCTGGGCAAGAAGATCTACGAAGGCCTGCACTGCTCCGCCTGCCACATCCAAGAAGCGCCCAAGCCCGGCGACGAGACGCGCATCACGCTCACGCACGTGGCGCAGAAGTTCAGCGACGAGTCGCTTGTGGCCTTCCTCAAGCAGCCCAACGAACACTACCAGTGGATCCGCATGCCGCAGTTCAAGTGGACGAACAACGAGCCCGCGCTCCTCTCGGCCTACCTGGTCTCCGGTTCCGAGAAGTCCGAGGCCAAGGCCGTGTCCGCCGAAGCCGCAGTCATCGCGCGGGGCAAGTCGCTCGTGCAAAGTGTCGGTTGCATCAACTGCCATGCTTTGAAGGAGGACAACAAGTTCTCGACCAAGGCCCTGACCGATCTGAAGGCCGCCAACTTCGACAAGGGCTGCGTGGCCGAGAAGGCCACGGGCAAGGCGCCGTTCTTCGCCTTCACGGCGGAACAGCGCGAAGGGCTGAAGGCCTTCGCCGCGACCGACCGCGCCTCGCTCACGCGCCATGTCCCGGCCGAGTTTGCCGAGCGCCAGATCCGTTCGCTCAACTGCACGAGCTGCCACGGCAACTACGAAGGATTCCCGGCCATCACGTGGTTCGGCGAGAAGCTGAAGCCGGACTGGGCGGAGAAGTTCATCGCCGGCGAGATCGCGACCAAGCCGCGTCCGTGGATCGAGTCGCAGATGCCCGGCTTCAAGGCCCGCGCCAAGTATTTCGCCGAAGGCCTCGCGCACCAGCACGGCGTCACCGCGGTCGTCCAGGCGGATCCGCCCGCCGATGCCGCCGCCGCCGAGATCGGCCACAAACTGGTCGGCCCGATCGGCGGGTTCTCGTGCAGCGCGTGCCACTCCATGGCCGCCTACCACGCGGAGGCATTCGAGGCTCCGGGAATCAACTTCGCCTTGGTCAACGCTAGGTTGCGCCAGGAATACTTCGTCCGCTGGCTGCAGAACCCGACCTACGTCGACCCGACCTCGAAGATGCCCGTCTACTTCGACGACGAGAGCAAGAGCATGCTGGGCGACATTCTCGGCGGCAGCGCGCTCAAGCAGATCGACACCTTCTGGCAGTTCATGAAGGCCGGGGACAAGATCCCCCCTCCGAAGACCGAGTAGTCCGGGGACCCTTTCTCAAAGGCCGCGCGATGAGCGCGGCCTTTTCATTTCTGGTGGGGCAACAGGCACATCGGGATTGCCCGACGTCGGCGCTCGCGGTTCCATCAGCTCACTCACCACATGAAAAAGACCGCCCTTCTCACCGTCGTCGCCGCCATCGCGGCCGGGATCACCGCCTGTTCCTCCATGTCGGGAGGTCCGCAGTGGACCGTCCTGTTCAACGGCCAGACCCCCACCGAACTCCGGGGCTACAAGCAGCCCGCCTTTCCCGCCGACCGCTGGATCATCGAGGGCGATGCGCTCAAGACCGTTCCCGGCCAGGCCGTCGATCTGGTCACCGTCCAGCAGTATGTGAACTTCGAGTTGGAGCTGGAGTGGAAGGTCGCGCCCGGCGGCAACAGCGGCGTGATGTATCGCGTGGCCGAGACCGACGGCCCGCCCTGGTCCACCGGCCCGGAATACCAACTCCTCGACGACAGCCGCCATCCTGACGGCAAGAACCCGTTGACCTCGGCCGGAGCGCTCTACGGCCACGTCGCCCCGTCGGCAAACAAGGTTCTGCAACCCGTCGGCAGCTGGAACACGAGCCGCGTCGTCTTCAAGGACAACCACGTCGAGCACTGGATGAACGGCGTGAAGGTCGTGGAATACACCTGGGGCAGCCCGGAGATCGCGGCCCTGACGGCCAAGAGCAAGTTCGCCGCGATGCCCGGTTTCATGAAGGGGAAGGCAGGCCACGTCTGCATCCAGCACCACGGGGAGGAAGCGTGGTTCCGCAATATCCGTATCCGGAGGCTTTGATACTAAGGCCGCGACGCTCGCTCACCGCTGTGGGGCGATGAACTCCAGCAGATCGGCCGCCTCCTGCGCCGTGAGGGCTTGCAGCAATCCTTCCGGCATCATTGAGCCCGGGAGAACTCCCTCGCGGCGGACCGTCCCGATCGGGATCACCGTGAGTGCTCCATCGCCCGCGCGGAACCGGATGGAACCCGCATCCCGTGAAACGACAAACCCGGTCCGGACGTTTCCGTCGATCGTCTCGATCTCGTGGGTCCGCCACACCTCGTCGACCTGCTTGGCCGGATGCAGGATCTGGTCGAGCAACGCGGCCCGGTTGAACTTCGTTCCAGCCGCCGTCAGATCAGGCCCGACCTCGCGTCCCTCTCCGCCGTGACGATGGCAGGTCTGGCACTGCGGGCCGCCCGCGCCGAGGAACAGTTCCCGTCCCCGAACCGCATCGCCTTGCCGGCTGAGGATCAGTTCCGGCGCCGGTTCGATACCGAGGACCCGGCGCCTTTTGGCCGCTGGAAGGAACCGCTCCAGCAAATCACGCGCAGCCGGATTGGACGCCGCTTCGGCCAGTTCCGCCAAACGCGCCCGCTGGGTTGATGACGGCGTGACGGCGCAGGCGTTCAACGCAAGAGCCATGGCCGCGGACGGGGTTCCCACTTGGGTCGCGAGCACCGCGTCCCGGGCGGGTCGAGGGGAACGATTCGTCGCTCCGAGCGATTCCACCCAGCGGCTCAGCAGCGCCAGCCCGGGTTCATCGACGACGGACGAACCGACGATGGGCATGCGGCCCGAGGCGGTCGTCGCAGCGCGGTAGAGCAATGCGGAATTCTCCGGCGCTCCGGGCGCGACGATCTTGGCGTCGGTCAGACCAAACCCGCCGCGACTGGGAGCCACGTCGATGGCGAACATCTGCGCGGGCGTCACGGCCCCGTGGAGCTGGATCATCACGGACGCGTTCGCGTCGCGCCGGTGGCAGTGGCCGCAGTTCGCGTGCAACCAGGAGCGGGCGCGGAGATCGAGCGGCGCCGAGGCGTCGTGCGGAGATGCCAGGTTCCAAGGACCTGCGTCCGTCTTGCCGTCGATCACGCCGAGCCGTTTCAACCGCCCGAGCTCCGTCTCGGCTCCTCCAGCCACGGCGGCCAGTTGCTGCGGGATGAAACTCACGACCGTGCCGAAGCGGTCGAGGTGGCAGCGGAAACATTCCGTGCGGCTTTGGAATCGCCAATTTTGCTCCCTGCGCCCGCCGGGTGCGGCTGGATCGTCGATGATCAAGCTCTTCTCGGCGCCTTCCTTGGGCACGAGTTCGGCGTCGGTCTGACCGTCGTTCCAACGATAGGTGTAGGCGTTCCACCGCGACCGTTCGAAGTGGAGCAGCTGCGTTTCGATGTGACGGGCCGACGCTGGATCGCCGGCCTTCATCTCCATCGTCAGCGTCCGCATGAAGACGGTTCCGTCGGGCACCGTCGCCTTGTCGCGCGTCGAGGCGGTGGCCGTTCCGGGAATGGCGACGGAGAGATCCGCCCGCGCATGGTCCGCCCACGACGGCGCCGCGATGCGATAGGGCTCCACGCCCGGGGCTGGGTCGAGCGTCGCGATCGAACGGAAAAGACCGGCCTCACTCAGAAGGCGCGGGAACGAACCGGAGACGGCCTTGGTGGTGTTCCGCACGAGACGATGGATGCCGCCGCCGCTCAGGTCGGTGTAACAGACCTCGCCTTCAAGATCGTTGGCGAAGGAAACGACACGATGGGTCGTGAGCGTGAGTTCGCCCCGTGAAACCACCGCTCCGTCGCGCCACAGGATCGACCAGATTTTTCCAGATTCGTAGTCGCCGAAGACGTGGTGATCGCGCAGTTCCGGCAAGGCACGGCCGCGATAAAAACGGCCGCCCGTGATCGAGGCGCCCTCCGTGTGCGGATACGACCAGAGCGGCGGCTGGATGGGCGTCGGGCCGACGGGCCAGGTGGAGTTCACGCGCATCGGGCCTTCCATGATGCTCCAACCGCCGTTGAAGCCCGCGCTCGGGACGCGGAAGAGCATCTCCCACGCTTCCCAGCCGACGTCACCGATCCACAGCGCCCCGTCACGTGGGTCGAAGGCCATCCGCCAAGGATTGCGGAAGCCGTAGGCCCACACTTCAGGGCGTGCACCGGGCCGGTTCACGAACGGGTTGTCCTTGGGAACCGAGTAGGCCTTCCCGTCCGCCAGATGATCGACGTCGATGCGAAGGATCGACGACATAAGGTCGTCAATCGATTGGCCGGTCTTGTGCGAGTCAGGCGGTGCCGGTGCCGCACCGTCGCCGGCGGAGACGTAGAGAAAGCCCTCCGGCCCGAAGTGCAGGTCGCAGCCGTTGTGGCCGTCGGACCACCAGTCGAGCAGACGCACGGCGCCGTCGAGATCCACCTGCGGCGGCGCGTCCGGGGCGGAAGGCGCCTTCATCGTCATGCGCCAGACGCCCATAGACCGCTTCGGCTGCTTCGACAGCAACGCCGCGAACACGAGACGGTTCGTGGCGAAGCCCGGATGGAAAACGATGGAGAACGCCTCGCCGCCCGGGCCCGTGAGCTTCGAAAAGTCCGCGATCACCGTCGCCTTGTCCGCACTGGGTCGATTTGGGAAGGCCCGCAGCTTGCCCATGTGCTCGACGACGAGGACCCAGTTTGTCAGCGGTTCGAAGTAGAGCCCAACCGGCTCAAGGAGCGGGACCGCTGGATAGATCCGTTCCGTCGTGTAGGCCGGCGGCGGCTCGGGCGAGCCTTGGACTTTGGAAGAGGTCCACGGCGTTCGTGTGGCTGCATTTCCCGTCAACTGTCCAGCGACGCCAAGGACGAGAAGAGTCAGCACCGCGGTCACGCGTCGGTTCATCATACGATAGGCCGACGCTAAGGCCCAATGCCAACGCTGTGAAGCGCCAGTCCGAACGTTTTCGCAATGTCACAGGACCGACGATGAGGCTCAGAACGCGAACGAGAGTCCGACGTAATAGTTGCGGCCGTAGGCGGGATCGATGCCGTCGTTACGGATGCGCGAGTAGTAGTCTTCGTCGAGGAGGTTGTTGATGCCGGCCGTCAGACTGAGCGTGTCGCGATAGATCTTCACCTCGGCCGTCAGGTCCCAGACCATGTAGGCGGGGATGGCGTAGTTCGCGGAGTTGGCGTCGTCGCCGTAGTGCGAATCGACGAATGTTCCCTGCAACGAAACCTTCGCCCGAGTTCCCCAGCGACCCGTCACTCCGGCACGAAGGACGTGGCCGGGCGCATACTGCGGAACATTGCCGTCGCGCGGTCCTGCGACGAACTCGGCGTCGAGCAACATGGCATTCGCATGCAGGCCCAATTGGAAGTCCGCGGGCTCGCCGGAGCCGCCCCGGAGCGCATCGACGAATCCCAGCAGCTCAAGCTCCGCCGCCGCTTCCCAGCCTCGATGAATCGCCCGGCCGACGTTCATCACCGTGTTGCCGACCGTGCCGATCTGGTTGTCAAAATCCAACCAGAAGAGGCTCGTGTCGAACGTGAGATAGGGAAGCGGATGTCCGCGCAGGCCGATCTCGTATTGCCAGCTCCGGCCTTCCTGGAGATCAGCGTTGATGACGGCGGTGCCGCCGGTCGGAACGGCTTCGGTGAAGATGTTGGGACGATAGGCCTGCGAGGCGTTGGCATAAGCGGCAACCCCGTGGTTGATCGCGTATTCCAATCCGAGGCCGACGAGCGGCACGAACCCGGTCTCGCCCTTGTCGCCGAGGAGCGTGCCTGCGGCGGCCTTGTCCAGGTTGATGCTTTCCTTCGCCGTCTGGCGAAAACTTTCGAGACGGAACCCCGGCGTGATCGACAGCTTGCCGACGACAAAGCGGTTCTCGATGAACACCGGCGCGTAGATCACGGAGCGCTCGCTCTGGCTGCGGACCTGCCCGTCGTCGGCATCCGCGGAAGCACCCCGTCGATCGATGCGCGGCGAGGCGGTGTGGTAGAGCTGCACGCCGGCCGCGAGGGTCTGGGTGTCGCCGCCCAGCTGGTAGTCGTGGCGCAGACGCGTCTCCACGCCTTCGGTGTAGAACTCCTGCAGCTCGATCGTGTTGCTGTTTGCCGTCGCGCCGGTCGGCACCGTGCCGAAGCCGCCGCCGCGTTGGCGTTTGCTGAAGCGCGAATAGTATCCGCCCCAAGCCGTCACGGTCATCTGCGTGCCTTCCGAAAAATCCTTCTCCCAGGCGAGCGACGCGTTGTAGCGCTCCAACCGGAAGCGATCGACGAAGCGCGAGGCGGTCTCGCGGTCCACGTTGTAGTTCACCGTGTTTGCGCCCGTCGCGAACGTCAGGCCGCCGGGTTCGCCGTGTTCCTCTCCATAACCGTCGAAGGTGAAGATCCAGCGGCTGTCCGTCTTGGCGTCGAGCACGAACCGGATGCTGCCGGTGTTCAGATCCACGTCGCTGTTGGCCGTGCGGAAGCCGTCGGTCTGGCGGTGGTTGAAGTAGGCGTAGTAGCCGAGGCGCCCCACGGTCCCGTCGACGGAGTTGAAGGTGGAGTAGAGGCTGTCGCTCCCGAGCACGTGCTGCGTGTGGGCGGCGAACTCGCGGTCCAGCGAAGGACGATGGGTCACGAAGTTGATCGCGCCGCCCGGCTGCGGCCCATACATCAGCGAACCGCCGCCGCGGATGAACTCGAGGCGGTCCACCGTGTCGAACGGCGGCGTGTAGTAGGCTTCGGGATAGCCGAACTGGTCGGCGTGGATGGGGATGCCGTCCTTCAGCACCTGGGTGAACTGCGCGCGGCTGGGGTTCAGTCCGCGATACCCGATGCTCACGAGCGGACTGGTCTCCTCGCTCAGCAGCAGCCCGGGCGTCTTGGAAAGCGCCTGACGGTAGTTGTTGTTGCTGATGCGCGGAAGGTCGTCCAAGTCGATGACCGACGTCTTCTTCCCGGAGTAGACCTTGGTGCCGTCCACCGCCGGGAGAAACGTCGGTTGGACGAGGGAGTCCCCTTCCGCCTCGGCGGAGATCACCATGGTGGGAAGGAGGACCGGGGAATTGGTCTCGGCGGCGAGGCCCTGCGAGGCCAACCCGTGGGCCATGATCAGTGCGGTCAAACTGTGCGTGGA
>JBBRDN010000208.1:0-7698 GCA_038203875.1 Verrucomicrobiota bacterium
CCACGATGGCAATGGCCGCCGAGAACGCCAGACGGTGTCTGTTGAGGGCCTTCTGGAACCGGTAGGCCTTGCGGGGGGGACGCGCAATGACGGGTTCGTTGGCGAGGTAGCGCCTAAGATCGGCCGCGAGGCCATTGGCGGTTTCGTAGCGGCGTGTCCGGTCCTTCTCAAGGCACTTCATCACGATCCAGTCCAGATCGCCCTTGAGGAGCCGCGGAAGCTCCGGCCCGCTGCTCGAACGACGCTGCGCCGTCTTGGTCAGCTCGGTTTCGTCCAGCGTTTCCAGCTTGGTGCTGGGTCGATCGGGATCGCGGTCGCGCAGGGTTCGCCGCATCGCGTCGAAGCCCGATGCCATGAGGTCCTTCGCGTCGAAGGGAGTCCGTCCCGCGAGCAGTTCGTAGAGGACGACGCCGAGGCTGTAGATGTCGCTGCGCGTGTCCGTGTCGAGTCCGCTCATGTCGGCCTGTTCTGGCGACATGTAGGCGGGAGTGCCAATGAGTTGGTGGAGCTGTGTGTAGACAGTGCCGTCCGTCAACCGGCCCTCCGTCGCCTTGGCGATGCCGAAGTCGATGACCTTGGGAAACGGCACCCCGTCGCGGAGGGTGACGAGGATATTCGTCGGCTTGATGTCGCGGTGGATGATGCCCTTCTGGTGGGCGTGCTGAATGGCCTGGCAGACGCTGATGAAGAGGTTGATCCGATGGGTTGTGGAAAGGTTGTTCTGGTCGCAGTAGGCGGTGATGGGAACGCCGCGGACGAGCTCCATCACGAAGTAGGGACGCCCGGTATCGGTGGCTCCGGCGTCGAGCACCTTGGCGATGTTCGGATGGTCCATCATCGCCAGTGCCTGACGCTCCGCCTCAAAGCGGGCCACAACTTGGCGGGTGTCCATCCCGAGCTTGATGACCTTCAGAGCCACGCGACGCCGCACCGGTTCGGACTGTTCGGCGACATAGACCACGCCGCAGCCGCCTTCACCGATCTTTTCCAGCAGGCGGTAGCGTCCAAGGAATTCGCCGATTGCTTCATCGGGAAGATTGGAGAAATCGAGCTTCAACTCGGGCGGATGCTCCGTCTTTGGCGATCGTGCTCCGGATTCTTTTTGAGTGCATCCGTCCAACAGTTCCTGAACGCGAACCCGCAGCCCGGGATCGCCCGAGCACTCCCTGTCCAACCAGGCGGTCCTCTCGGATGACGGCATCGCGAGAGCCGTCTGCAACAGTGAGTCTTCTCGTGATTGGCTCATGGCGGTTGCTCCCGATCAAGTCCGGCAAAGCGCGTGGAATCGTTGGTGGGCCTCCGCGGCGGACGGCCTTTGTTCCGGGGTCTTGGCGAGAAGAGATCCGAGCAGATCGGCGAGCGGCTCGGGAACATCGGGCCGTAGACGGCGGAGCGGGGGCACATCGGCATTGCGGATCCGCTCGGTGACTTCTGCGACGAAGTGCGACGCGAACGGATGGCGGCCGGCTGTGGCTTCGTAAAGGCAGAGGCCGAGGCAGAACATGTCGGAAGCAGGGGTCAGCGGTTCGCCGCGGAGCTGTTCGGGCGACATGTAGCGCGGCGTTCCAAGGACCATCCCTGTCGTGGTGAGTTCGGAGAGATCGCCGGGCAGCTCACTGATCGTCCCTTCAACCGGGCGGGCCAGTCCAAGATCCATCAGCTTGGCCGTCCCGTCCGGGGTCAGGAGGATATTCTCCGGCTTGATGTCGCGATGGACGATCTCCTGCGCGTGGGCCGCGTCCAGACCGCCGCCAAGCTGGGCTCCCAGCTGCGCGATCATCACGGCCGTCGGTCGCCGGTCGATGAGCCAGCGCAACGGCATCCCCTTCACCAGTTCCATTCTTATGAACCAGTAGCCGTCGATCTCCCCGAAGTCCTGATACTCGACGATGCTCGCATGCTTGACGCGGCGGAGCAGATGGGCCTCGCGCTGGAAGCGGCGGAGCCAATCGCTTTCGCGGGTCAACGCCGGAGAAAGGATCTTAAGGGCGATCTCGCGTGGATCGTCGGCGGGCGCGGCCCGATAGACCGTGCTGGTCGTGCCGGATCCGATCCGTTCGATCAGGCGATAGGGTCCAAAAGTTGATCCGGGACGATGCATTCTTCTGGGCGGTCGGTTTAGTGGTCGCGCTCAAGACATCCGCCGAGGATGTCATGAAATGCGCTCCGCGCATTAGCCGCGAAACGCTTCCCAAAAGGAAGCGGCTAAATCACGGGTGGACCTTCGGACCGAACGATGCCGAGGTCGCCTGGCCGTCACATCTTCCGGCACCACTCCGGCGCATCCTTGAGGCGGAAGAGCATCTCGCCGGCCTTGGGCACAAGCAGGACGCCTTCGGCTTCGCGGTTGGCGAAGTCGGCGGGGTAGATCGATTTTGGATCGCGGTAGCCGAGGTTGATCTGTTTGCAGAGCGCCTCGGGAATACCGGTCGCCAGCGTCACCTGGATGCGGCATTTCTCCACGCCGTTCTCGTAGGTGCCGATGCCACGGACGTGCGTGCTGTGGGCGACGACGCCCCACTGGAAGTGTTTGAACTGGTCCCACTGCTTGAGGAAGTAGTCCCGGCAATGGTAGCCGATCTTGCGGATCGTCTCGCCGTGGGTCGCGCTGATCTCATGGATGTGCGGGGCGTAGATGATGAGTTCGCCGCCGTCGGCCACGACGGGTTCCAGCTTATACATGCCCTTACCGCCGACCCAGAGCTCGTCATACATCGCGGGCATGACGGAAAGGACGGTCTTGAAGGGCTTCTCCTTGTAGACCACATGGTGCCGGTCGGAGAGATCGCTGGCGGCGTCCCAAGCCTTTTCCGGCGAACCGGCGTAGAGGCCGACGAGGCTCTTGTCTGGCGCGACGACCATGCAGAAGCAGAGCTTCGAGACGGGCACGAGCGTCGCGGCCTTGTCGACGGTCTTGCGGACGGGCGTCCACTTGTTGCCGATGGTAAGCGGGTTGGTGACGACAGCGCCGAGCCAGTGGAAGAAGTTGAGGATGTCGGGGCCGCCAATGCCGGGGAACAGATACTTGTTGCCGCCGGAGAAGCCGACGACCTCATGCGGAAAGACCGGCCCGACGATGACGATCTGGTCATAGTCGAAGACGAGCTTGTTGATCTGCACGTCGACCTCCATCTCGAACCGGCCGTCGGAGAGTTCGCGGATGTCGGACTTGGTCAGCTTGCCGACGGAACGGAGCGCGGCCGGGTTGTTCCAGTCGTGGTTGAAGAACTTCACCTTGGCGTAGGTGGAACGTCGTTCTTCGGCCGTGATCTCCAATCGCCCGCAGATCGCTTCCTCGCTCATCGGCTGGTGCGTGCCGAGGGCGATGATGATGTCGAACGACGCCGTGGCCTCGCCGATCTGGGCGAAGAGTGTCTTGAACATCAGCCCGACGGGCGCGGTGCGGGTGCCGTCGGGCACGACCACGATGACGCGTTTGCCACGGTAGTCCTTGGCCGGGCAGGCCCGCGCAACGACATCGACGGCCTGCGCGGGAGTGACGAAGACGCTGCCGTTTGCGGGAAGAGCGGAGGAGACAAGGCTCATGGTTTCAGGAGTCGGACGATCAGTTGGCCACCGTCTTCCGGATGAAGTCCTTCATGTCGACGGCGGACTTCTTCAGGTCGGGCGGGTTGAGGTAGAGCATGTGGCCGGCCTCGTATTCCTCGATCCGGATGTTGCCCCGGATCTCGGCGGGAATGGCGAGTTGGCGGAGGCTGTGCTGGATGCCGTCGGGCGGGCAGGCGAGATCGCGCCAGGCGCATTGGACGAAGATCTTGAGATGGGGATTTTCCTTCATGGCCGCCGCGAGATCCGGGCCGGTGCTCGGGTAACCGCTGTTGCGGGCCCAGGGCCATGGCTGCACGCCGGTCAGGATTTCGTAGGGATTGTCCTTCTCAAACTTCAAATCCTCGCGGACGTAGCTGTTCATCGCGGAGGAGAACACGCCGCTGACGAGCACGTGGCTTGGATCAAATTCGGGCGTTGCCGCCGCGGCGTTGCCGTCGCGGGAGACCACGCGGGCGTCGAACCGGCCGATGATCTTGCCTTCCGATTTCAGGAGCTGCTTCCGGAACTCGAACGCGGAGACGCGCAGATCGTGGTCCTCGATGTAGGAGGTGGAAAGGCCGGTGAGCCGGGCGAGCCTGGCGACGGCGGCCGTGCGTTCGGCGGGCGGCAGCGCGGCGCCGAGACGCAGTGCGCGGGCGTAGTCGCCCTCGGCAAAGGCGCGGGACTCGGCGATGGCTTTCTTGAAATCAGCCTGGAGGTCGGCGGGCAGCTTCTTGTGGTAGTGGGCCGACGCCGTGATGGCCGACAGGAAGCAGAGATACGGCGTGTCCGTCAGGCCCTCGGCGCGGATGGTCTCGAAGTCGATCACGCCGGAGACGAGCACAAGGCCGTTCAAGTAGAGGTTGAACCGGCTCTGGAGGTAGTTCGCCAAACCGGCGGCGCGGAAGACGCCGTAGCTTTCGCCGGCGAGGAACTTCGGCGAGCGCCAGCGCTTCTCACGCGTGGTGTGGAGCCGGATGAACTCGGCGACGGTGGCGATGTCGTTGTTCTGGCCGTAAAAATCGGCCGCCTTGTCAGGCTGTTCGGCACGGCTGTAGCCGGTGCTGACGGGGTCGATGAAGACGAGGTCCGTCACATCGAGCAGGGAATATTCGTTCGGGATGAGCCGTCCCGGCGGACGCGGAGGGGTGGTGCCGTCACCAGGGAAATCAACCCGCTTCGGTCCGAAGACGCCGAGGTGCAGCCAGACAGAGCTGCTGCCGGGACCGCCATTGAAGCAATACGTGATCGGCCGATCGGCGGCGTCGACGTTGTTGGTCTGCGTGTAGGAGATGTAGAAGACCTGCGCGGTGGGTTTGCCGTCCTTGCCCACGATCGGCAGCGTTCCCGCCGTCGCCTTGTAGTGGACGGTCTTCCCACCGATGGCCACGGACCCTTCGGTGACGACGGGTGCGTTCGTTTCCTTCGAAAGCGGGTCCTTCTTTGCTTCGACTGTGGCGTTCGTCGAAGAACCCTTGGCCGCTTCGGCGGCGCTGGTGAGACACGGGCTGCCTGCGAGTAGAAGCGCGGCGATCGCAAGGACGGATTTGGTTTTCATCGTGTGCAAGATTTCCGGATCAAATGGTCTGCGAAAGGAACCCCCCGTCAACGCGGATGTCGATGCCGGTGACAAAGCTGCTGGCGGCGTGGCTGGCGAGGAACACGGCCGCGCCGGTTAGCTCCCTGGCTTCACCCATCCGGCCCATCGGCGTGTGGCCGAGGATGGACGCTGAGCGCGGCGTCGGAGTGCCGTCCTCGTTGAAGAGCAGCTTGCGGTTCTGTTCCGCCGGGAAGAAGCCGGGCGTGATCGTGTTCACCCGCACGCCGTCCTTGGCCCATTCGCGCGAGAGGAACTGGGTGAGGCTGAGAACGGCGGCCTTGGACGCGGAGTAGGCGACGACTCGGGAGAGGGGAATGTGCGCGGAGACGCTGGCGATGTTGATGATCGAGCCGCGTTTGCGTTTCACCATGCTGGGACCGAATTCCTGGCAAGGAATCACCACGCCGCCGACAAGGTTCAGGTCGAAGTTTGCACCCCAGTCTTCGAGGGCGATGTTCTCAAACTTCTTGTCGCCGACGACCGTCACCTTCGGATCGTTGCCGCCGGCGGCGTTGACGAGAATGGTCGGAGCGCCCAACGCAGCCTCAAGTTTCTCATGCGCTTCGGCGAGGCTGCAGCGGGACATCGCGTCGGCGGAGAAGAACTGCGCCTTGCCGCCGGCCTTCTTGATGGAAGCCACGCGGGCTTCGCCGCGTTCCTGGTTGCGCCCGAGCACGGCGACCTTCGCGCCCGCTGCGGCCAGGCCATCGGCCAATCCACCACCGAGAACTCCGGTGGCTCCGATGACGACGGCGACTTCTCCTGAAAGATCGAACAAGTTCATGTGCTGGCGACTTTGGAAACCAAGGCCCGGCCGCGCAAGCCATCCGTGGATCAGGCCGTGTTTGGACGACGCCGGCTCGACGGTGCTTTGACACGGACGTCTCGAAGCTGGGACGCGCCAAATGGTTTGGAAGCCCACCAAAGCGGTTTCGAGCCACCGCACTTCGAAAGTTCCCAAAAGGTCTCTGGAGTTGAATCCACGGGGCCGCTAGGATGGCCGGATGCTGAATTTTGAAAGACCCGCCGTGATCCTGACGCACGAGAGCGATCTCGATGGATTGGTGGCCGGCCTGCTGCTCCAACGACTCGCGCGCAAGCTCTACGGCGCGGAGATCACGTTGGAGGCCTACCACTACACCGGTTGGAAGATGCGCGACCTGCGTGAGACCGCGGCTTGGGCGGCGGATTTCTCGTTTGAAAGCCGGCTGGACCGCAGCCATTGGCTGGTCATCGACCACCACGCCACGAACACGACGGCGCGTTACGCCCAGTTCATCCACGACACATCCAAGTCGGCTGGTTCGCTCTGCTACGATCTGTGCGTCGAAGCCGGGATCGGCTCACCCAAGCTCGAACGGCTTGTCCATCTCAACAACGTGGCCGACCTGTTCCTCCAGAATGATCCCGACTTCGAACTCGCGATCGACTACGCGAGCCTCGTCAAGATTTACGGCTTCTGGCCGATGGTCGGGCTGATTGGCAGCGATTTGGAAAAGCTGATCGATCACCCGCTTCTCGAGGTCATGAAAGTGAAGCGCGAGATCGAGGATCCGATCGGCTTCGACTGGGCGGTCAATCATGTCAGCGAGATCAACTCGGGCGTGTGCCTCGTGGACGCGCCCGTCGGCAACAGCAACCTCATCATCCACCGGATGCTTGAGCGCAAGGCGGTGCCACATCCCGTCCTGATAACCGCACTCAAGAAGGGCAACAACCACTTCGTCGTCAGCCTGCGGAGCAAGGACGGCACGGCCTTGAAGTATGCGGAGAAGTTGCAGGGCGGGGGACATCCCAACGCGTGCGGTGCGACCCTTCCCAAGTCCGTCCGCAGCATCTCCGAAGCGGTCCAATACATGCGCGACCTGTTCAACCCGCCGACCCGTCACACCAAGACTGACAGCGGCATGGAAGGCCTGCTCGAAGCTTTCACGAAGGCGATCTGACGCTCGGGGGAACATCCCCGGGACAAATTCGAAAGGCCGGGCAACAGCACGTTGCCCGGCCTTTCTCGTTCGCAGATGAACCTCGGCCTACTTCTTCTTGAAAAGATTCTTCAGGCCTTCGCCTGCTTTATCCACTGCACCGCCGGCCGCGTCCTTTAAGGCTCCGCCGCCTTTGGTGAGGCTTTCGGTCACGACCTTGGTCACGCCGGAGAGGACCTGCTTCAGGACCTCGCTGGTCAATTCACCGGCGGTCACGCCGTTGCCGCTGGTGCCGATATTCTCGATCGTGATCGGGGGCAGGGGAATCGGAAGGGCGTTTCCGCCAAGCAACGTGGCGCTGAGCTTTACGGTCGCGCCTTCGACGAGGACGCGTTTCACCTTGAAGCGTTTTTGCGAAGCCGCGTCCGGGGCGGCCGCCTTGTCGTCCTTCTTCGTCGTATCCTTTCCGCCCATGAGCGACGCAGTGCTCTCGTTCACATTCGCGAGCAGCTTGCTGATGTTGTTTCCGGTCAACGCCTGCTCATAGGTGATGACGGGGGCCTTGATGGTGATCTCGTCGATTTCGACCACGTCGCTGGCGACGGAGTTGGGTTTCACTTGGAG
>JBBRDN010000209.1:0-7685 GCA_038203875.1 Verrucomicrobiota bacterium
CCGGCGGCTGAGCGGTCCCGGAGCAGTGTGAAGAGCCGGCGGGCTTCGGCGGTGGTGTTGACGACACAGAGCGCCTGCGGTTCGGCCGCCAGCCGGTCGGCAAGTTGTTCCCACGGGAGCTTCTGGTCCGGTGAGGGCAGTTCGATGCGGGTGCGGCGCAGCGCTTCGGCCAGTCCGTTTTCATCCGCCGCAATTGGCGTCGGATTCCAGCCACCGATGACCGCTTCTCCAGCGGCAGCAAATGCCGGCTGGGTCGCCGTCATGAAGACGGCGGTCACGCCGTAGTCGCGGGTGAGCAGCTTCACCCCAGAAAGCAGCGAAGGCACCAGATTCGGCGGCAACGTCTGCACCTCGTCGAACAGCACGACGGAGCGGCCGATGTTGTGAAGCTTGCGGCAGTCGGATGGGCGATTGCTGAAAAGGCTTTCGAAGAACTGGACATTGGTGGTGACGACGATCGGCGAAGTCCAGTTTTCCGCAGCCAGCCGAGCGCGACGCAGTCGTTCTTCCTCCGCGTCACGGCCGTGGTCCTGTTCCCGTTCGCGGGGAGCCACTGAGCTGTGGTGTTCCAGGACGTAGTCGGGACCAAAGGCGTCCTCGAACAGATCCCGATACACCCGGGCAGTTTGCTCGATGATGCTGGTGAACAGGATGACCACGACGATCCGACGGAAACGGCGCGGGTCGTCCTCCGGCAGTTGGGCGTTGTGGTGCTCGATGTGCTGGAGGGCAAAGGCGAGGGAGCTGAGGGTTTTTCCGCTGGCGGTCGGAGCGGTCAGAGTGAAAAGTCCCGGATCTTGAGTCGCGGCGCCCAAGCAGTCGGAAAGGAGCTTTCGGCGGCGCTGTTTCAGGTCGCCTTCGCCGACCAGGCCAGCCAAGTGGTCGAGCAATCGCCGCAAGGCCAGCTCCGCCTGAAGTTTTGGAACCTGCCGCGATTGGCACGCACCCGGCGTAAAATGTTCCTCGGTGTCGAGGAAGTCCGCGTCCACGAGGCACGAGAAGAGCATCCGAGTGCGCAGTGCTTCGGCAAATGGATGTCCCGCCTTGCGAGCCGCCAGCGCGGGCAGCCGGATGCCGTCCGCTTCACAACGTCGCACCAGTTCTGAAACCGGCTCCGCGCAGCGGCAGAACGCTTCACGTTCGCGGTCGTCGCGCATCTTGACGATGGTCTGTCGGATGCCGTCTCCGTCTTTTGCCGGAATTCCCGTGTGATGGCCGTCGATGGCGAAAGCGACGCTGGCCGCATTCGCCGCCTGTGCAGTGCCCGCCGCCCAGTGGTTGATTCCGTGGATTGTCGGGTTCCGCAGCCGGGCTTGGAACCGTTCCGCGTATTTCCCCAAATCATGCAGCAATGCCGCGAGCTCAGCCTCGTCGGCCAGACCCAGCGGTTCGGCAAAACGGCGGGCGAGGCTGGCGACGTTGCGGAGGTGGGTGGCCAATGGCTGCCAAAGCCCAGAACTCTCTGGGAGCCTCGCTCCATCCTGTCGTTCGGCGGTGTGGGCGAAATAGCTCATCTTTCGTATCCGTCGTCGGTTTGTCCGGTTGATTGACGAAAGTAATGGCTCTTCCACGAGGACAACCGCTGTCCGTGTGAGGAAACATGGAGCAGTGCTTTATCTGGATCGAGCCAGCACAACCCGAGGGAGTCAATCGCGGTGGATCAAACATGACGCTGGCGGCTATCCACGGGAATCCACGTCGATTCCCAAGAACGCCGGAAAAGAATCCGTGAGTCAGCGAGTGTTAATCCTACTCGGGCACGTTTCTTCGATACCGATCGCCTCGGCGACCAGTGTGCGGGTTTTATTTTGCTTGGTGCTGCTGTGTAATGACGGCGACTAAAAGCCAACGACCAACCTAGCGGCGACGTCCTCACCTGATGGAAACCCGCGCCCTCTCGCACGAGGCGGGGTTTCCACCGCGTTTTCTGCCGGAGCAACGAAGGCAGACCACCGTCGCGGCTGCTCAATGCGACCGCGACGGCGTGGATTTTCAGGCCGCCTTCTCGAAACTCTCCAGCGTTAGGACGACGACGATGGCCTTGCGGGCGTATTGCCGGTGCACGGCGGTGCTGGAATGGCCGAGGTTGGCTATGGCGAAGCGTTCGGGCATCCCCAGCTTGAACGCCCGTTCCGCCCACGCGTAGCGGTAGGAATGCAAACTCGCCCCGGACACCCCCGCCCGCCGTGCCCGTTTGACGAACTCGTCCGCCCGCTCCGACGAGTTCATGGTCGCACCGCTTGGGAACAAAAGCCCGGTGGCCGGCAGTTCCTTCAGCAGGGCTTCCAGCTTCGGACCAATGGCGACGCAGGCCGGAGGCGCGTTGTCCTTGAGCTTGGCCCGTTGGTAACGCAGCACCCGGTTCTTCCAGTCGATGTTCTCGGCGGTGAGTTGGGCCGCGTCGCCTTGGCTGGCCCCGATCAGCCAGAGCATTTCATAGAAGCGCCGCCGCTCCGGTTTGTTTTCCGCCGCGACAAGTTTGAGGTGTTCCTCCTCGGTGATGGCGCGGCGTTCGTTCCACTGGATGACCGGCCAGACCTTGCTGGCGAGGATGGGGCCGGGCAACCAGCCGTAACCCACGGCGAAGTTGTGCAGACGTTTCAGGTAGTAGCTCGTGCTGCGGCTGCCTTCGGCGATGAGGGCCAAGAGGTCGTTGCTCGTCGTCTCGATCAACCGGCGGTTCTTCAACCTCACCAACACCGAATCCCGCATGGCTTGGGTGTAACGCAGCCGCGTCGAATCCCGCCCGTGATGCACGATGGCTTCCATGACTGTGCCCCAAGTGCGTTCGGGCAACTCCGCGTCACGGGCGGCGAGGAACACCCGGCCAAGGGCGAGGTTCATGGTTGGGACGCGCTCGGCGTTGTTCTTTGCGTCCAACAGGCGAGTTGCTTCCTCGCGGTCGGAAGTGTGGAGGCTTTCGCGCTGGTGGGTGCTGCGGTGGTGGGCGTAGAACTGCGTTCCACGGCGGACGAGACGGAATGCGGCTTTCATGGTGGTCGATGCTTTCACGACCCGGTTCCTTTCCCTTACCGGGTAGCGGCGGAGTTCTTCCGCAGCGCTACCCGGCTTCCGGCGAATTGCGGAACGACACCCCGTCGGGGTATCGATTCCGGTGTCACCCGCAGTCGATGGCCGGGAAAGCGGCTCCTAAACTATTGAACCACAGCGGTCCAAAATTCAGGCCGAATGCTCCTCCGGAGCATGCTCCTCTTTTCCTACAACCCCCGGGCTCACGCCCGGGGCTACTGTCTTCCGCTGCTCCGCAGCTGGGTCAAAAGCACTCCCTAGCCTGTGAGCACCGAATCCAAGCGGCTGCACTTCGCGGGCTCGCATTGAGCATTCACCCTTCCGCCTGCTTCGCGCGTCGGTTACGACTTGGCGAATGGCGGCGCCGCGCGACATCAGAAATCTGGCCCTCGTCGGCTTCATGGGTGTGGGCAAGAGCACCGTGGGGCGGATCCTGGCCGAACAGCTCCGGTTCGACTTTCTCGATACCGACGAGCGCATCGAACGCGAGGCCGGTCGGAGCGTCCGCCAGATCTTCGCCGAACACGGCGAACCCGTCTTCCGGGGCATGGAACGTCGGCTCGTGCAAAGCCTGGCCGACCGCGACCGCCTGATCATCTCGACGGGCGGCGGCTTGATCGTGGATCCCGAGAATCTCGGCGACCTGCGCCAGCACGCGATGGTCGTCTGCCTCTGGGCCTCGCCCGAAACGATCTACGAACGCGTCCGGTATCAGTCTCATCGCCCGCTGCTCCAGGCGCCGGATCCGCTCGCCAAGATCCGCGAGATGTTGGCGCAGCGGGAGTCGGCCTATCGCCAGGCCGATGTGCTCGTGGGCGTGGAACGACGCACTGCCCGCGAGATCGCCCAGCATGTCGTCCACCAGTTCAACGCCATGCGGAAGCCGGCGGCCGAACCGGCCTGAGCCGTGAAGGAACTCATTCGCCAGAAGGCCGTCGCGTTGGGTTTCGACGCCTGCTTCGTCACGGGTGCGGACCGTCCCGACCACGCCGAAGCCTTCGAGCAATGGCTGGCCGACGGACGCAACGGCGAGATGCAGTGGCTGGCGCGCAACGCGCCCAAGCGAGTCGATCCCCAACTGGTTCTTCCGGGAGCCCGCAGCATCGTGTGTCTCGCCGCCAGCTACCATCGGGCCGAAGGATCTTCCGGCCCCATCGCCCGCTACGCGCGCTTCGACGACTACCACGACGTGCTCGCCTCCCGGCTTGTGGAACTCACGGCCTACATCGACGCGGCGAGCGACGACGCTTCCACGCGTTCGCTCTGGTATGTCGACACCGGCCCGTTGCTTGAACGCGACCTCGCCCAGCGCGCCGGCCTCGGCTTTGTCGGCAAACACACCAACCTCATCGGCCGAACGCTGGGGAACTGGTTCTTCCTTTCCGAGATCATCACCACTCTGGCGTTGGAACCCGACGTGCCGGAGAAGAACCGTTGCGGCTCCTGCACCAAGTGCCTGACCGCCTGCCCGACGAACGCCCTGCCCGCGCCCTTCACGCTGGATGCCCGGCGCTGCATCTCCTACCTGACCATCGAGCTGAAGGGCTCCATCCCGGTGGAACTGCGGCCGCTCATCGGCAACCACGTCTACGGCTGCGACGATTGCCTCGCGGCCTGTCCATGGAACCGCTTCGCCCGCGAGGCCAGTATCATGAAGTCGGTCGTCCGCACGGAACTGGATCAGCCGGATCTGTTGGAACTGCTGACGTTGGACGATACCGCGTTCAAGAAACGGTTCGCCGGCTCACCGATCCTCAGGACCAAACGTCGCGGCCTGTTGCGCAACGTCTGCGTCGTGCTGGGCAACACCGGCGATCTGGGCGTCTTGGCGGCGCTGGAGAAAGCAGTGGCCGATCCGGAGCCCTTGATCGCGGAACACGCGACGTGGGCCACCGCAGAAATCCTGAAGAGGAATTCTGCCCGGGCACCCCTAGGCTAGTTCAGAAACAGGCTGATCATCTGACCCGCCGCGTCATCCGTGGCCAGGTAGGCGTTGTTGTGGCCCCAGTTGCACGCGACGACCACGGCAAACTCGCGATTCGGTGCGATCCAGATGTTGGAATACCATTGGACGTTCGATCCGGTGTGATTGAGCGCGTCGCCTTCGGCCCAGGGACGGTTGACCACAATCCACCCGAACGCGTAGCCCGCGTTGTTCGGCACCGCGGTGTGGAGTTTGACGCCAGACGCCTGAGACAGGATTGGAGTGTCGCCCCGGTGGACCGCGATGTGGAACGCGACGTATTTCGCGAGATCGATGATCGAGCAGTGGACGGTGGCAGAGGGGCCTATGGCCGGAGGATTGTCCGCCGAGGTGCCCGGTTCGACGAAGGTAGGCGGAACCACCGCATTGTGGCCCCAGGGCGCATCAAAGTATCGGGGTGTGGCCGGAACGCCGAACCCCGCCGAATCCATTCCCAGCGGCTGGAAGAGGCGTTCGGCCAAAAGCTCTTCCCACGGACGGTTCATCACGGCCTCGAGCATGTGTCCCGCCATGGAAAAGCCCGCGTTGGAATATTCGTAGGCCGTTCCGGGAGTGGTGCTCGGCGAATTGCTGGTGATCATGAGAGTCAACAGCCGACGTCCCTCGCGCGGAGTGCCGCCGTGGTTCCACAGACTAGACCACTGGGCCGCGGGGATGACGTTCGGCGCGCCGCCACGGTTCGCCGCAAGCTGGTCAAGCGTGGCCGGACGCCAGGTCGGGTTCATGCCAGGGGCAATGTCGGGGAAGATGTCGGACATCGTGTTCGTCCACTTGATGGCACCCTGCTCAACCAGCATCGCCGCCAAGGTCGCGGTCATCGCCTTGGTCAACGAGCCATGATGCCAGCGGTCGTAGATGGTGACCGGCACATTGGTCAGTCCAATTTTCCGGGTTCCAGTCGCCCCGACGGCCACGATCCGGTTTGAAAGAACGACGGCACAGGCCAGGGCGGGCGCGCCGCGGTTGGCACGGATGGTTTCGAGGCGGGCGCTGATGTTGGACACGGCAAAGGATTGTAGCTGGAAGAACTGCACGCCGTTCGTCGCCGAGAAGACGAATTTCCGATTGGCCCCGTCGCCGAAGACCTGCGCTCCCTGCGGCGTCCAAGATCCCATGTTGCTCGAAACCAGAAGCTGATGGCCGGTGTTTGTCGTCGTCGGATACTCCACTTCGAATGCCACCCTCGGCACCAGCGTCTGGCCTTCGCTGGAGAGGGGGATAATCGGACCGAGAGCGATCAGACAAAAAAACAGACGAAACTGTAGCTTGGAAATCATGGCAGGTTTGGATTTTCGCCGGGCCTTCCCAACATCATATTCCCTCAGTAGAGCGCCAAACGACCGCCTACAATTACAATCTCATTCACCCTTTGTGTTTCGGGCCTCTTCTTCGGCTTCGGACTTGGCCGCATCGGCATCGATGTAGCGCTTCACGACATACCACATGGTCACGATCGGGATGACGAAAAAGGGCACCATGATCAGCCCGGAGCGGACGTCCTCGCGCTTGTCCGGACGGACGAACTTCATCGGGTAGAGGAAGGCGAAGACGGCGTGATGGCCAGAGCTGATCCGCTGATCAGCAGTGGTCGAACGCTCTATTCGACCCGGCAGACACCCGTGCCCTTCGTGATCTCGCCGATGATCCAGGCCTTGTGCTTCTCGGCGCGGATGAGCTTGAGCACGGCTTCGGTCTCGTCCTGCGTGACGATGGCCACCATGCCGATGCCCATGTTGAAGACCTGGTAGAGTTCGGCCTCATCGACTCCGCCCTTCTCGCGGATGATCTGGAAGATCGGCAGCATGTCCCAAGTGCCCTTGTAGACGACGGCGTCGAGCTTCGGAGGCAGCACGCGAGGGATGTTGTCCACGAATCCGCCGCCGGTGATGTGGGCGAAGGACTTCACGGCATCGGCCTGGCCGGTCTTGTTGAACTTCTTCACCAGCTTCTGCACGAGCGGGCCATAAGTGACGTGGGTCGCGAGCAGCGCGTCGCCGATGGTGCCGCCGAGTTCCGCCACCTTGCTCGTCGGCTTCAGCCTCATCTGGTCGAAGAAAATCTTCCGGCCGAGGGAATAGCCGTTGGTGTGGAGGCCGCTGGATTCGATGCCGATGACGACGTCGCCGCGTTTGACGGACTTCTGGCCGTCGAGCATCCGCGACTTGTCCACGACGCCGACGATGGTGCCGCTGACGTCGTATTCGCCGGGCTGGTAGAAGCCGGGCATCTGCGCCGTCTCGCCGCCGACGAGCGCGCAGCCGTTCTTCGCGCAACCGCGGACGAAGCCTTTGATGATTTCCTTGAAGACGTGTGGCTCCAGCTTGCCGGTGCCGAGGTAGTCGAGGAAGAAGAGCGGTTCCGCGCCGAGCACCGCGATGTCGTTCACGCAGTGGTTCACCAGGTCCTCGCCGATGGTGTCGTGGCGGTCCATGGCGAAGGCGATCTTGAGCTTGGTTCCGACGCCGTCGACGGAGCTGACGAGGATGGGCTGCCGGTATTTCTTCACGTCGAGCGCGAAGAGGCCGCCGAAACCGCCGACCTTGCCGAGGACTTCGCGGCGGTGGGTGGAGGCGAGCAGCGCGGGCAGCGTGCTTTTGACTTGGTTGCCGAGGTCGATGTCGACGCCGGCGGCGGCGTAGGCTTTCTGTTTGCTCATGGGCGGGGAGAGTTA
>JBBRDN010000210.1:0-7665 GCA_038203875.1 Verrucomicrobiota bacterium
GGTCGACAACTACCTTGTCGAGGCTCGGGATCTGGGCGTCTTTGTCGGGTCGGACAACCAGCCCTACAAACTGGTTCGTGCAACCTGGGTTGATGAAGCCAACTACCGCGGTGACGACGGAGCCACCCGGATGCTGGTGACGAATTCGCGTGAACAGCTCATTCCCGTGGCGCTTGAGGTCTACTAACCCTGATTTCCTTTCTATTTTATGAAAACACAGTCCAATCGCATTCAATGGTTCACGCTCGGAGCGGTCTTGGCCGGCCTACTTGCACCGGTCGCGCAGAGCGCAGATCGGATTCCCGAAGCGCCCAAGGCGAAAGCCGTCAACGTGACCGAGGCCGAAGCCGTCGTCAGCGTCGACGATGGCACGACAAAGCGCGTCATCAGCACCCGGCGCGACCCGGGGCACGACGGCGCAGTCTGGACGCATTCGTATGACAGTTCGTTGATCGACAACACACCGAAAGGGCCGGTCACCTATCTCGGAATCGCGGCGGAAGCTGTGTCGGACGACCTGGCGGCGCATCTGCCCTTGGATCCCGGCGTCGGCCTCATCGTCCGGACCGTTGGGTCGGACAGTCCCGCGGCGTCGGCTGGAGTCCAACCCAACGACGTGCTGCTGAAGATCGACGACCAGCTGTTGATCCAGCCGAAACAGATGCAGGTCCTCGTCCGCAATCGGAAGGAAGGCGACATCCTGACCCTCACTTATTTGCGGAAAGGTGAAACGAAGACCGGAAAAGCCACATTGGTGAAGCGTGATCCCGCTGCGGTCAGGGCCCTCATCGCCGAGAGTCCCGCGATGGATCGGCTGAACGACTTGATCCACTCCGCCAGCTCCCGAGCCTTCGGTAATAATGGTGGAGGGGCGCCGCTGTTTCAGCGCGAGACCATCATCGTCGGACCCGATGGAAAAGTGACCCGGCTCGACTCCAACATCGATGTGGACCGAATCCGGCGCGATGTGGAAAAAGAACTGCAGGAGGCAGGCATGGCTGAAGACATCCGGAAGCAAGTGTCCGAAGCGCTCAAGAAAGCCGAGGTATCCATCAAGAAAGCAGAAGCCGCCGCCAAGAAAGCCGCGGCTGATGCGACCAAGGCAGCCGAAGATGCGCGAAAAAAGAAGTAACCGGCGGATCCGCTGCTGACCGAAGAACGACGGGCCTTGTAGGCTTCAGACCATGACAACCCGCACACGCCAATGTGTCAGGATCGTCCGGATGCTCCTTCTACCGGTCGTGGCGGCTAGTCTCCTGCTGACAGGATGCATCAGCCCGGTCAGCCCGACTGAGATGTCCGATTGGCGATGGCGGCAATGGAACCCGGATTACCGGTCGCCCTATCCGGCAGAGAAATGAAGGTCTGGCGCCCGCCCTTTCACCAGGGTTTACGGGCGTTCAGCTCTTTCACGATGGCGCGTTTGAGGGCGAGCGTGTCGACGCTTCCGCTTTCCTTGTATACGACTTTCCCCTCCGGCGAGATCAGAAGCGTGTAGGGGACGGGGCCGGCCCATCCGGGGTCGAAGGCGTTGATCAGTGTATCGCTCTCGTCAGATCCGAAGATCAGATTGCTATTCGAGGCCTGCTGCTTCTGGAGGAATTTCAGAACTTCCTTTTCTTCTTCGTGCCGGTTCATCGCCACGGCCACGAACTCGAAGTCCCGGCCCCGAAACATGCGGTTGATGGTGACCAGTTCATCGAACTCCGCGACGCACGGCGCGCACCATGTGGCCCAGACGTTCACGAGGCGCAGCTTGCCGCTCTCGTTTTTGCGGAGGGCTTTCATCGTGTCGGCGTCGGCTTTGGAGATCGTGACTGGTTCGGCGGCGAGCTTGTCCATGTAGCGCTGGACGATTTCCTTTTTTCCGGCCCACTTGACGGAGCAGCCGATGACCTTGGTGCTCGTGACCGCGGGTTCCTTTCCTGCGAGAAGCGCGTCGATCACGTTGCGGGCGTCGTGGACTTTGACCGACTGGATGCGCTCGGAGTCGTCGATGCGGCCCTGATATCGGAGCTTCCGTTCCGCATCGAAGATGAAGATGTGCGGCGTGGCAACCGGCCCATAGCTGCGCGAGACCGCTTCGGTGTCTCCGTCGTAGAGGTAGGGGAAGTTGAAGCCCGCGTGTTTAGCCCGGAGTTTCATCTCGGGAAACGAGTCGCCGAAATCGGTATACCCCAGCTCGTTCGGCGTGACCGATTTTGGGTCGTTCGGGGAGATGGCGATGACGGACACACCTTTGGCTTTGTAGTCGGCGGTTAACTTTTTGATACGCCCTTCGTAATACTGGGCCGACGGGCAGTGGTTGCAGGTGAAGACGATGACCAAAACCTTCGAAGCCGCGAAGTCCTTCAGGGAATAGTTGCGGTCATCAACGCCCGGCAAGATGAAGTCGGGCGCCTTGGACCCGATCGCAAGAGTGGGTGGCTGATCGGCCGCGCGGACGGTTGCGACCAATAGCAGAGCGGCGGCAATGGAGGAGAACAGGTGCTTCATGGAATGACGCTAGGGAACGGGGCGGCTGCGGCAAGCGGCTATTTGGCGTTTCCGAACGCCCAAAGATTCTTGGCTCCGCGAAGGTAGATTACGCCGTCGACGATCGCCGGGGTGGCCATGACTTGTTCGCCGCAGGGATTTGTGGCGACCACCTTCGGATCGTCTTTGGCCGTCACCACAATCACGGTTCCGCTCTGCGACGTGAAATAGACGTGGTTTCCCGCCGCCAATCCGGAGGCGTAGTAGTCTCCGGTCACGCCGACGCGTTCGTCTTGGACGATGGGTCTGCCTGTGGCGGCCTCGTAGCAGGAAAGCAGGCCGCCGTTTTTCATGGTGAACAACCGTCCGGCGCTAAAAACAGGAGACGATACGTAGGGCAGGCTGCGGGTGACTCGCCACGCGAGATGGGTCTTGGTGATGTCGCCATGGCCACCTGGTCGGATGGCGATCACGGCGTTGCCGGCACGGGCGAACATCTGCCGCATCTCCTCCCATTCCTCCCCGGTGACGATGTTGTCCTTGTCCAAGTCCATCTGAGAAAAACGATCGCGAACCGGGCCCGCCGGAATCTCCTGTTGGGTCAACTTGCCGTCCTTGTTCCGGTCGTTGATTGCGGCGAATTCGGCGAACGGCTCCATGGCGACACGGCTGTCTTCATCGCCGCCGATGTTCCACGAAGAGGTGAACAGAAGTCCGTCGCCGGAGGTTGGCGAGGCTGTGGCGACCCGCGAAGTGCCGGAGACCGTCCAGTTTTCCGAACCGTCCTTGGGATCGTAGGACTTCAGCCAGATCGATCCGGGCACGACGAGTTCCTCGCGTCCGTCATGCTTCCAGACAAACGGGGTGGCGAAGCTGCGCCGGAAGGCCGGCCGCTCGACACGCCAAACAGTCCTTCCGTCGGCTGGATTCACCGCGATCAGAAACGAGCCGGTGTCCTGATCGCAGATCTGGATGAGGTTTCCGCCGGCTAGGATTGGAGAACCGCCTGAACCAAACTCGACGACCGGAGCCGGTAGGGATTTTCGCCAGAGTTCTTTTCCGGAGAAGTCGTAGGCGAGGAGACCGAATGACCCGAAGTAGACATAGAGCCGTTTGCCGTCGGTTGCGGGCGTCGACGAAGCGGGACTGCCGATGCGGTGGGTCTTTTCGAGCGGCACAGTCGGTGCCGGAACGCTCCACACGACAGCGCCAGACTTTCGGTCGAGGCAAAGCGTTTCCAGCGAGGAACCCGGACTCGCAGTCAGAAACAGGCGATCGCCCCAGATCACGGGGGAAGAATTGCCGGCGGGAATTTCCGCCTTCCAAAGCAGGTTTGATCCGGGGCCGAAGTGGATCGGTGCGGAACCTTCGGCCGTTCCCAAGCCGCCTTCGCCCCGGAACTGCGGCCAGTTCGCCGCATTGACGGAGATGGTTGCGAGCATCAGGAGGAGTAGTTGGAAACGCACACCGGGAGCTAAATCCTTTGCGGGATGACGGTCACGCACCTTTGCGCATACGAGCGACAATGGATGGCAAGTGAACGACAAGAAGGTGCCTTGCGTCGCGGACCCGGCTGAAAGAACGTTTTCATCGTAGTGAAGCAACCGCCGTCAGCCTGGAAAGAAGCCGAAGAGTGTCCCCATGGGGAAGTCTGTCCGCTCTCCAAAGTTTCGGCCGGCACCTCTGTCCAAGTGAAGCGGCTTTCCGCGCCGCCTGAGACGTCCAAGCGCCTGCGCGAAATGGGATTCACGGAAGACCAGACCATCCGGCTGGTCAGCCAGCAGGCGAGTGTGATTTGCCAAGTCTGCAACGCCCGGCTCGGGATTTCGAAGGAACTGGCGGAGCAGATCTGGGTGCAGCCGATGGGCCGGAGGGTGGCGTAAAATGCCCGGCGCGTCGCAACCACTGACCGACCTTGCAGTGGGTTCGAAGGCCGTGGTCGCAGAACTGAAGGTGACTCCCGAGCACAAGCCCAGATTGATGGAGATGGGCATTCTCGTCGGAACTTCGGTCGAATTGGTCCGGTTCGCGCCCATGGGGGACCCGGTCGAGATCAAGGTCCGGGGATACCATTTGTCGCTAAGAAGATCCGATGCCGCGCTGGTGTTCGTGAAGACCGAGTGAACCGCAACAACCGGATTCGCCCATCAGCCGCAGAATGAGTTCACCCACGCCAAGTCCTGACGGGATGTCCGAGGTCAACGCGGGATCGGTTCCCTACGTGGCCCTGACCGGCAATCCGAACAGCGGCAAGACGACGGTCTTCAATGCCCTCACAGGCCTTCGCGCCCGGGTCGGGAACTACGCCGGCGTCACCGTTGAACGGAAGGAAGGCCGGCTGATGTGGGAAAAGGGCGACTCGGCCGTTTCCCCGAATCGGGACACGCCGGTCATCATCCTCGACCTCCCGGGAACCTACAGCCTCAGCCCGCAGTCGATCGACGAACAGGTTTCCCGCGACATCCTGTTCCATCGGGTTCCAGAAGTGCCTGCGCCGTCGCTCGTGGTCATCGTGCTCGATGGCTCGAACCTCCAGCGCAACCTCTACTACGCCACGCAGGTGATCGAGCTGGGGTATCCCACGCTTGTTGCGTTGAACATGATGGACGTGGCCCGGAACAACGGCCACGAGATCAATCCCGAGGAGCTTTCGCAGGCGTTGGGCGTTCCCATTGTTCCGCTGATCGCGAACGAAGGGCACGGGATGCCCGAACTGCGGCGGCGTATTCGCGACATGGCGACCCGGGGGACCAAACGCACCCTGCCGCGCACCTTTTGCGAATTACCGATTCCGTTCGGTGTCGAGATCGAAGCCGTCTCGGCGTTGCTTCGAAAGAACACGCCGCAGCGCCAGACATCGGCCGATGCAGAAGCGCTGTTGCTGCTTAGCGACGAGAAGGTTCTTTTCAAGAACGCAAGCCACTACGGAGTCGAAGTGGAGAAAGCCGTTCTCCAAGCCCGCCAACGCCTGGAGGCTGCGTCGGTCGAGTGGCGCAGCGTCGCCATCGAAGCCCGCTACGCCCGCGTGGCTGCGATCGACCAGGCCGTCACCACGTGGGTCGACCCGAACAGGGAATCCTTCAGCGACAAGGCCGACCGCATCGTCACGCACAAGTGGTGGGGCTCGCTGATCTTCATCGGGATCATGTTCCTCATGTTTGAGGGCATCTTTTGGTTCGCCAGCTACCCGATGGACTGGATCAACGCCGGCGTTGCCTGGCTGGCCGACAGGGTTTCGTCGTCGATGCCGCCGGGTGATCTGAACAGTTTGCTGACCTCAGGTGTGATCAAGGGCGTCGGGGCCGTGGTCGTTTTTCTGCCGCAGATCTGCCTGCTATTCCTCTTCATCGCATTGCTGGAGGACAGCGGCTACATGGCGAGGGCCGCGTTCCTCATGGACCGGTTGATGAGCCGCGTCGGACTGCATGGAAAGAGCTTCATCCCGATGCTGAGTTCCTTCGCCTGCGCCATTCCCGGCATCATGGCGACGAGGACGATCGAGAGCCCGAAGGACCGACTAGCGACGATCCTCGTAGCTCCGTTGATGAGCTGCTCGGCCCGGTTGCCGGTCTACACGCTGCTGATCGGCGTCTGCATTCCCGCGATCAACGTCTTGGGCGTGTTCGGACTCCAGGGCCTCACGATGCTCGCGATGTATATGCTCGGCATCGTTGGCGCGATGGCCATGGCTTGGCTGTTCAAGGCCACGCTGCTCAAGGGCGAGCCGCCGATGTTGATCCTGGAGCTGCCTCCCTACAAACGCCCCGTGCCGAAGGTCATCCTGCGGCACATGTGGGATCGCTCGAGGATGTTCATCAAGCGCGCCGGAACGGTCATCCTCGGCATTAACATCCTGCTCTGGTTTCTGGCGACATATCCCAAGAGCCCGGAGATCAAGGCGAAGTTCGAATCGGACCGAAGCGTTGCCGCGACCACGGTCTTCCCGGCCCTGCAAGGTGCGGCTCTGGAGCAGGCGTTGACAGACTTGCAGGTGAAGTTCGCCCAGCCGCAAGCCACCACGAACTCGGCAGAAGCTGCGCTGCTGGAGAAGTTGGATGGACTTGAAAAGCAGAAACAGGGCGAACTGCTTCGCCACAGTTTCGCCGGTCGGATGGGCTTGCTCATCGAACCGCTGATCAAACCTTTGGGTTTCGACTGGAAGATCGGAATCGGAATCATCGGATCCTTCGCTGCCCGCGAGGTGTTCGTCAGCACCATGTCCACCGTCTACAACCTCGGCGAAAGCGACGAGGTGACCAAAGACCTCGAAGACACGTTGCGCGACCAGAAGCGGGAGGACGGTTCGACGCTTTACACCCCATTGCTCGGCGTGACGCTCATGGTCTTCTACGTCTTCGCTCTGCAATGCGTCAGCACCGTGGCTGTTGTCCGACGAGAAACCAACTCGTGGAAGTGGCCGATCTTCCAATGGGCCTACATGCTGGTTTTGGCCTGGGGACTGGCCTTCATCACCTTTCAAGGCGGCAAGCTGCTGGGTCTCCAGTAGGCGACGGATCCGTTTCCGGAAGGGGTGGCCGAAAAATATCTTGGCGAAGTTCATACAAATTCCACGTCGGCGGTGTCTCTTTGGGTGACGTGGCTGACGAAATCCCACAGGACGAATGGTGCGAGAGGCTCTTCGACGCCAAGGCGGCAGGGCTGATCCTCTATGGCCGGGCGCTGGGATTGAGCCATTCGGAGGCGGAAGACGTCGTGCAGGACACATTTCTCGCCTTGCTGAAGCTGCCGGAACCGCCGGATGCGCCGGAATGGTATTGCCTGACCAGCTTCCGGAACCGCGCCCTAAACTTTCACCGCGGCCTTTGGCGCCGAATCACCCGTGAGCTTGAGGCCCGGCATTGGTTTGAAGGGACGGATGAAATTCCTCCGGCCGAACGTTCCGCGATGCGGTGCCTCGAACGGCTGCCGACGGAACAGCGCGAGGTCATCGTCCTGAAGATTTGGCAGGGTCAAACGCTGGAAGAGATCGGACGGCTTCTAGACCTTTCGCCGAACACGGTGGCGGGGCGTTACCGCTACGGGATCCAGAAACTGCGAACCTGCCTTGTAGGAGAACAATTCCATGAACAACTCGGAGATCGAACAGACACTCAAGAACTGGAAGGCCCGGACTCCTTCGGCCCGCATTCACTCGGCCATCTTCGAGCCGCGGAGTAGGGGTTGGGACCA
>JBBRDN010000211.1:0-7640 GCA_038203875.1 Verrucomicrobiota bacterium
CTTCGCAAGGAACTGGCGGAATCCAAATCCGCCGTCGCCGAGCGTGCCGAGGTGTTGAACCTCTTCGGAACATGCGTGGACTCCCAACGCGCCTGGCTCCTGCTCGAGGACTACTTCGAGAAGCTGCACCTCTCGCGGAAAGATTTCGTCACGAGCGAATGGTGGCCGAAGATGATAGGAGCGACCGGCAAGGCGCGCCTCGAGGAACTGGCCCTGCTCTTCATGCGCTCGAACCGTTCGCTGCCGAACGAGCTGATGGCGTTCGCCAACTTCGACCGCTTCGCCGAAGTGGAGAAGGCCGAGAAGGAACAGGAGATCGTCACGGAGCTGGAGAACTGGATGTTCCCGCCCGCTCCCGCCCACCTCGATGCCCCGCGGGCCACGTTGCGCGTGGTGTGCAGCTCCCGTCCGCTGGAGGAGAACAGCTCGGTCTACCGGCTGCATATCGACTTCCACCTGTTCCGCCCGCGCACGGGAGACAAGCTCAAGACACTGGCGGAACTGATCGAACTCACCACCCGGGCCACGCACGAGCAGGAGCTGTTCGCTCCGGCCGACTGGGAATTCATCCAGTGGCTGGCGAACGAATTCGCGACGGAGGACATGGCCGACGGCGATCTCTTCATCTCGGGTCTGCAGCTCCTCCAATGGCTGGCCCGTTGGGGTGACACCCGCCGGCTCGAGATCGTTAATACGCCGAACAGTTTCCATTTCCACGGCCAGGTCGCCGAACTGAAGCCCCACCTTGAACCCGTCTCCGAAGGGCCGGTCTTCACCCACCACGTGGCCCTGCCCGGTGGCCAGACCGTCGGGCTCGACACGGCGAAGTTCTTCGTAGGCAAACCGACCCTGGCGCTTGTAGGCGAGACGTTCTACCTGCTGCGCAACGCGCCGAAGGACACCTTCCTCGCCCGTTGGCTCCAGCAGAAATCGGTGCCCGTCACCAAGCTCTCGCACCGCACATTGAACCGCCTGCGCCAAACGCAGCCGAACAACGGCGTCGACTGGAGCCAGCTCTGCGAGGCCCACACGGCGACCCCGCAGTTCGTGTTCGAACTCGCCGACGACGTCGTCCGCCTGCGACTGCTCGCCAAGAGCGAGAAGGACGGCAGCGAATGGCATTGGACAGGCCACGAATGGCAGCGCGACACAGGCGGACGCAAGAAGGGCGAACGTCCGGAAATCCTCGACGATCCCCGTTTGGAAATGGCCACTCATTGGCTGCGCCGCCTCGACTGGTTCACGCCGGATCCAGGGCTGTGGGTCGGCGACGCCAACGACAATTTCCTCAACACCCTCGCCGCAGCCTGGCCCCACAAGCCGGCCGAAGCCGAATACCTCGGCAACGAGCCGTTCCGCCGCCTCTTCCTTTCGCCCAAGAAGCTGAAGCCTTTGCTGATGGTCAAAGGCAGCGGCATCGACTGGTTCAGCGTTTCCGCCGAGTGGGAAGCCGAAGGGATGCGCCTCAGCAAGACGGATCTGCAACGTCTCGCCGCTTCCACGAGCCGCGTCGTCAAACTGCCCGATGGCGGATGGGTGGAGCTCGATGTCGAAGCCGTGCAGGCGGCGCATGAAGCCCTGGCCGACCTCGGCCTCGACGGACTGAACAACGAGGCCCAGAAGGTCGGGATGGAACAGGCCGCGCATCTGGACGACAAGGCGCTGGCCCGGTTCGGGGATTCGCCCGCTGCCAAGGCGCTTCGGCAGAGCCTGGCGAACTTCAAGGGAGTGCCCGACTGCCAGCTTCCCAAGAACATCCATGCCGACCTGCGTCCCTATCAGAAGGAAGGGTTCGACTTCCTCGCCCACCTTTCCTGCCACAAGCTGGGCGGAATCCTCGCGGACGACATGGGTCTCGGTAAAACGCTTCAGACGCTCACCTGGATCGCGTGGCTCAGCGAGCAGCATAAGAAGAATCCCAAGCCCTGCCTGGTCATCTGCCCCGCTTCCGTGCTGCACAACTGGCGCCGTGAGTCGGAGAAATTCACTCCGCACCTGAAGGTCCTCATCCTGCAAAGTGGCGCAGCAAGGCACAATCTCCGGAAACAGATTCCAGAGAACGACATCATCGTCACCAACTACGCCCTGCTCCGCCGGGACCTTGAAGCGCTGCAAAAGTTCGCGTTCCGCGCCATCATTCTCGACGAGGCGCAGTTCATCAAAAACCCCGGTGCCCAGGTCACGCAGTCGGTCAAGCAGCTCAAGGCCGAGCAACGCCTCGCGCTGACCGGCACGCCGTTGGAGAACCGGCTGACCGATCTCTGGAGCATCGCGGACTTCGTCCAGCCGACCTATTTGGGTGATCAGGAACATTTCTCCACGACCTACGATCCGAAGGGTTCGGGCGAAGAAGCCGACTCCGCCGCGCGCATCGCCCGGCGCCGTCTCGCCGCGAAGCTGCGCCCCATCATGCTCCGCCGCCTCAAGAAACAGGTGGCGAAGGATCTTCCCGACCGCATCGAGGAACGCCGCGACTGCGATCTCGGTGAACCACAGCGGAAACTCTACCTCGCCGAACTGCGCCGCAGCCGCGAGCAGGTCATGCAGACAGTGCAGGAAAAAGGTCTCGCGAAGAGCAAGATGCACGTGCTCGCCGCGCTCACCCGCCTGCGGCAGATCTGCTGCCATCCCACGCTTGTCGGCAACGACTCCGCCTCCGGCAAGACGGAGACGCTGTTCGAGTTGCTCGATCCGTTGATGGCAGACAACCAGAAGGTCCTCGTCTTCTCGCAGTTCGTGCAGATGTTGAAGCTGCTGGAAGCCGAATGCGCCAAGCGCGGCATCAAGACCTACATCCTCACGGGCGAGACCAAGGACCGTCAGGAAGTGGTCAACGCCTTCCAGGACGAGAAGGGCGGCGGCGTGTTCCTGCTCTCGCTTCGCGCGGCCGGCACGGGCCTCAACCTCACGACCGCGAGCTACGTCGTGCTCTACGATCCGTGGTGGAACCCCGCCGTCGAAGCGCAGGCGATCGACCGTTCGCACCGCATCGGCCAGACCCGCACGGTCAACGCCTACCGCCTCATCGCGCCTGGAACGGTCGAGGAAAAGATCTGGGATCTGCAGCAGCGCAAGTCACAGACCATTGCGGACGTCCTCGGTGAGGAAGGCTTCGCCAAGAGCCTTTCCCAGACGGATCTCGACTACCTGTTCTCGGAAGACTGAGCCGGTGCCGATTGAGCGTGACCGGCCGGAACGGGATCAACTTCCCTTCCGGCGGAAGACCACCATGCCGAGGCGTTCCCGCGGCAATTCCGTCGCCAGATAGGTGGCTGAAACGTCCTCCAGTTTCATGAGGATCCACGGCTGGTTGGGAGTCGCGCCGTTCTTGGTGAACACGAGATCGTCGGCCAGATGGACGCATGCGTGGATCGGTTTGCCCCGGGGATTGAGGAACGTCACGACATCGCCAAACCGGTAGGGCCGTTCGACCGGGAGAAAGTCCGCCCGCAGCGTGGCGAGCGATTGGTCGAAGCTGTGGAACCGGGCATCAGGCGTTTCGCTGAAAAAATTCATCGCCGTCCAGAAACAGTCCTCCTGCACTTCACCTGAAGAACGCCCACCCTCGGGATAGGTGTAAAGACGCGTCCGCGCGAAAGGCGGCAGGAGTTCCGACACATCGATGACCGCGCCTCCATTCAAGCGCGCCAGCGATTCGATCAATGGCTTCAGTTGCCGGTCGCGACCTCTTGGACCCCAGTAGGAGGCGATCATCGCCGGATCGGAGGACCCATCGATGTGGAGTTTCCCCACCAGAGTCGGGATGCGTGAAAGCGTTTTCATCACCCGGAATTTTTCCCCGTCGTCCAACCCGGTGATCACCTGCGGATCGGCGAAGTGGACCAGCCTTCCCCGCTGATACATGAGACCCAGGATGAGCTTCTCCGTGGCGGGCGAGAGCCCGCTGTGCTCCAGCCATTCGGACGGGCTGGACGCAGTCACAAAAAACGGCTGCCGATGATACGGATTCTCCAGCTGAGTTCCGAGAGCCGTGTAGATGATCCGCCGGACATCCGGCTTCAACCCCAGGATCAGCTCCGCCGGTGGACGGATGACCACGTCGCCGCCCTCTATCACGAGGTGGTTGGTGGCGGACAACACCGCGACCTCGGCGGGGGTCGCCCCTGCTTTGTGAAGATAGGCGACGACGTTGGAGGCCGACTGTTCTGGAAAATGCCACTCGGGCGGCGGGAAGTTCAGTTGCCCGACGACGATCGTGTCATCGGGCCGTTCCAGCGTGATGGCGATCGTTTCCAGCCGTCCCTGGACACCCGCAGCGGGCTTCGTCAGACCCTTGTTTGACATCGGCAATTCAGCAGTCGCCGGCCGGGCCAAAACACTCGCGGCAAATGCCAGCTGGAGAAAAAGAAACGACAAAACCCAGGCAGTCCAGCGGCAAACCGATAGACGACAGGTGACGGGAGACACTCCAATCAGCGGGTTGTTCTTCAATTGTTTTGGAAATCGAGACGCGGGCCGACGGCCGGCGACTCGAACGTGCCTACTAGACCTTTTGAAACCGAACCGGTGACAGGGAATCTCCTCCCGCAGAAACTGGTTGTCCGACATGGATTCGAACCATGACTAAAGCCTCCAAAGGGCTCTGTGCTACCTTTACACCATCGGACAGACCAACGCCGATGAAACGTTTCGCGAGCCCGACTGCCAAGACCTTTCTGCACGACGATCGCCGCGATGAAAAGGAGCTCCGTCACGACCCCTTGAGCCGGTAGGCGATGACCTGGAGCCGGATTCCGGGGCGGAGGTGGGCCAGATACCCCTGCATCATGTCGTCCATCTTCATGAAGATCCAGGGACTGCCGGCACCTTTGCCGTTCTTGGTGAAGACCATGTTGTCCGCGAGGTAGACGCAGGCATGGATGGCCAGTCTGTTCTCGTCCATCATCATCACAACGTCCCCGTATCTTGGCGAACCCGTGACCTGCACATAGTGATCCGCCACCCAGGCACCAGTGCCAACCTTGTCGCCCCCGAAATCAACCGGCGTGGTATTGAAAAA
Source organism: Verrucomicrobiota bacterium (assembly GCA_038203875.1). Classification (GTDB taxonomy): domain Bacteria; phylum Verrucomicrobiota; class Verrucomicrobiia; order Limisphaerales; family CANJSG01; genus CANJSG01. The sequence goes on from JBBRDN010000211.1 coordinate 5,021, forward strand.
GTTCAGAGCGGTCCAGAAACAGTCCTGGAACTGCGAATCCGATCTCCGCGAATGGCCCGGAAACGTGTAGAGCCGGGTCCGCGCGAAGCTCGGCAGGATTCGCGACAGATCCACCTTCGAGCCACCATCAACGTCGCTCACAGCGCTCAAGACGGCTCGAACCTCGTCCGCTCTTCCACCTGCGCCCCAGTATCGGGCCATCGCATCAATGTCCGACTTGCGGTCGACATTCAGTTTCACGACGAAAGTAGGAACCTGTGACAGCACTCGCAGGAGTCGCCCGCGCTCAAAGAAGGGAATGTCGGACACGATCTGGAGATCCGAAAAGCACGCCATTCCGGCCTTGGGATAGGCCACACGCCGGATCATGTCGGTCGTATGGGCGCTCAACGTCCCGGAATCGCGCCACTCGTCGATGTCAGTCTCCAAGAATTTGTAGGGCTGGCGTTGACGGGCGTTCTCCTGAAATTCCGCCAGCTTCGCGTAAACCACTCCTCGGGCTTCCCGGGAAAGCCCGAACACCAATGCCTTCGGAGGAACAATGCTCACCCCGCGTGATTCGGCGTTCACCACACCCGGCCCATCGAGCAGAGACAACAGGGAGTTGCTGACACCGGACGACCGCAAGAATTCCGTCGTCTCGGCCTGATCCATCGAGGGAAACCACCACTTGGCCGGCTTGATGTCGTCGGGATGAAACGCCAGCGATTCCTCCGACCTCTCCAGCACGATCTTGACAACCTCGAGCCGACCAAACTCGGGGACAGGCTCGGTAGGGGCGAGGCCTGAAGACACCTGAACTCCTGCGCGCACGTCCAAGACGGCCGCCCAAGAGATCAAGGCGCAAACTGGAGCCCAGCGACGAGCGACACGGCTTCCGAGTTCCAAGACTCCCCGAATACAACTCCACATCCCGTGCCTGACTCCAGCCACCCTGCTCGGTTACGGGGAAGTCCTGGCAGCCATCAATCGCAGCAAGATCTTCGCGGCCGACTCGGCGTAAGCGGTGTCGTTGATGTTGGCTTCGATCTCCTGCACGGGTATGTCGGGTCGAAGTCCCGCCTTCAGCGCGCCGAAAAGGGCGGCATCGGCCTCGGGAAGAAAAAACGGCTGCCCGGACGCGCTGATGACCGAGATCCCCTTCAACGGCAGCATCACGTGGATGGGACCGGTCGAAGCATTCAGCTTTCCTGCGATGATACGACCCAACTGCACATTTTCCTCCACCGACGTGCGCATCAGGGTGACCTGGGGATTGTGCTGATAGAACAGGCGTCCGTTGAACTTGGCGGGAACAGTGTCGCGTGGACCGAAATTCACCATGTCGAGGCACCCCGGCCCGACGACCGCCGGAATTCCAGACCGGGCAGCCGCTTCCAATCGGGTCGGTCCCGCCGTCAGGACGCCGCCGACGAGTTCGTCGGCCCATTCCGTCGTGGTGATGTCGAGGACGCCCGCAACCATGCCGGATTCGATGAGCGACTCCATCGTTCGTCCTCCCGCTCCCACGGCGGCGAAGACGAGAACCTCGTAACCCGCCGCTTCGAGGATCCTGCGGGCCTGTTCGATGCACTTGGTCGTGTTGCCGAACTGGCTCGCGACGATCAAAGGTTTGTCGACGCCCAAGACCGGTTTGACTTCGACCATCCCGCAGACCGCTCCGGCCGCCCGTGCGAGAAGCACACGTGAGAGCCGATTCAGACCCGCGACGTCGACGATGCTCGGGAACATCACAATGTCCTTCACTCCGACATAGGGCGCCACATTGCCGCTGGCCAACGTGCTGACCATGACCTTGGGAAATCCCAACGGCAGCGCACGCATGCCCGCAGTGCCGATGGCCGTTCCACCGCCGCCGCCCAACGAGATCACGCCGTGGATCCGACCTTCTGCATGGAGTTGGCCGAGGATGGCCGCCGCGCCATGCGTCATCGCAGCCACGGACTCGCCGCGATCTTTCCGGACGAGCAAGCCGGCCAAATCCAACCCAGCCGCCTTGGCGACCTCATCGCGCGACACGTTCGGTGTGACCGTCGGCGCGCCACCGGTGCCCACGTCGATCAAGAGCGGCGTGTGCCCGCGTTCAAGGATCAATCCCGCCACATAGGCATGTTCTTCGCCTTTGGTATCGAGTGTTCCGAGGACAGCGATCGTGGACATGCCGAAGACAGTTGCGAAATCGACCGACTGCTTCAAGCCGTCGCAGCGCCCCACCACTTTCCCCTTTGTCACACAGCTGTCTCTCGACAAGAATTCGGCCGTGGGAATCTCACCGAAAGCCTTTGCCGACATCGAAGCCCGCCTCGCGGGCCGGTCGCGCAAGGCTTCCGCCGGCAACACGGACAACGGAAACGTCTCGCACGGACATCAGGTCATCCTGGGAATTGATCCCTCATTGCGAGGCACTGGCTGGGGCGTGATTCGGATGACGCGTGGGATTCCGGCGGCACTGGGTTTCGGATTGGTGAAGAACCACCCGAAGCTCGAACGCTCCCGTTGCCTCGCGGAGATCGCCCGCACCATCCGCGACGTAATTCGCGAACACTCCCCGACCCTTTGCTGCGTCGAGGGCCTCTTCTTTGCGCAAAACCTGAAGACTGCGCTCATTATGGGAGAAGCC
>JBBRDN010000212.1:0-7638 GCA_038203875.1 Verrucomicrobiota bacterium
TATTCTGAGGAGCCGGCTAGTTTCGGAAGGCCGATATCCGCCGCCTTGGTGAACTCGCCGACCTGGGCCGAGGCGAACCTGACTGCCAGGGCGGTCAGCACGATAGCTAGGGCGAGAATTTTCATGGGGAATGTGTGGCCGTGGACATGCTGGTGGTCACTCTGAAATTGGCTCGAACGGCAGTTTGACGGTGAGATTGGTCAGCCCGCGTTGGATGTTATCGAAGAGGTCGACCTCGAACGCCTTGCCGATGTTGTTTCCAGCGAGGTCCTCGATCGTCGTCTGCACGAGGACGGTGTGCGATCCGGCTTTCCAAGGCTGCGTCGGGGTGAAGAGCCAACGGCGTTCCTGATCCTCCAGCACGGCATCTCCGGCCACCAGTTCACCCCGTGGAACCACGACACGGATCATGCGTTGGGCGAGGGCGTGGTCCATCGACTTGGGGAAGGAGATCACGAGCGGCTTGGACGAACCCCGAGGTGGTGGCTGGAGCTTCCAAAACTTTGTATCTGGCGGATCGCGATCCGGCGGGCCGACCTTGAATGCCTTCTGGAACATCTCCTTCAACGATTCGCCATTGGCGTCGGGCCACGCACGGTCAATGACGAGCGTGTAGCGTTTGCCGGATTCGAGGGCCGGACCGACTTCTTCGAGCGGCTTGACCTCGCGCTTGATCCGGCCCGGGTCGATGAAGAGCGTCAGCCGGGTCATGGCGGGGTTCCACAGCTCCTCGCCGAGTTCGAGGAATGGAAGCTCTATGTCCTTGCCGGCCTCGTTGCGAAGATGGATGTGCCGGTAGATGTCGCCGCCACGCATGGGCGCGGAGAAATGGACATAGAACTTCAGCAGATTCTCGGGCAGCACGGCGGCGCTGGGAAATACTTGGCTGACGATGGTGGCGGGAACGGATTGGACTGCGGGAAGCGAGAAGACATGGCTGGGAATCATATTCGACCATGGATACCCATCCAACCTGTCAGGACTAAAATGGACGCCGTAGCGAACACCTCGACCCAAGGGAAACCGGGGTTCGAACCGGAGCGTTGCGTTGGTCAGAACGTAAGCACCAAGCATCGGACTCTGGAAATGACCCTCTTCCACGAAAACCCCCAAGATAGCCGCCCATTGCTGGAAGGTGCGTCCCGGTTTCTCGAGATCTCGAAGCATCGCCCGGTTAAATCCCGAAACCTCCACTGTGACCCGATTCGTTTCGGTGGGACTTTCAAGCCAGCGGGTGACCAACTCGGGCATCGTCTCGGGCGCCGACTTGGCAGCCGCCCCCCTTGCGTCCGTCGAGATCACGACGAATCCCATGACCGCCAAGGCCAACCAGCCGATGACTTGGCCGCCGAATCGCCGAGTCCGCATCGCAGACGGAAACCAGTGCCCACAAAATGCAGCGAACTGCGCCCATAAACCTGACGGCCACCCGGGGCCGGTAGGGCGCGTCACTCCGTGCGCGCCGCCTCGGAGCCTGCGGGCGATTGTCCGGTTTCTCCAGGAAGGCCCGGAGCAAACGCAGGCGTTTCGGGGTGGCCACCGGAGCTGCGTTCGTTTCCGCCAGTCCTGCGGCAGCGCGCACGGAGTGGCGCGCCCTACCACACGCAGGTTCACGGGAAGGCCAGTGATTCGAGATTAAGCGAGCTGCCTTCACCCTTACGCAGCACCAGAGCATGCCGGGGATCGAGACGGTCCAGGTGCTCCACGCCCGTCCAGCCGGCGACGGTCTCGTAGCCCATGCCCTTCTTCTCCTCTTTCACAGGGGCGATGATGCTTTCGGCGGCTTCGATGTTGTCGGTGCTGATTTTCATGACGCCGCGGCTGCTGTTGGCCAGGAGGAGGAAGTCCTTCCCGTCCTTGTTATACACGATCATGTCGATCGGGCGGTTGCGGTTGCCGAGTTCGGCAATGGTCTTGCCCTTGATCTTCGCGCCGGGTTGGAGGTCGCTGAGAGGAAATTGAACGAGCGGCGTGCAGGTGTAGGCGGCGAGGAGGCTGGGTTTGTCGCCCACCTTGAACGGCACGAATGTCCGCACCGGCGAACGCGTCTCAAAGCGTCCGTGCGCGCCGTGGAAGATCTCCACGCTCGTGCCGTTGGCCACCGTCTTGAACGGGAACGGAATGGCTCGCAGCGTCGAATCGAACTCCTCGTTCGACAGGCCGGCGATCAGCACGCGGTCCTCAAGGAACGCGATGTCCGTGATCGATTCCTGACGGGAATTGCCCTTGGCCTTTCCGCCGCCCGCCACGCCCTCGACGGGGGCGTCGGGCAGTTCGCCTTTGGAGAATTTCACCTTGTCCAGCGAAACGACCTCCGGCTCGCCACCGCTCTTCACGCGCATGAGCACGGCAACGGCATCGGGTCCGCGGCCGCGCGAGATCGCGAGGTAGGCATTTCGGGAGATCGGGTTCACCGCCATGTCGTTGATGAGGATCTTGTCGGCCGTGGTGCCGAGGAGGGCGGCGATCTTCTGGTTGATGGCGTCGACCTTGAGCGGTTTGTCGGCGGACGCGGGCTGGGTGTCGCCCGTGGCCACGGCGGTGACAGCGGCGGCCTTGGTGTCGGCAACGAAAAGAATGCCGTCGGGCCCGAAGGCGAGCGGACCCATGGATTTGAACTCGGCCTTGCCTTCCTTCATTCCGGCCATCCAATCGGCGGCACGGGTTTCAGGCGAAGCAACGATTGCCAGAGCCAAGAGCGCCGGCAGCAGGGGATAGGGCATTGTCTTCATGAGGTCGGTGTGGTTTGCGGGGTGGCTTGTGGCCTTCCGGTAGTGAAAAAGATCAGGTCATGCCGGCGATTTGTTCCAAGACGAGGTCGGTTGCCGGGGTAGATGGCCGCATGGTTAGCGGATGGTCGGCATATGGTCAATCGACCGAGCAGCCTCCATTGGCGACTCGACCCCGCTTCAATAATGGATGGACTCGGAACTTCACGCATTGAGCGCCCTGCCGCCCAGTCGGCTGGTTTAGGCGATGATCTCCAGCCGGCCGGTAGAGTCGCCGTGGCGCTCGATCCCCTTCGCGCCGAGCCGATCGGCCATGCTGAGGAAAAGATTGGTGAGGGGCACGGGCTTGGTCTTGACGTAGCGTCCGCCCTTGAAGGCGCCGCCGCCGGAGCCCGCGAGGAGAATCGGCAGGTTGGTGTGGGTGTGCCGGTTGCCGTCGGCGTTGCCCGATCCATAGACGATCATCGAGTTGTGCAGCAGCGACTGGCCATCCACGTCCTTCGTCTGTTCCATCTTCTCGAGGAATTTGGCGAGTTGCTTCATATACCAGAAGTCGATCTGCTTCACCTTGTCGACGGAGTCCTGGACGTTCCTGTGGTGGGTGAGGTTGTGGTGGCCCTCCGAAAGGCCGATCTCGGTGAAGGTGCGGTTGCTGCCTTCACCGGCGAAAAGCATCGTGGCGATGCGGGTGGAATCGGTCTGGAACGCCAGAAGCATCATGTCGGACATGAGGGCGATGTGCTCCTCGAAGTTTGACGGGATGCCCGACGGCGCCTCCATGGCCGGGTTGGAGACCGGCATCCGCTCGGCCTTCTCGATGCGCTGTTCGATCTCGCGGATGCTGGTCAGGTATTGGTCGAGCTTTTGGCGGTCGCGTCCGTTCAGTTTCCGCTGCACGGCGTTCGCGTCCTCCATGACGAAGTCGAGGATCGACTGCTGCTCCTGCTGGCGGCGCTTGAGGTTCTGGACACGCTCGCCGGGCGAACCGGTGCCGAACAGCCGCTCGAAGACCAGCCGGGGATTCGGCTCGGGCGACATCGGCTGCGTGGGAGACCGCCAGGCGAGGTTGTATTCGTAGGAGCAGGAATAGCCGGAGTCGCAGTTGCCCGCCTTCCGGACGGAGTCGCAGGTCAGCTCAAGGGAAGCAAAGCGTGTGAGGTGGCCGATCTGGCTCGCTACGACCTGGTCGATGGATACTCCGGCGTAGATGTCCGAACCGGCAGTCTTCTTGATGCGGACGCCGGTGAGGAAGGTGCCGCCCGCGCGCGCATGGTCGCCCGCGCCGTCAGGGCCGGGATCGGCATTGATGTCATCGAGCCCGGAGATGACCTGCATCTCATGCCGGACCTTGGCCAGTGGTTCCAAGGTGGGGGGCATGACAAAATCTTTCCCGGCATCTCCTCCGGGCCACCAGGCCGACGGAATCGTCCCGTTCGGCACGTAGATGAAAGCCATCCGCACCGGGGCGGCCTTGCCGGCGACTCCGGGCAAAGCCGCGGGAGCCGCCGAGAGGTTGAAGGGCGAAAACGATTCGAATGCGGGCAGCGCCATACAGGCGCCGAGTCCGCGCAGGAAACGCCGCCGGCTCAGGCTGGCCATCCGTTCAGCGGCCAGGTTTCGGTTCAGGAGGGGGTTCGTGTTCATGGCTTGGCTGGTTTGACTGCACCGCGTGCGACACCGTTGTGGGCTTCCGTGGGATCTGCGGATGCGGTCTCGGTCGCCCTGGTCCGCATTTTTTGGAAAGGGGCGGACTCGACGACACCCATCAGCAGCGCGGAGAACTTCCCGTTCCCTTTTTCGAGCCGTCCGACGATCTGGTCGATCGACTCGACGTCGTAATAGTCCGTGCCCCTGCCGAGAGCGTAGGTCAGGAACTTCTCGGTGAGGCACCGGTAGAAGTCACCACGATGTTCGGTGGCCAGTATGCGCTTCAACTCGGCGACGGTGTTGAAGGTTTCACCGGTGATGAGTTTGCCGGCGGTATCGATCTCCTGGTTGCGCTCCTTGTCACGCCACATGCCCATGGCGTTGAAATTTTCGAAAGCCAGCCCGATGCCGTCCATCCGGGCATGGCATGAGGCGCAAAGCGGTTTTTCGCGGTGGATCTGCATAGCCTCACGCATGGTGAGCTCGCGGTCCTTGATGTCCTGTTCCGTAGCTTCGAGGGACGGGATGTTCGGCGGTGGCGGCGGGACGGGGGTGCCGAGAAAGTTTTCGAGGATGAACAGGCCTCGCTTCACCGGGGAGGTCCGGTCCGGGTTCGACGTGACGACAAGCGCGCTGCCGTGCGTGAGGACACCGCCGCGCGGGCTGCCGGAGGGCAAGGCGACGCGGCGCATCTCGGTTCCGGTCACGCCTAGGTTCGTCAGGCCATAAACCTTGGCCAGCTTCTCGTTGAGGAACGTGTAGCCGCTGTCGATCAATTCGGTCACGGGCCGGTTCTCGTGGACGATGCTTGAGACGAACATCTCGGTCTCATTCCTCATGGCGTCGCGCAGTTCTCGGTCGAGTTCGACACGCGGCGCGACGGGGCGCCTGAAGCCGAATCCCTGCTTGCCCTTTTTGCCGGCCGCGAAACCGGCCGGTCCGGCGGCATTGGTTCCGCCGACTGTGTTTGTGGACAGGAGACCGACGGCCCCCTGAAGGCTGTTGGTGCGCAGCGCCAACTGGGCACGGAATTCCGCCTGTTGCTGTCGCGCCTGTTTCTCCGTGCCATCGTCGCGGGCCAGCACGGCGCGGGCGTTGATGGCGATGCCTTCCACGTCACGGGTCTGTAGCCATTGGCCGGAAAAATTTTGGACCATCTTCTCCGAGCGCGGATCCGCGAGCATCCGCCTGACCTGGGCAGCCTGGTTCTTCCGCAGTTCGCCCTTTCCGGCGAGGGCGATCAACTCGTCGTCGGGCATGGTGGACCAGAGGAAATAGGAGAGCCGCGATGCGAGGGCGTATTCGTCGACGTCCGAGACCGGGTCCTTCGCGGTCGCGTCGGCCGGTTCCTCGAGACGAAATAGAAAACGCGGCGACGCCAGCACCGCGACCATCGCATGGGCGACACCCGCCTCGAAGGACTTGCCGGGCGTGGTGTAGACGCCTTCGGCGAGCGCGGCGAGGCGGTCGGCCGTCGCCGTTTCCACAGGACGCCGGAAAGCTCTCGCCGCAAAATTCCCAAGGAGTTCCTTGGCATATGCGCGGCGCCCCGCGGAACCGTCGGGAGCCTGCCGGGTGAAGAAGCGCTCGTGGTTTTTCGGCGTGATCCAATGTTCCTTTTCCAACGGGCCTTGCAGCCTCACGCGCGCGATCCGCATGTCGAGCGAGTTGATCTTCTTCTCAACGGGAGTCAGCGGCTCCAGTTCGAAGGTCATCTTTTTCTCGCCGGCCTCCCATTTCGCATCGAAGTCGAAGCTGAAGCTCTTGTTGTCATACCAGCCGAATTCCTGTCTCAGCAGTTCCCGGCCGTCGACCTTGAAGACGATGAGGCAACGGCCGGGATCGAAGTCGAAGTTGCCTTTGACCGCGAGGTCTAGGGTGATCCGGTAGGTGCCTGCTTTGTCCACCTGCGTGGCCATGGAGACGGTGGCCGGCTCGTAGTAGTTCATCGTCCGCATGGCCTCCTGCGGGTTGGCGCGTCCGCCAAAGCCGCGACCACGCCCCATGCCCGGGTCTTGGGCCGTTCCTGCGGCCGTGAAACGGCTTCCGGGGATGCTCCGCTCGGGAACAACCTTGCCGACGAGGGGCACGGCTTCGCCCACAATGTCCTTGGCCGCCGCCATGTATTTCTCGAGCAACATCGGGGAGATCGTGAGCACATCTCCGATGTTGTCGAAGCCGTAGCCCGTGTCGTCGGGCGGGAACTCGACCTCCGAATTGAAGTCGATGCCCATGAGGTCGCGGATGGTGCTGCGATACTCGACACGGTTCAGGCGGCGGACGGTGACGCGGCCGGGATCGGGATTTTTAGGATCGATGCCGAAGGCCGCATACTTGATCCAGCGCTCGAGCGTCTGCTGCTCGGCGACGGAGGGGCGCGGCTTCTTCGACGGCGGCATCAGTCCGGCGCGGGTGTTTTTCAGGACATTGAACCACAGGTCCGGATGCAGCAGCGCGGCGTCCGTCTTGAAGACATCGAATGCGACTCCGCCTTTCGATTCCCCGTCGGCATGGCAGTCCGAGCAATACTCTTTGAGGACTGGCTCAACCTCCCGACGAAACTGCGTCACCGCCGGCGTCTCCGCGCCTGACACGGAAGCGCCCATGATCGCGGCCGCGACCATGAGTCGCGCGACCAAGTGAAGGTGCAATCCTCGGTTCGGGGTGTTGATCTGAAATTCAAGCATGGTCGCGTTGATCAAGGTTTCTTGACGGCGCCATCGCTGCTGGCAGGCGAGGCACCGGGCTGGCCGGCCGGATGGCGGAAAGACCGTTCGACCATGTCGTCCGGATCCGTGGAGACCGGCTGGTCGCGCCAAAGCCATCGCATCATTTCCGGAAAGATCGCGCCACCCTGTTTCTGGCCATGGTTGCCGATGCCCCAGGAATAGTTCACGTCGTAACCCTTCTTGGTGAGCGCGTTCATCAAGCGGACGTTCTGCAGAAACCAATCGCCGTTGGGCCGGCCGGGCCGGCGGTTGTCGTTGCGGCCGTCCTGCATGAAAATCCGGATCGGCTTCTTCTCACTTTCTGCCACAAGTTCGGGATAGATGAACTCTCCCCGTATATCCGTGTAGCTTCCCACGAAGGTGATGATCTTCCGGAAATCATTCGGCCGAAACCAGGCCACTGCAAACGCGGCGCAACCGCCGGAACTGGAACCCATCATGCCGTGCAGGTCCGGATCGGGTGAGATGTTGTATTCCTTCTTCAGCGCCGGCATCAGCTCTTCGACGATGACCCGGGCATATTTGTCGGTCGG
>JBBRDN010000213.1:0-7616 GCA_038203875.1 Verrucomicrobiota bacterium
CGGCAAGCAGGTCTGGAGCGCGAAGTGGCTCACGCAATACGACGTCAACGCGGCCGACCCGATCATCGAAGGCGACCGGCTCTTCCTCTCGACCGGCTACGGCAAGGGCGCCGCGCTCTTCAAGCTGGGCGCGCCCGAGCCTGAGCAGCTTTGGAAGTCGAAGGCGCTGGCGACGCAGATGAACACCGCCGTGCTGTTCAAAGGCCACCTCTACGGCGTCGACGGCGACACGACTGGCAAGGCTTCGCTTAAGTGCGTCGAGCTCGAGACCGGCACGATCAAGTGGACGCACGCGGGCTTCGGTTCCGGGGGCGTGATCATCGCGGACGGTAAGCTGATCGCGCTGACGGGGACCGGCGAACTCATGACCGCGCCGGCCAAGCCGGAAGGCTTCGAGCCGACGTCCCGCGCGCAGGTGCTCGGCGGCAAGACGTGGACGGCTCCCGTCCTAGCCAACGGGTTCATCTACGTCCGCAATTCGCGCGGCGACATCGCGGCGATCGACGTGCGGAAATAGTCCCAAGACGGTTGCCGGCCGCTTGGCAGATGAGCTAGACACTCCTTGTCCCCGACGAGATCGCCATGAACTCACTTCCCGCACTCAACCGCCGTCGTTTTCTCCGCAACGCCGCCATCGCCGGCACCGTCCTTTCCGCCGCGCCGTTCATCCGCGCGGCCGATCCGGCGAAGAAATACCGCACCGCGCTCATCGGCTGCGGTTGGTGGGGGAAGAACATCCTCAAGGAGGCCATCGCCAGCGGTCGCGTGAAGGTGGTCGGCCTATGCGACGTGCACGAGAGCACCCGCGAGGTCGCGGCGGAACAGGTCACCGATCTCAACGGAGACAAGCCGAAAACCTACAATGATTTCCGGGAACTCCTGGAAAAGGAAAAGCCCGAGATCGTTCTCATCGCCACGCCGGACCATTGGCACGCGCTCCAGACCATCGCGGCCGTGAAAGCCGGCGCGCATGTCTTCGTCGAGAAGCCCACGGGCCACACCGTCAACGAAAGCCGGGGCATGCTGCGCGCTGCGAGGGAAGGGGGCCGCATCGTCCAGGTGGGGCTGCATCGGCGCATCGGGCCGCACCACGTCAGCGGGATGAAGTTCCTCAAGTCGGGCGCGGTCGGCGATGTCGGCATGGTCCGCATCTTCGCCCATGGCGGTGGCGGCAAGGAACGTCCCTCGGCCAACAGCGAGGCGCCCGAAGGCATGGACTGGGATCTCTGGTGCGGTCCCGCGCCGAAGCGCCCGTTCAACCAGAAGCTGCATCCCGGCGGTTGGCGCAACTTCCTCGACTACGGCAACGGCCAGCTGGGCGACTGGGGCGTCCACTGGCTCGACCAGGTTCTTTGGTGGAGCGAAGAGAAGTATCCCAAGCGCATCTTCTCCACTGGCGGACGTCCGATCGCAGGAGCCGCCGTCTTGAACGACAAGGAACAGACGAGCGACGCCCCGGACCACCAGATCGCGGTCTACGACTTCGAAAGCTTCAGCTGCGTCTGGGAACACCGCCGATTCGCGGACAACAAAGCGGAGAAGCACAAGATCGGCGCCTACTACTACGGCACGAAGGGCACGTTGCACGTCGGCTGGCGCGATGGTTGGACATTCTATCCGACCGATTCCAAAGCGCAGATCGTGCATGAAGATTCCCAGTTGCAGGAACCTGACGGACACAACCTGAAGATCCTCTGGGCCGACTTCATGGCCTCCATCGAGACCGGCAAAAAAGCCGTCGCGGGGATCGAGATCGCGCACCGGTCATCGGTGCTGCCCTTGCTGGGAATGATCTCGTGGCGCACGGGTCGCAGCATCGAATGGGACGGGACCAAGGAGCAGATCGTCGGCGACGCAGAAGCGAGCAAGCTCCTCAGCCGGCCCTATCGCGGATCCTGGGTCTACCCTGAAGCCTGAGCGGACGCCGCCCGTTCGTTCCGTTGGACGAGTGATCGAGCAGTCGTCGAGTCCACCTTCCTTGCGGGGCTTCTATTCGTAGGTTATCGCCACGTTGCCGCCAACAATGGCGGTGCGGGTAATGGTAACCCTGGTTGCGGACCGGATACGATAGAACTGCGTGGTGCCAGAGAGAGGAGCCGTAATGGTTTTGGTCGCGACGTTCAGCGATTGGCCGCTCGTGTCCAAGTAGGGACCAGTGACCGCTCTCGCCGATTGCAACGTTGTAGCTCCTGCCGCTGCCGGAACTGTCACGGCATTGGCTTTCAGGGTAACCGCAGTTTGGGCGAGCAGCCTGCCGTTGATGGATGCGCCCGTTCCGAGGCTGATTGAAGTCTGGGCCATTATATTTCCCTCAAAGTGCGCTCCCGTCCCCAAGGTGACATCACCAAACGCCTGCCAGAAGACGTTCGCGGCCAGTGCCCCGCCGGACAGATGGATCTGCGTGCTGCTTGCCTCGGTTATTTTCCCCGCGATCTGGAAGATCCAGACCGCGTTCGGACCGCCGCTCAGGGTGACGTCCGATGATATCAAAACATCGGTGCCCCATTTGTAGAGACCAGGGACGAGGGTCAATCCGCCGATCTGTCCGGCGCCCAGTTCGGTAAAATCGGGAGTGCTTCGTCCCGCGGCGTCTGCGTAGGCCGTCTGCATGTCGCCGATGGCCGTCGTCAGGTTCACCGGAGTTGGGGCGGCATAGTCCGGCGTGTAAACTTTTCCCGTGACCTGGTCCGATGTCGCAAAAGGACTGTTTGCGGTCAGCATCAATGAGAAACCTGTGATCGCGGTCGAGGAGATCGGACTCACTCCAATGTCTCCGGTGACCGCGGAAGACGGAACAGTTGAGATTCCTGATTTGGCCAAAATCACATAATTGCCGGCCGTCCCAAGATTTACCGGCGCTTGAGCCGCCGCGGCCGCGTGGCAGAGGAGCATCACCGCTGACGCAAGGACAAGGCAGCCTTGGAATCGTTTCCTCCCGGTCAGTCCTGCCTGAATGGCGGGTGTTTCGTTCAAACCGTTTTCCAAACTCCTTATAACTCTTTGCATCTAGAATACCATCGGATGATTGGGAGGGTAGGGATATGGGGTAAACACCCCATGCGATGTCGGTCCTTGTTGCTCCGTTTAATTCTTCATCCGCAATCTTGTGCTTGGCGGCGCAATTAGGCGGCGTTGTGAGGCCAATGCGGTCCTCTGAGACCCACCTGGTCTCCACAGCCCAGCGCCGAATGCTGATGTCGAAACCGGCACGGCCAGTCGATGCGCCGCGCTTTATTGATCGGCGAACGTTCGGAGCAAGTCCAATGAGAGAGACTCTGTTCCTAGTCTCATGTTTTCCAGTTCACCCCAGCTTCACTCGGCGCAACCGCAGGGCGTTGCTGATGACCGAGACGGAGCTGAGGCTCATTGCGGCACCGGCGATGATCGGGCTCAGCAGCAAACCGAAGAGGGGATAGAGCACGCCGGCTGCGATTGGAATTCCCAGCGCGTTGTAAAGAAATGCGAAGACGAGGTTCTGCCGGATGTTGCCCATGGTGGCGCGACTGAGCCGAATCGCTTGCGCGATGCCTCGGAGGTCTCCTTTGACGAGGGTGATGCCGGCGCTTTGCATGGCCACGTCGGTGCCGGTGCCCATCGCGATGCCGACCTCGGCTTCGCTGAGGGCGGGCGCGTCGTTGATGCCGTCGCCGGCCATCGCGATGTGTTGCCCCTCGGCGCGCAGCTTCTTCACATGCGCGACTTTTCCAGCGGGCTCGATCTCCGCTTCCACGGCGTCCAGTCCGAGTTGTTTGGCCACGGCGGCGGCGGTCCGACGATTGTCCCCCGTGAGCATGACAAGTTTGATGCCGAGCGCGTGAAGTTGGGCGATGGCTTCGGCGGTGGTGGTTTTGATCGGGTCGGCGACAGCGAGGATTCCCGCCGGCTTGCCGTCGATGGCGACGAACATCGCGGTCTTGCCCTCTTCCTGAAGTTTTACCGCCGAGGCTTCCAGCGGTTCCAATCCGGCGACCTTTTCGTTCCGTAGGAAACCGGGTTTGCCAACCATCACGACGCGTCCCGCGACGTTTCCCACGACGCCTCCTGCCGTTATGGAGCGGAAATCCTGCACGGATTCCAGCGCGATGCCCTGGTCCTTCGCACCCTTCACAATCGCGACGGCGAGCGGATGTTCACTGGCCTGCTCCAGTGAGGCGGCGAGACGCAGGAACTCCTTCGTGTCGAATCCGCCGACCGGCAGCACATCCATGAGCTTCGGTTTCCCTTCCGTGAGCGTGCCCGTCTTGTCCACGACGAGCGTGGTGACTTTTTCCAGCCGTTCGAGCGCTTCGGCATTCTTCACAAGCACGCCTGCCTGCGCGCCACGTCCGACGCCGACCATGATGGACATCGGCGTAGCTAGGCCGAGCGCGCACGGACACGCGATGATGAGGACCGCGACGGCGTTGATGATGGCGTGCGCGAGCTTCGGCTCCGGTCCGATCCACATCCAGATGACGAACGTGAGCACTGAAACCAACAGCACCACCGGGACGAAAATGCCCGCGACCTTGTCGGCGAGGCCTTGAATCGGCGCGCGGCTGCGCTGGGCTTCGGCGACCATGGCCACGATCTGCCCGAGCAACGTGTCGCTGCCGACGCGCTCGGCCCGCATGACGAAACCGCCGGAGCCATTGACGGTGCCGCCCGTCACTTTGTCGCCGGCGCTCTTTTCCACGGGGATCGGTTCGCCGGTGATCATGGATTCCTCCACGCTGGAGTGGCCTTCCATCACCGTGCCATCCACGGGAACCTTGTCGCCCGGCACGACGCGCAGCCAATCGCCGACTTTCACCCGGTCGAGCGGGACCACGTTGTCGCCGCCCGGCGCGACTTGGCGCGCGGTGGGCGGGGCGAGGTTGAGCAACGCCTTGATCGCGCTGCCTGTGCGGCTGCGGGCGCGGAGCTCGAGCACCTGTCCAAGAAGCACCAGCACGATGATGACGGCGGCGGCCTCGAAGTAGATGGCGACTTTGCCCCCATGCTGCATCGCGTCGGGAAAAAGAGCGGGAGCGAGCATCGCCACGGCGCTGAAGACAAAGGCCGCGCCCACGCCGATGGCGACCAGCGTGAACATGTTCAGGTGCCGCGACACGACGGAGCGCCAGCCCCGGCGAAAAAACGGCCAACCGGCCCACCAGACGACGGGCGTCGTGAGCGCAAATTGCACCCAGCGAGAGGCGTGGCTATCCGCCCAGGCCTGATGCGCGAGCGCGGGGATCAAGTGGGCCATCGCGAGCGCAAACACCGGCAGCGTCAGCGCAG
This sequence comes from Verrucomicrobiota bacterium, assembly GCA_038203875.1. Classification (GTDB taxonomy): domain Bacteria; phylum Verrucomicrobiota; class Verrucomicrobiia; order Limisphaerales; family CANJSG01; genus CANJSG01. The sequence goes on from JBBRDN010000213.1 coordinate 5,263, forward strand.
CGCCGATCCAGAAGCGCCGCGTCATGTCGCGCAGCTCCGCGTTTTCATCATCCGTGTCAGACATCCCTGTGATTGCCGTCTTGAGCTCCAGCGCCATGCCGCACTTGGGACACTCGCCGGGATGATCCTGCTGCACTTCGGGGTGCATCGGGCAGGTATAGACGGCTTTGCCCGCAGGCTTCCACGCCGGGTTGCGTTCCAACGCCATGCCGCACTTCGGACATTCGCCGGGCTTTTCGGAGACGATGCCCTCGCACATCGGGCAGAAGTATTTGGCCGCCGCTGGAGGCTTCACTTCCTCGCCCGAGCCCTGGCCGCCGCAACACGACTTCTCCCCGTGGGCGTGGCGATGTTCGTCGGGGTGCTCGCCATGCTTGTGGTCTCCATCACTGCAATCTTCCATCGCCTCTGTCGGCGTCAGCGTCAGCCGGCTCTTCGGTTCCGCTTGGGAAAGAAACTTCCGACGGCAGCCCTCGCTGCAGAAGTAGGACGTCTTGCCGCCGCGTTCGGCAGAAAGCGCCTTGGCCTCGTCCACCTTCATTCCGCAGATCGGATCAATCTTCATGGGTGGTTCAGTTGTGTTGGTTAGAGCCTGGTTGGCATTCGCAGTTCAAGCAGCCGTGGGCGAACGGCTCAAGCTCCCTGAGATGGGCGTCCTGGAAAACATCGGCTGCGAGTTCGGGATCGCCGAGTCGGCTTTGGGCGAAGGCGCGGAAGCGTTCGAGATTTTCCGTCAGCAAACAGCGGAGCTGGTCTTCGGCCCGGGCAACGGCTCGGTCTGGCATGGTTGGTTTCATTTTCACCAAAGCTAACGGACGGCTTGGCCAAAGGTTACACACCGTAGCAACCCAGCACGCATGGGGTGTTCACCCAATAGCAGGCGGTCCGGTTCCGATACACTGTGCCTCCGAAGCTTGCGATGGATCGCCATCCTCAAGAACACAAAAGTTCAGACGGAGTGGGATACGCCAGGCGGAAACTCGGGAAAGAAATCAAGACCATGAAAACAAACACCAGTCTGCTCTCCACGCTCAAACTCGGCTGCGGATGCACCTTGGCCCTCGCGACCACAGCGATTTTGCTTGGAACAGCCCAAGCCCAGGAAACAACGAAACCCATGAAACCGATGAAGGGCGGCGAACATCAGATGATGCTCAACCAGCCCAAGCCGCCTACTCCCGAGGAAACCAAGGAAATGATCGAGCGGTGTCAGGCGATGATGAAACACAAGGAGGCGATGCAGGCGGACATGAAGGCCCAGGACGCCGACCTCACCGCGCAGGTCGCCAAGATGAACAGCGCCGCGGATAGCAAAAAGACCGGTCTGATGGCCGGCATCGTCACCAAGATGGTGGAACAGCGCTCTGCCATGACCGCACACAAGGCCAAGATGGACGAAGAGATGATGGGTCACATGATGAAGCACATGCAGATGGGAGCGGAATCAATGGCGCAGTGCCCGATGATGAAAGGCTCTTCCGGCAAGTCCGAGACCGCGCACAAGGAGCACCATTCGGATCAGAAGTAGGCGCACCCCAGCCGTAGATCCGGGGCGCAGCGCTAACTCCTTGTTCAATTGCCCGTGCAAACTCCTAGCCAGGTCCATCCTTCGCGGTGGGCGGGCTTTGCAACAGAAACGGCTTCCGGCAGTGGTGCTGTAAAAGTAGAAGGTCTGGCCATCGGGCTCGGCATGGAGGCCTGGCCTTTTTGCCACTTTCGTGTCGCGGATCGGGCCAATGGCCACCTCGGGTCGGGGCCCATTTCTGCGGTAGCTTGCCGATCAGGACGGCAAGGAACAACAGCACCGGAACGCCTATTACCGTCCGTAGGACCGTCCCGCCGCCTATCGATCCGGGATTGTGGCTTATCGTGGGGTTTCCTTTTCCTGAGCCGCGCGCGCGGTGGCGGGTTGGTGGATGGATCGGACAAGCGGAGCCGGGTTTGTGGGGCCGGCGCGAGGAGTTGGGAGGCGAAGGCTGATGTCGAGATCGGTTATCCGCGACATCAGTCGTGTGTTGTTGCTGGGAAGGCGAGCCGTCAGTGTTTCATCGTCCCCTTGGTCGCGCAGCAGAAGGCGGAACTGTCGCCGCACTTCCCGCAACTGTGCTTGAACACGGCTTCCTTCCCTTTGCCAACTCCGGTGATGGTCAGAGTAGATTCACAGCCGGAGCACGGGTGGGTTCCAATCAGTTCCTTCGGTTGGCCTCCCGCCTGGAGGATTTCGGCGCCCTTGACGCCCTGTTTAACGCGGGTGACGTAGACCGTCTTGCATTTCGCACAAACCATGGCGAGCGAGTCGTCAGGCGTGAGCGCGTCGGCTTGTCCCCTGGTCTCCAGCCTGTTGAGGCTGATCA
>JBBRDN010000214.1:0-7545 GCA_038203875.1 Verrucomicrobiota bacterium
GCACAAGGATGCCAACACCGACGGCGTTACCGTGTTGAGGAAGTTCCATGCTGGAACCGTCGTCCCGGCGCACATCCATCCGGAGGCCGACGAATCGGTCTACGTGCTGTCGGGTGAATGGGACGAATCGGGCGAGATCTACAGCGCCGGATCGTTCTTCCATGCGCCCATGGGCACGGCCCATGGCCCTCATCTGGCTCGGACGGAGGTCGTCAGCCTGACGATTTTCAGCGGCCCGCTGACCGTCGTGCCCGCCTGAGAATTTTCTGAAACTTTGCGAACGGCCGATGCATCTTTAGACCAACGCCCAACCACGCGCCATCATGAACCCGAAGCCTTCGTCCACACTTCCACGCCGCGACTTCCTCCGTCATCTCGCCGTCGGCTCGTCCGCCCTGGCCCTCGGACCAACGTTGCTGCGAGCATCCGGCGCGCCGGCCTCCTCGTCTGTGCTGACGGACGTTTCACGGAAGACCTACACGGGTCCGAACCTCGTTCTGGTCCGCTGGGGCGGCGGTGCGCGGCGGCGCGAATCTATCGAGCCCGGCACGACCTATTCGCCCTTCCTCTGTCACGAACTGCTCAAGCGCGGCACTCTCTACAAGAACATGGAGATCACCAAGCTCGAGGGCCTGAACACGAGCCATGGCGAGGGGACGCTCAACATCATGACCGGCCACTACGACCGGTATAAGGACATCGAGAACGGGTTCCTCCGCACACGTTTCGAACCGAAGGTGCCGACGATCTTCGAATACATGCGGAAGGCCTACGACGTGCCGGACTACCAGACGTTGATCGTGAACAACGAGAACCGGCCGGACGAGGAGTTCTACAATTTCAGCAACCACCTCGGCTTCGGCATGAACGTGCGTTCGCAGACGCTCAGCCTCTACCGCTACAAGACCTACCTTTTCCAGAAGCAGCTTGCCGAAGGAAAGCTTCCGGACAAGGAACTCAAGGAGAAGCGCGACCAGCTCGCCAAGTGGCGCAAGGCCGACGGGCGCGCCGCCGGCAAGGACGAGATGCCGCCAAGGATGGAGGAATTCTGGATGAACTGGCGCGGCCACTACGGCGATACCGGGTTCGTCAACGAGCGCGGCGACCGCCTGCTGACCCAGCTGACCATCCGTGCGATGACCGAGCTGAAGCCCAAGATGGTCATGGTCAACTACACCGACTGCGACTACGTCCACTGGGGCTACATGGACCACTACACGCGCGGCATCGCGATCATGGACGAAGGCCTGCGCCAGCTCGTCGCCGCGGTGGAAGCGGATGAAGCTTACCGGGACAACACCATCTTCGCCGTCATCCCGGACTGCGGCCGGGACAACAACCCCTACGTCGACGTGCCGTGCCAGCACCACTTCAACTCACGTTCATCGCACGAGATCTTTGCCCTCCTTTTCGGCCCGGGCGTCGCCAAGGGCCAGGTGGTCGACAAACTGTGCGACCAAAGCCAGCTCGTCTCGACGTTGGGCAAGATGATGAAGTTCGAGACCACCAGCGCGGAGAGCCGCGTTCTCGAGGAAGCCATCGCTTAAGCAAGGAAACCACGCCATGGACGCCTCATCCCAGCCCCCTTCCCTGCCGGTTCAACAGCCGCGAATGGCAGTGCGCGCCGATCCCAAGCCGTCGCTTCTGAAACGAACCGTGTTCGTTCCGGTGAAGTTCCTCGTCGGCCTGCTGATGGTCCAGAGCCCGCTCGGTGCGGTAATGCTGACCGGTTGGACATCGCGACTCATGCAGCGCGTGGTCCTGTGGACATGGTGGCGCGCCGCCAAGGATAGGCCGAAGAGCTTTGCCGAATTCGTGGCGGCAGAAAATGCCACAGCCGGGCATGTCCACTGGCCCAATTGGATCTTCGACCAGAATTTCAATTCAAAGGTGACCGCAGAGCCGCTGCTGTCGCAGAAGCTCCGCCGCCTCGTCACGGGCCTGTTCCGTTCGCTTTGGGAAAACGGCCGCCTCGGTTCGCAGATGTTCCTGAACACGACGCTGGTCCTCCTACCGAGCATGCTGCTGATGTGGACGGGTTGGTTCTCCGGCTGGCAGGTGTCCTTCAACAAGCAGTATGAACATGTCGCCGTCGGCGCGAGCGTCAGCCTGATCGGCATCGTGCTTTTCGTCGCGGCCATGTTCTACGTGCCGATGGCGCTGGCGCGGCAGGCTTCGACGGGAGACTGGAGGCGGTTCTACGACTTCAGGCTCGTGCGCGGCCTCGTGAAGCGGGCGTGGTTCGGCAACGTCCTCGTGGCCGGTGGCTATGCGGCGGCTTCGCTCCCAATCATCGCCATGATGGTCGGACCCACCTTCTTCGCGCAGGGGAACACCAGTGCCACCGAGCTATCCCCAGCCGTAGTCGAACGAAACCTGCGGCTCTACTACCTCGCTTGCGCGCTGTGGATACTCCCCGCCTTCGTCCTGCTGCGCTGCGCCACCGCCTGTCTCTACGGACGCACCGTGCTGAAGGCGGTTCAATCCGGCGCTCTCGGAGAAGACGACTTAGCCGAGAACGAATGGCATTCATTCCGCCGCCTCGGCCTGCTGGACAACGTAGTTCCCGCGAAACGCTCCCTGTGGACGGAACTGGTGCTGTGGTTCGGCACGAAGGCCGGACGCATCACGGCGGGATTCATGGTGGCCGGGCTGTGGTTTCTCGTCGTTGGCCAGATCAACTACGCGGCGACGTTCTTCAGCTACCGCTTCGCCTTCTCGTGGATCAACCAGCCGCTGACCTTTCTGCCTTGGTTCATGCACCTGCCGGCACACATCGAGAACCAGTGGGGCCCAGTGGGCGTCGCGTTCTTCGTCCTCTTCGCCGCATGGCGCATCCAGCGCCTCGTGAAGTGGGTCCAGGCCAAGCAGGAGGCTCTGGCCCGAAGCGGCGCGTAGCCCCGGAGCGTCAGGTCGGATTCAAAGCCGTCAGCACGCGGCATAGCGCTTCCAACCGAGGCGCCGCAACGCCGACGGCCCTCGCTTGGCGGAGTGGTTCGAGGAACAGGCTTTCGATTTCCAAGGGCTGACGTCGCTCGAAATCGATTATCGTCGACGCCTTGTAGGCCCCCATCTCACGCGTCCGGTCGATCTGCACCTGCGCAAGGCTCTCGTCCAACTTCAAGCCCAACGCCCGGGCGGCGTGGATGGTTTCAAGCATCAATTCGCGGACAAGCGATTCCCAACGAGGGTCTGCCAGCAATCGATCCGAAGTCAGGCAGGCTTGTGAGGCCACAGAGTCGGTGGCGCCATTCACGACCGCTTCCAGGCCCGCTGCACTGGCCACACCGAGTCCGTTGAACGGGATGTTCCAAACGAGTTTCTCCCAGTGCGTGCGGACGATGTTGTCCGAGACTTCGCAAGGAACGCCGCTGTGGCGGATGGCCGAGGCGATGTCGTGGGTCCGCGGTTCGGGCCAGCGTTTCCACTCGCCCAGCACGATCCTTCCGTGTGCGAGATGATGGATGACTCCGGGTTCGATGCGATTGATGCACACGAAACACAAACCACCTAGCGTCCGCTCGTTTCCGACGACTGCCGCGAGCTGTTCTTCGTTGCCAAGGCCGTTTTGCAAGGTGAGGAACGCGGTGTTGGGCCCGGCAAGAGGTGGCAGCAACGATGCGAATTCGGAGTTTGCCGTGGCCTTGAGCCCGATGATGACCAGATCGCAGGGCCCAATCTCGTTCGATGCACGCGCAACCCTGGGCTGAACGTGGAAATCACCCTCGGGACTCAGGACCTTGACCCCCCGGCGTTTGACCACGTCATAGTGGGACCGGACGAGGAAGTGGACCCCGTGCCCATCGCGGCAGAGTTTCGCCCCATAGTAACTGCCAAGGGCACCGCACCCAACAACGGCGATCTTCATGCGGGGAACTGCTCGGGCGAAAGGGGTGACAGAAGGAAAGAAAAAGGGCGCCTTGGTTCACAAGGCGCCCCGTGGGAAAGACGACGAATTACTTCTCGCCGAGGATCGCGACCTTGGCGGCCTTCGCGACGCGGAACTTCACGACCTTCTTGGCCGGGATCTTGATGGCGACGCCCGTGGCGGGGTTGCGGCCCATCCGTGCCTTGCGGTTCACGAGGACGAGTTTTCCGATGCCGGGAAGGGTGAACGTGTTCTTCGCGTTCTTGTAGGCGAGCTCGGCGAGATGATCGACGATGCCGACGGCCTGCTTCTTGGTGATGCCGGCTTTTTCGGCGATTGTCGCGGCGAGCTGGGACTTGGAGAGTGCTTTAGCCATAAGTGATTAGTTGTGGGTTGGTCTGATTTCCGACCGCCGGTCTATACAAACCTATGAAGAAGGTCATCAAGAAAAAAGGCTCAGGCAGGGCTTTTTTTTAACCGCATGCCAAAAGCGGCCCGGCGGGCTTGACTCTTTTTCACATCACAACACGATGCCGATCGATGCCCTCGCTTTTCACAATCCAGAGCGAATTCCGCTACGAGATCACCAGAAAGATCTTCGAGGGCGGCATGGGAGTCGTCTACGAAGGCGAGCAGATCGGCGTGCGAAACTTCGTGAAGCGCGTCGCGATCAAAGTCGTCCGCCAGCACTACACGAACCAGAAAAACTTCATCGACAACTTCATCGGCGAGGCAAAGTTGGTGGCCGATCTGATCCATACGAACATCGTCCAGACCTACCACTTGGGCGAATCGCGCGGCGTCTACTTCATCGCCATGGAGCTCATCCGCGGGGTAAACCTCGAGCAGTTTCTCCAGCAGGTGAAGGACAAGAATCGCGCGCTCCCGGTGGAGCTAGCGGTCTTCATCGTCAGCCGCTTGGTCCGTGGACTCGCTTACGCCCACTCGAAGACGGACAAGGACGGCAATCCCCTCGGCATCGTCCACCGCGACGTATCGCCCAAGAACATCATGATCGCCTGGGAAGGAGACGTGAAGCTGACGGACTTCGGCATCGCGAAGGCCAAGGGCCTCCTGAAGCATGAAGAGGGCGAAGTGGTCGCGGGCAAAGCCGACTTCATGAGCCCGGAACAGGCCGACTTCCAGATCACCGACAAGCGCTCGGACATTTTTTCGGCCGGCATCGTCCTCGCCAATCTGCTGCTCGGCTCGAACGTCTTCAAAGGCAAGTCGGCCGATGAATCCCGCGACCGCGTGCTCAAGATGCCGATCCCGGACTTCCGCGAACTCGACAGCCGTATCGACGACCGCCTCAACCAGATCCTTGAACGCTCGTTGTCCCGCGACCTCGGCGCCCGCTACCAGACTGGCGAGGAGCTGCTCTACGATCTCGAGCACCTCATCTACCACAAGGGTTACGGTCCAACGAACGAGACGATCGGCCGCTACATCCGGGAGCTCTTTGGACAGCTCGATCCGAAGGAACTTTCCGCCATGCGCGGAAATACGCTCCTGATCGAACGGTCCACCGAAGTTACAACCAAGCCGTAGTTCCGGAGCGTTTCCATGAAGTCGTCGTCCACCATTAAGCTGGGCCTCCTCCAGCACTCCTGCTCGGCCGACCCCGCCGCCAATCTCAAGAAGACCCTCGCCGCCGCGGAGCGCGCCGCAAAAGCGGGGGCAAACATCATCTGCACGCAGGAACTCTTCCGTTCGCAGTATTTTTGCCAGAACGAAGACCACGCCAACTTCAAGTTGGCCGAATCCATTCCCGGCCCGAGCACCGACGCCTTTCAAAAGCTCGCCAAGAAGCACGGGGTTGTGGTCATCGCCTCGCTCTTCGAGAGGCGCGCCTCAGGCCTCTACCACAACACCGCCGCCATCATCGATGCGGACGGCTCCATGCTCGGCATCTACCGGAAGATGCACATTCCGGACGACCCGCTGTTCTACGAGAAGTTCTACTTCACGCCGGGCGACACGGGCTTCCGCGCCTGGAAGACCAAGTTCGGCAAGATCGGGGTGCTGATCTGCTGGGACCAATGGTATCCCGAAGGTGCCCGCCTCACCGCGCTCCAGGGCGCCGAAATCCTCTTCTATCCGACGGCCATCGGCTGGCATCCCGGTGAGAAGGCCGAATACGGCGTCCGCCAGCACGGCGCCTGGGAAACCATCCAGCGCGGACACGCCGTGGCTAATGGATGCTTCGTCGCGGCGGTCAACCGCGTCGGCCACGAGACTCCGATCGGCGGAGATGGCCTTGAATTCTGGGGACAGTCCTTCGTGGCCGGAACCAGCGGCGAAATCATCGCCAAAGGCTCGGTCGACAAGGAAGAGAACCTGATCGTCCCGATCGACCTCGCCAAAGTGGACACGACGCGCACACATTGGCCGTTCCTCCGCGACCGCCGCATCGACGCCTACGGCGACCTGACGAAACGCTTCAGCGACTAGTTCGGTCGCAGGTTCATCACGGTTCCAATCGGACTCGCAGGAACATCTGGTCCGAAAGACTGTTCGTCGTGAAGCGGAATGACGAATTCGTGGCCACCAAATTCGTCGCCATGACCGACCAGGCTGTCAGGTTGGTCGATTGCTCCAGCCGGTAGCGCCCACCCAGCACCGTCTCCCAAGCCATCCCGACCACTCCGTTGCTCCGTGTGATCGAACCGATCAGGAACGGCCGGGTGAATGGACTCTCGAATCTCACGAAGACCGGCAGATGGTCGGACGCTGTTTCTGAATCCGATGCCATGGCCGGCGTGATGTCCCCCGACGCCAAGTCGGTTCGGAAGACGAACGATGTCGCCACGTTCGCCGCGAGCAGGACGTTCGGCAGGATGTAGTCGTAGCGCCGCGTCATGCTGGCCGCCTGGATCGAGAAGGTGAGTTCGCTGCCGTTCGCCGGATTGGTCGGCGTCAACAACCGCAGGCCCACCGCCGCGTTGGTCATCGTCTGGATCGGCTGGCCGCTGCCGCTCACAGGACGGGCGATGTCCTCGTTCATGTCGCCCGTCAGCACGAAGGGACGCAGCCCGTTGGTCGTGAGGAAGCCGTTGGCGAAGAAGTTGGAGATCGCCCGCGCTTCCGCCGCCCGGCGCGAAGTGCTGGCGCTGTCCGAAGCAGACTTGAGATGCGTGGTGAATACGTGCACCGGCTGGCTGAAACCGGGCACCGCGATCTCCGCCTCGAACAAGTCACGGGTGAAGTTCCCCGCGTAGCCGAAACCGGCCAAGCTCACGCCATCCAGCCATTTGGCCGAACGCAGGACGGGAAACCGGCTGACGATCACGCTGCGGATGAACCCGTCCGTCCCCGAATTGGTCGCGAGGAAGTAGCCGGGCAGAAAAGCCGTCACGAAGTTCGCCATCTGCCACGTGTTGGTGAGCGGAATCTCCTGGAACGTCACCACATCCGGCTGGAGGAACTGCATCTGCCGCCCTATGGCCCGGACCTGTTCGGAATTGGTGCTCCAGTCCGTCACCGAGTTGCCGTGCGTGTTGTAGCTCACCAGCGAAAAGCCTTCGGCCATCGCCGTCCGGCAGGGCAGCAACCAAAGCACGCAGACTTGGACGACCAGACGAACGGATCCCATCAGGCCGCCAGAGTTCGCAGAAGGATCTGCATCGGCGCAAGGCCGCAGTCTGACAGTGCCGCCACGCTTGTCTGCCCGCCCG
>JBBRDN010000215.1:0-7366 GCA_038203875.1 Verrucomicrobiota bacterium
CTACCCCACTCCCAACCGGGGTCCGCCTGGCGTGCCCCTTTCCCATCCCGGCGAAGCTACCAATGATCACGAATCGTCCACAGCCACCGCACCGCAGCGGCTTCACTTTGATCGAACTCCTGGTCGTCATCGCCATCATCGCGATCCTCGCCGGCCTGCACCTGCCGGCGCTGGCCAAGGCGAAGGAGAAGAGCAAGGCCGCGACCTGCCTGAACAATCTCCGTCAGATCGGCATCGGCACGCAGCTCTACGCCCAGGAGAACGGCGAGACGTTCCATCACATCAACGGGAGCATCCCAAACAACGGTCAATGGTCGGCAAACCCGAGGACCGAGACTCTGCTTTCACCCAATGATTCCAAGGCCTACTGGGGCATCGCCTACCTGAACCTGTTCGGCGGCACGCGGAAGGTTTTCCGGTGTCCGAATGCCAAGGTGGTCGATGAATGGCGTGAGGACGGCCTGAACTATCCTTCTGAGTGGTGGCTTAACTCCAGCTACGGGATCAACCGCTTCATCGTCCAAGCCTACGATTCGACGCAGTCCGGTCCCAAGAAAACGACCTCCTACAAGAATCCTTCGCAGATGATTTTCGCCACGGACGCGGCGGAACAGGCCATGGAAGGAGACACGGACACGATAGGCTTGTTTCCAGGCAGGTCCGAATGCCTGACCCAATGGAAGTATAGCCTCGCCTCCCTCTATCCCGGCATCGAGATGGAATACGAATGGTGGCGGCACAACAAGAAGTGCCAGGTGCTCTGGGCCGACGGCCACGCCTCGTCAGTTCCCTACTCCAAGACCGGAGTCGACTTCCGGTGGTTCACCGGAACCGAGGATCCGAAGAAGTAGGAGATACCCATGCTCTTTTCACCATCGATCAAGTTCGGACCCGCAATGCTGCTTGCCGCGGCCCTGGCCCTCCCAAGCGGATGCGACGGGCGCAAGGCACCCGCACCTGCGGATCCCCAAAAAACGGCCGCATCCCTCGACACTGCGTTCGCGAACGCCTCCAGCGAGATCCGCACGGTCGTCCAAGCAGCCACCACTTCGTTGCGCAACAACAACAACACGGACGGCTTCGTCGCGCTCTACGGCGTGAGCCGAAACCCCGAACTCACACCCGAGCAACAACGCGCTGCGGGAGACGCCCTGATGAGCTCACTCCAGGAACTCGCGAAGGCCGCCAAGAACGGCGACGCCCGCGCGGAGAAGGCTCTGGCCGCCTACCGCGCCCGCAAATAGGGCCCAGTCATTTTTCCCGCCAAAAAAACTCCCCACGGTTCCGCCCTGTTGGCGGGACCACAACCGACCCCATCCATGACATTGAAACACATCCTGAGGAACAGCCTCGCAACCGGGCTCCTCACCGCTTCCGCCCTCACCTCGTTGGCCCAGCCATCGGGCCAGTGGGACTTCAACACCGGCAACCTGAACGCCACGGTTGGCTCCGCGCTAACCTATCGTGACGGCGTCGGCAACAATACCGCGACCAACACTGTGTTCGGCACCACGACCGCGCTCGGCCTGCCGCTGATCAACGGTGCCGTCGCCACCGTCATGGGCTTTCCCGCCAGCACGAACGGCATGGGCTACGTGATGGCCGGCCCCAACAGCGGCGATTCCGGTAGCCTCCAGAACAATTACACCCTGGTCCTCGACGTCCTCTACCCGTCGGCCTCGACCGGCAAGACCCGTGGCATCCTCGACGCCGATAAGGGCGTGATCCAGGGAGTCGCGAACACGGCGGAACTCTTCGTAAGCTCCGGTAACGGCGTCGGCTCGCGCACGTTTCATGGAACCATTGCGGCCAATACCTGGTATCGCATCGGGTTTGTGGTCGACGGCGCCGCGGGCCAGATCCGCAAGTATGTGGACGGCCTGGAAGTCGGCACCGAGGCGATCACCACTCTGGACCGTTGGGCGCTCGATGCGCCGGGAACGTCCATCCTCTTCAACGACGAGAAGGGCAACGCCGCCGCCGGCTTCGTGAACAGTGTCCAGCTCCGGCCCACCGCGTTGAACGCCGGACAGATGCTCGCACTCGGAGCCGCGACGGCCGCCGGTGTTCCGCAGGTCATTCCGCCGGTTCCTTCCTACATCTTCACGCGCTCTCCCGGCGTGAGCGTCACAGGTGTGGCTCCAATCCCGACGATCACGGCGGCGCTGAAGAACGGCGACACCGTCATCTCGCAGCCGTCCATCCAGCTTTGGTTCGACGGCGGCGTTGTGACTCCGACTGTCGGCGTCGTGGCCGACGGGTTCGACATCTCCTACGCGACCACAAACATTCTGGCGCCCGGTTCCCTTCACGCAGCCGCGTTGGTCTGGTCTGACAATGTGGCGGGCGTCTCGTCGAACCGTTGGACCTTCACTGTGGGCCAATACCAGTCCGTCACGCTACCGCCGCCGCTGTTCTTCGAGGATTTTGAATCCACATCGGAAGGAGCCGTTCCGGCCGGATGGACCCTGACCAACCTCACCACTTCCCTGACGGCCGGCTTCGACCTAAACAACTTCACCTCGGATTCCTACAAGGACTTCGTGGTTGTCAGCAGCAACCTCCTCTACTCCCTCGACACCCGCCGGTTCAACCGGAACCCGATCGTCCTGAACGGCTCCCTGCTCAACGGACTCATCCGCGGCAACACGCTCTACGGCGAGTCCGACAACCGTGGCGGTTCGCAGGTCCAGGTGGCCTATTCGCCCGACTACAACCTGACCGGCAAATCGAACATCTTCCTCGGTTTCTTCAGCTCCTATGAGCAGAACCAGGACAGCCTGGGCGCGGTGGAATACTCCATCGACCAGGGAGCCAACTGGCTGCCCTTGACCTACCTGCTGGACGATGAAGGCGGCGTGGCCGACGTGAAGCGCACCAACGGGGTCGTCGACGTCGCCGCCACCATGAACACCGTCGATGCCGGTGCCGCCTACGCCACGAACTACGGCGCGTTCGTCCTCGCCCCCATCTCCTCCATCAAGCCCGCCAACATCAGCGGCCGCATCAACGACGACTCCTTCGAGTCCAAACGCATCGAAGTCCTCCGCGTTCCGTCCGGCGACGGCCGGGCCACGGTCCGCTTCCGCTTCCTCCAGACCGGCACCGGCAGCTGGTATTGGTCGCTCGACGACATCGGCGTCTACAGCATCAACACTCCCGTCCTCACGACGCAGCCTGCCTCGCAGAAGATCGACGTCGGCAGCCCTGTTACCTTCACCGTCGCGGCCACGATCAATCCTCCCTACACCTACCAGTGGCAGTTTAACGGGGCGAACATCCTCAACGCCACCAACGCGACCTACACCATCGCGTCTGTTGAGACCAACAACGCCGGAGCCTACTCGGTCCTCGTGAAGAACTCCGACGGCACCACGCCCAGCGCGCAGGCGACACTCACGGTCGTTTCCGTTCCCGAGATTACCACCCAGCCCGCCTCCAGGCTCAGCAGCCCCGGTTGGCCGGTGATGATCTCGGTCGCCGCCCGGGGCCGCCAACCGCTGACCGTCCAGTGGCTCAGGAACGGCACCGCGCTCGGCGGCGCCACGGGCTCGAACCTGTTCTACCCGTCGGTCCAGTCGTCTGATTCCGGCGCGATCTCCGTGATCGTCGGCAACACCAGCGGATCGGTAACCAGCAGCGTGGTGAGCCTGGGCGTGTTCTCCGGCGCCATCACCAACGATATGGTCGCCTACATGAAGTTCGACGGAAACACGGCCGATTCGTCCGGCCGCGGAAACAACGCCACCGCGGTTGGGGCTCCGGGATTCGTTGCCGGCAAGGTCGGCAGCGGTGCGCTCCAGATCACCACGGTCCAAAACGGAAGCTCGTTCAACTACGCCACGTTCGGGGCCGCCACGCCGGCGGACCTGGGCTTCGGCGCGACCAACGACTTCACAGTCGCCCTCTGGGCGTTCATCCCGACGAACAGCTTCAAGGGTGATCCCGCGCTGCTCGGAAACAAAGACTGGGGCAGTGGCAGCAACCCCGGCTTCGTCATCTTCACGACCGGTGGCCTTCGGTGGAACTACCGGGATTTGAACGGCACCCGAACGGACTACAACCCGGGAATCAGGGTCGACGACGGCAGCTGGCATCACCTGCTGGTCGTCTTCGCCCGCACCAACGGCGCCCGCACCTACCTCGATGGTGTGCTCCGCGACACCCGGTCCATCGGCAACGGGGCCGGCTCGATCGACGCAGCGGCCGGTAAGACGTTCAACATCGGCCAGGACGGCACCGGCACCTACACCGACGGCAATGGCGTCGGCATCACCAACGCGGTCCTGGATGAAGTCGTCATCTGGCGTCGCGCTCTGACCCAGCAGGAAGCCACGGCTGTATACGCCGTCGGCCAGGCCGGTCTCGAAGTCACCAGGGCAGTGGCCATCGCCGCCGGCTCCATCACCGCCGTGCCGTCCGGCAGCAACATCAGCATGAGCTGGACGGGCGCCTCAGGCCTCAAGCTCCAGAGCACCACCAGCCTCGCCGCTCCGATCGTCTGGAGCGATGTGCCCAACACCGACGGTGTCAGCAACATCGTGTTGCCCGCCACCGGAGCCCCCACATTCTACCGGCTCAGCCGGTAGTCAGATCCATGGGTGGCCGGTGAGCCGGCCGCCCTTCCAATTTTTCACTTCTGGATGGAAGTGAATTTCCTGGCGGGTTCCGATGTGTGCTTCCGTGTGTCACATCGGGCCCGCCAGGAACCGTTTTAACAGGGTCCGTCCTCCAATTCATCGCATCGCATGAGACCACTCGCCGCGCCCTTCGTTCTCGGGTTCGCCTTCGTCCTCCTTTCCACATTCACATCTCCGGCCCAAGTCGCGGGAGCGAAGCACGTCATCGTCCTGGGCTGCGACGGCATGGGCAGCGTGGCCTTCAGAGGCACCAACGCGCCGAACCTCGCGAAGCTCATGCTGCGCGGGTCGTGGACCCTCAAGGCCCGGGGCGTGATGCCCACCTCCAGCAGCCCGAACTGGGCCTCCATGATCATGGGCGCCGGCCCCGAGCAGCACGGCGTCACGTCGAATGACTGGCAGACGAACAAGATGGAGTTCCTTCCCACCGTCGCCGGCCCCTCGGGACATTTCCCCACCATTTTCCGGCTGCTGCGCGAGCAGCGGCCCGCCGCCCACACCGCCGCCATCCATGATTGGAGCGACTTCGGCCGACTGATCGAGCCGGGAGTCGCCGACACCGTCGAGCACGTGAAGGGTTCAATCCTTACTTCCGAACGCGCCATCGCCTATTGGAAGCAGCACAAACCCTCGTTGCTCTTCATCCACTTTGACGACGTGGACCACACCGGCCACGGCTTCGGCTGGGAGACGCCGTCCTACTTCAAGACCGTCGATCTCGTCGACGGCCTCATCGGCGACATCGTCGCTGCCGTGCGCGAAACGGGCGACGAGGCGGACACTGTTTTCCTCATGACCGCCGACCATGGCGGCACCGGCAAGAAGCATGGCGGTAATACCATGATCGAGCTGGAGATCCCCTGGATCATCGCCGGTCCCGGCATCGCCGTCGGACACGAGATCAAGTCGCCGATCAACACCTACGACACCGCTGCAACCATCGCCCACGTGCTCGGCGTGAAGACGCCGCAGGCTTGGATCGCCAAGCCCGTCCTTGAGGCGTTCACTGCCACCGCTCCGTCCGCGAAGTGACGGAATCAACCATGCCCACCGCATCCTCGTTCTCCGCCAACGGTCGCACCTACACGCCGCCCGCCAGGCCCGTCGCCGTCGTCTGCCTCGACGGTTCGGCCGACGAATACCTCGACGCCGCCATGGCGCGCGGACGCATGCCCCATCTCCAAGCCATCTCCGTGCGGGGATGGCGCGGGATGGCGCGCGCGGCCATGCCGACGTTCACCAACGTCAACAACGCCTCCATCGTCACCGGCACTCCGCCGTCGGTCCACGGCATGAGCGGGAACTTCTTCCTCGATCCTGCTTCTGGCCAAGAGGTGATGATGAACTCCTCCGCCTTCGTCCGCGTGCCGACGCTGTTCCCGGCCGCGCAGGCCGCCGGAAGAAAGGTCGCCGTCGTCACCGCCAAGGAGAAGCTGCGCGACATCTTCGCCAACGGGTTGATCTCTCATGGCGGCATCGCCTTCTCCTCCGAGAAAGCCCGGGACGCGCGCCTCTCGACCCACGGAATCGAGGAGGTGGAAACGCTCGTCGGCCCCACACCTCAGATCTATTCCGGCGACGCATCGATCTATGTCCTCAAAGCGGGGGTCAAGCTGCTCGAAGCCGGTCGGGCCGACTTCCTCTACCTCAGCACGACCGACTACATGCAGCACAAGTTCGCCCCGGAAGAGCCGGAGGCGATCGAGTTCTACGCCGCCATCGACGCGGAGCTGGGGCGCCTGCTCGACCTCGGCGCGGTCATCGGCGTCACGGCCGACCACGGCATGAACGCCAAGCGCAAGCCCGACGGTTCGCCCAACGTGATCTACTTGGAGAGCGGATTGGTCGACGCCTTCGAGGCCGAGTTCCGCGTCATCCTGCCGATCACCGATCCCTACGTGGCCCACCACGGCGCGCTCGGTTCCTATGCGGTCGTCCATGTCCCGGAAGGGATCGATCCCGGCAAGGTGGCCAAATGGATCGGAGAACTTCCCGGCGTCACCGAAGTTTACGACCGCGCCACCGCCGCTCGGAAACTGGAGCTGCCCGCCGATCGCCTCGGCGAACTGGTCGTCGTCTCCGGCCGCGACGTGGTTCTCGGCCGCACGCCGGAGGACCATGATCTGAAGGCCGTCGGCTCGACTCTCCGTTCCCACGGCGGGCGCTACGAGGAGATGGTGCCGTTCCTTCTCAGCGAACCGCTCTCGCCCGCCTACGCCGCGCGCGCCGCCGGCGACCTCCGCAACTTCGACATCTTCGACTTCACCTGCAACGCCTCCACCAACCGATGATTTCCAGGCATTCGTTTCAATTGGCCACGCTTCTCGGCTGCCTCCTGCCCGCCACGCTCTCCGCCCATCCGGACAAGGTTGAGGACCGGCTCCTGATGCACTTCGCCACCGGCACGCACGGCGTCGAGGGCGGCACATGGCAGGACCTGACCCACCGCGTCACCGCGAAGATCCAAGGCGCGCCGATCACCACGAACATCGGGCCCGCCCAAGCGATGCGGTTTAACGGCGCCGACGACTGGCTGCTCGTGGCGGCGGACAAGGCGGGAGCGAAGGACATCCTGCCCAAGCGCGAGTTCACTGTCGCCGCCTGGGTGCTGCTCGACGAAACCCGCAACGACGGCGGCATCGCCGGCTTCATCCAGGACAACGGCAATGCCGAGAAAGGCTGGGTGCTCGGCTACGACAAGCGCTCCTTCGCCTTCACCCTCTGCA
>JBBRDN010000216.1:0-7252 GCA_038203875.1 Verrucomicrobiota bacterium
ATGCGCCAGCAGCACGGGCATGAGTGGATCCTCGGGAGCCAACCGGCACG
This sequence comes from Verrucomicrobiota bacterium, assembly GCA_038203875.1. Lineage (GTDB taxonomy): Bacteria > Verrucomicrobiota > Verrucomicrobiia > Limisphaerales > CANJSG01 > CANJSG01. The sequence continues at coordinate 51 of JBBRDN010000216.1, forward strand.
CGGCCTCGAAGCTTGGGATCGCCTGCTCGTAACGGCCCATCTGGAACTGGAGATTGGCCAGCGCTTTCGCCAGTTCGCCGTTCCTCGGATACGCCCCAAACGCGAAGCGAAGAACCGATTCCGCGGTCACATAATCGTCGGCCGCAAGAGCGGGTTCAAGACGGGCTAGGAACTCCGACAAATCAGGCACACCGGACGCAGACTCGCTCCTTTCCGCGCTGACAACTTCCGGTCGCGAATCGCGAGAGGCGGAAGAAACCGGATTGATGTTCTCCAGAAAACCGAGCGATTCGCGACGCGAAGAATCGGCGCCGGCGGATCGAAGCGCCTCGTCGCGATACCCGACGGACGCATCGGCCTCGCCGCAATGATCCAGACAGGTCGCGAGCGCCAGCAACAGAACGGGATCCGGGGCCGATTCGTTCAGGACCAGGCGATAGTGCCGGGCGGCCTCGGAGTAGCTCTTTCCCTCCATCATCAGATCGCCGAGCAACCGATGGGCGGGAGCGCAGCCGGGGGCGATCTCAAGCGCGCGGACGAGGGCGCTTTCAAACTCAGGCACGCGGTCCAGACGCACCGCCGCGCGGGCGAGGAGGACATAGGCCGATGCATTGGTCCCGTCCGCCGCCACCGCGTCCTTGAGCGCCTCGATGGCTGCAAGGTGGTTTCCCGCCCGGCCATACAAATTGCCCAGCGCCACGAGGACACCGGGATGGCGCGGGCTGATCCGGCGCGCGCTTTCCAGGGCTTTGACCGCGCCCTCGATATCGTCCCGCTCCACCGCGGCAACCGCGCTTCGGGTGAACGGTTCGAGGTCGACGGATGAGGTGGGCGGAGGTGTTGGCATGGGATTGGAAACGAGACCGAGTGCGTCACGAATTCGATCCATCCCGGGCGAGGCGCGCCGGGGATCTGCGGCAAGAATGATTCCGAACCTCTTTCTGGCGGCATCGAGCTGGCCCAAGCGGCAATCGAGTTCGACGACAGCCTCCATCAGATCCACCTGGCCCGGAACCAGGTCCAGGGCACGGTCGAGCCAATCGCGCGCCTGGGCGACCTGCCCTTCGTTGAGGAGGCGGTCGGCTTGTTGCACATAACGGTTGGCCACATTGGCCGGAGAGTCGGAAGTCCGGGGCGCCTCAAACGGGACGTGCCCGCCACCGATCCGGCGCATCATTTCCCGCGCGGGAGCGAAATCAGGCGCGGACTGGAGGAGTATACGAAGCGCACCGACGGCATCCTCCGCACGGCCTGCGCGTTCCGCCGCGAGGGCCCGATACCAATGGACGCGCCATTGATCGAAGCCGTTCTGCCAGGCCGCCGTGAACGCGTTGAACGCTTCGGGGAGATTGCCGGAGTGCAGAAATCCGAGACCCGCCCAGAGTTGGAGGAATGGATCTTTGGGGAACGCGTTGCGGAACGACTGCACGCCCGCGCTGTGCACCATGCGCGGCAATCGGCCGATGCGGTCCTCGGCTTCGACGGTGGATTTGAACGAAGAAGCGGCCAGGCTTTCGATGAACGGCGTCGAGCCGTCTTCGAGGGATTCGACAAACATCCGGGCGCCAGGATGGATCGCCAGCGGCACGACACGATCCGCCAACGAGAGCGGCAGTTCTGAAACGGTGTTCCCCGCAGGCATCCCCCACTGACGGGTTTGCTTGGGGCGCGACAAGAGCCGTTCGAACTGCGAGTTGAACTCGCGGGCTGCGCTTTCGGCTCCCCAATGGCGGCGGGCAAAGGCCGCGGCGTTCGCGCCAAGACGGGCCCGTTCCGCCGGGTTCCCATGAAGTTCTTCTATGGCCCGGGCGTATTCCTCAGGCGAGTTCACAAGGATCCCCGTCTCGCGATGCTGGATGAGCTTTCCAATGCCGCCATGGGGAAAGGTGACGACGGGCAATCCGGCATACATCACTTCCTGGAGATTCAGTTCGGCCGCCGCGTAGGTGTCGGGACAGAGCGGATAGCCGTAGACATCGAGCGTCTCGATCACGCCGCGGATGTCCTCGACCGGACCCCGGAAGTCGAAATCGGCGCCACGGCCCGACTTCTCGACGTCGGCCTTGAGCCAGCCCGGATCGCCATTGCCGCACACGACGAACTTCACGCCCGGCACCTTGACGGCGCAGCTCATCGACACGAACCCGGCGTGCATCTTGATCGGGTCCACCGTGCCGATGTAGCCGACGCGAAACCCTTCATGCGCGCGCGGCCTCGTGCCCTGGAGGCGGTCGAAATCGGCGCCAGCCAGCACCATGGCCGTGCGTTCGCCCCGCACATCATCCGCAAGCTCCGCAAAGACCGGATGCGAATAGGTATGCGGACTGCAGGCGACGGAGAGATCCGCGAAGTCGATCAGCGACCGCGACAGGACCTGGGGAGAATGATAGCCCCCGACATGCAGCCATAGCGCTAGTCTGGTGGGAGGGAGGTCCGAGCGGAACAGCGCCGCGACCTCGGGATTGTTCCACCAGTGGACGAGCACGATGTCCGCCTCGGCCATCGCCTTTCGGAGCTCGTCGCGGCCGGGTTCGTTCAACACCGGAAGATCGGCCTGGCGCGCGAGTTCAAGACCGACGGAGTCCGCCGCCGCGAGAGAGACGAGCTTGTGGCGGTATCCCCCAAGGCGCCGCGAATGCCTGGCGAGCGAGATCATCGCTCGGGAGCCGCCCCCGCCGATCACGTTCTGGATGATATGGAGAACGGTCGGAGGATTCGCGGATGGCACCGGCGATGCGCTCTGCTGCTCGGCCGGAACGACGCGAAGCTTGGCCGTGAACCGATCCTTGTCGAGGGAGGGCAGACTACCGAGTCCGCTGAGGCGACCGGCCTGACCGATGTCGTCGAGGAACGCCTTGATCTTGCCGCCGGCGGTGTAGTCGATCGCGAGGAACGGCACCCCGACTTCCGACGCAAATACGCAGGAATGAAACCGCATGCAGACACAGAAGTCCGCGGCGGCCATCGCTTCGAGGATCTCCCGTGGAGTGCGGGGTTCCCAATCCACGGTGAGCCGCGGATCGGCGACTTTCTTCACCAACTGGCGGGCGAACAGACGATCGTCATTGCCTACCGGGAAGTGGTGCATGGCCCACAATTCGATCCGGTGCTCGGGATACCATGCCAGCATCCGCGTAAGCATTGAGGCGAGATTCTCGGCGGCCTGATCCGGCGTGAGCGCCTGGGGATATTCGCAGGTGAGTTCGCGCAGAAAGCAGCGGATGACCTTCGCGTCCGACCCGTGATGCCGAATCCCCTGGGCGCGGACAAACGTTACAGCGGGATCCATCCGCACCTCGATCGGCTTGCGGATTCCGTAGGACCGGAGCGCCTCCCGGGACGCGTGGTCCCGGACGGAAATCGTGGTGGCAAGCCTGGCAATGCAGCAGACGTTCCAACGGAACTCGGCGCGGTTGAGGGGGCCCACGCCGCAGCCTTCGATGACCCTTGGTTTCCCCAGATCGGCGAAGCGTTTGAAAAGGCACAGAATCTTGCGCGTTTCGCCGATGTCCATCAGCGGCCCGCCCGCCATGACGACGGCATCGCAGTCGGACGTCGCCATCCACGCAGCCTCGGTGTCGTAACCGACGACCTTAACCTTCGTCCGCAGGTCATCGGGCCAGAGGGCCACGGTGGTGCGCGTGTAGTAGGGATAGAGGCTCAGGACCTGGAACTGCAGACCCGGATTCACCGCGAGATACTCGGTGACGATCCCTTGGAGGATCGCGATGTCGCCCGCGGTTTCGGTGCCATACCAGCCGGCGAGCAGAACCTGTTTCATCCGCCCCAGTTCAAGCGCCTGCGCGGGAAGCTCCGCGGTCGTCAGATGCGCTTCGGTGACGGCGTAGAGTTCCTCCGTCCGGACGTGCGACCGGGCAACATCCTCGGCGGCGGCCGCGTTCCAGTCGTCGTGATAGTCATGGATGCAGTCCGCGCAGTGTGCCGCGGTGACCTCGCCGCGCTGCGCGGCCAAAAGCGAGTGGACTTCGCCGGGCTCGGAGGTGGGTTTGAACGAAGCGCCCTTCGGCGCACAGCAGGCGACCCATCCCCGGCTGTCTACGTTGACGGCGGCGCCCCTCTGGTAGGGGCAACCGATCAGCCGCTCGCCGCCGGTGAGCAGGGAAAGGATGGAATTGTAGGTCTTGCGGATCGTCTCGTTGGTCTCGTATTCACCGAGCAGGACGTGGAAGAACGAAACGAGATGGCGCAGTTCGCGCGGATTGAAGGCGCGGATTTCGGACGCGCAATCGTCGTTGTAGAGGCGCCGGATGAACTCCGCGACGCGGAAGCGGATGTAGACCCCGTTGGCCTTTCCCCAATCAAGCAGGTCATGCAACTCGTAGACGTTGGCCCGGACGATCGTGCATGCGGCAATGACCCCGACACCGCGCTGCTTCAGCTGGAACAAAGTCTTGGATGCCGCGTCAAACGCGCCCTTGCGGCCGCGCACCAGGTCGTGAACCGGACCGACGCCGTCGAGGGAGACCATCCCGTCGAAGGTCAGGTCTAGATCGCGATACAGGGAATGGACTTTGGAGTAGGTCTCGACCGCCCTTTCGGTCTGCATTCCATGGGTGATGAACGAAGCCCCGGTGAGCTTGGACAGGCATTGCGGGAAAAGTTCGTAGAGCTCGAACAGGTCCCTTCTGAGGGTCGGTTCGCCTCCGGTTACCCCAACATGAATAACTTCGCTGTAGAACGGATTCGCCAACTCCACGCGCAGTTCCTCGATCGACATCTTCTCGCGGCGTCCGTCCTTCCAGATGTGGCACATGACGCAACGGCTGTTGCAAAGGTCTATGCACTGGAGATTCAGCGTCTGCGGGCGGACGATCCTGGTTTCGTCTTGGGAGGGCATGGCGGGGACGTTGGCGTTGGGGATCATAGGCAGGGGGAGAAGGCGACCGGGGAGGAGAGAAGGTTGCCGCACCGGGGCTGGGCGGCTGGAAACCGTTTCATCGGGGAGCAGCGTCCCCGGATCTTTCGTTCCTTTGAACTGTCGACGACTGATGGCATTGGCTTCCGTGCGTGTTCACATCCCGCACCAAGGACAGCGCACCGGCTGTCGGGAATCCATGCGGCAGGATGAACCCCTACCGTTAAGCCAGTCCCATACCAGCCCGCGCAGGGCCAGAAAACGCCCCAACATCGGAAGGTTTTGCCCGTCGAAGACCGGAGAAGAAGAGAACACGGCCGGGGGGCGGAAGGATTTGCCCCGGGAAATGAGACGGGCGGCGGAGCCCTTAAGCCCTTCCGCCGCCCGTGCTACCCCAACCACAACAAAAGGTGGGAAACTGATCGAGAACCGTCCGATTACTGCAGGAGCTTCAGCACGCTCTGCGGGAGTTGATTCGCCTGGGCCAGCATCGAAGTGCCCGACTGGACAAGGATGTTGTAGCGCGCGTATTGCGTGCTCTCCTCGGCGACATCGACGTCCTTGATGCGACTGCTGGCGGCCGTGAGGTTTTCCTTGGTCACCACCAGCTGTTCGGACGTGAAATTCAGGCGTGTCTGGTAGGCGCCGATCGTCGCGCGATTCGCGGCCAACTGCGTGATGGCGGTCTTGACGACCCCAAGGGCGGTGGCGGCGGCGGTGGTCGTGGAAATGTTCTGGCTGCTGACCGCCGAGAAGGTCGCCCCCGACATGTTGATGCCGTTCATCGTGAAAGAGCCGCCATCCTGGTCGATCGTGACGTTTAGCGGCGCGGCGGAGAACAGGCTTACCCCGTTGAATTCCTTCGAGGTCGTGTTCTGCACATACTCGGAAAGCTGCGCGAACTCCAGGTTGTAGAGGTCGCGGTCCGCGTTGGACTTGGTGACATCCTGGGCCAGGATCGAAAGTTCGCTCATCCGGTCGAACGCCTTGGCGATCTTCTTCAGAAAGCCATCCTGCACCTGGGTGAAGGAGACGGCGTTGCCGACGTTGGATTTGGCCGCATCGAGACGGGAAATCTGCGAATCCAGGCGGGACGAAACGGCGAGGCCCGCGGCGTCGTCGGAGGGGGATACGATCTTCGATCCCGAGCTGAGCCGTGCGAGCGATTTCGACAACATCGCCTGGCTGGACTGGAGGTTCGAGGCGGCCGCTTGGGCCTGGGTGTTCGTGTTGATGACCATAGCTACTTCCTGTGTTGGGGATTACTCCGTTTTCTTTGCGTCCTTGACTGGGACTCCGTTCAGTCGAGGAAGTCGCGGGACCTTGGGGCGTCCTTCGGTAAGGGCCTCACGGTTGTTGCGCTGGATCTCCTCGTAAATTTCCTGCCGGTGAACCGGCACATCGAGCGGGGCTTCGATCCCCAGTTTCACGATCTCCCCTTCGACCCGAACGATCTTCACGGTGATCCGGCCGTCGATGACGATGCATTCGTTTACTTTGCGGGAGAGGATGAGCATAGCGGCGTTCCCCAATTCATGCCGTCACGGAAATGGGATGGCGCAGGACGTAGTCGACTGCGTTGGTCGGGATCACCTGTTTGGCCCGGAGAGTATGCCGGTTGACCACGATGGGTCCCTTCAGGTTCACCGAGGCCTGCCCTTCAGGACGAAGAGTCACGACGTTGAGGATCATCGCATCCTCGGGATCCGTGAGGGCCAGAAACTTGACGTCGTCGCCCGACAACTCCGGAGAATAGTCGGGAAGAACGTGGAACGGCGAGACCACCAGGAACGAATGGTTCGGGTCGTCGAGCATTTGCAGCCAGAGGAAAGGCTCCTCACCCGGCCGAGTCAGGAGCACATATTGTTTGATGCTCTCGAATCCAAGGAGGCCGAGGGGCATGCAGATGATGTTCTCCTTCCGCACTGTCAGCCACTCCGGTTCTGATGTCGCAACTGTTTTCATTAGTCTGCCGTTGGTCTCATTCCGCATAGCTATGCCCGTGCCAGCGCCAAAAACACTGCGGCAATGCATCCTTCAGTATTCTTTTCATCAACGGTTTACGACGGACTCAACCACAAGCTCCTTGCCATGATAAATGACGTATCCGGGGTCGAGGGCCGCCGGACGGGAGTTTCCTGCCGCGTGGACCCGGCAGAAAAATCCGGATGGCAGACACCCATCCAATTGCACATCTCCACTGCCACCACCCCTTCTGAAGTGAACGGCTGGAAGCAGTCCACCCCTGGGAGGCTTCTCGACGCATCCATTTTGCTTCAAGCCACACCGTGAGGAGCCGATGCCCTACTACCAAGACACTGCGACC
>JBBRDN010000217.1:0-7206 GCA_038203875.1 Verrucomicrobiota bacterium
CCTCATCACGCCGGACGACCAGTTTCAATCCGCGCTCCTGACCTCGGTCAGGAGCGACAGGATCTCGTCCTTCTTCGTCTCGGCCCGCACGGTGTTTCAATCCGCGCTCCTGACCGAGGTCAGGAGCGACCGCATGGCCCGCCACATCGCCGCCGTCCTCACCGGTTTCAATCCGCGCTCCTGACCGAGGTCAGGAGCGACCGCGACCACTCCAACTTGAACAGTCGCAGAAGTTTCGTAGCTGTTCTCCGCGAACGTGCCTAGTTCCGATTACTCCTTCCCATTCATAGATTTCAAAGAACATGACAAAGCTCAAAGAAGGCGGGGCCGGAAGCGTTTTCCGCGAAGCCGCCGCCTCCGGCCCGGCACTGGGGGTTCGCGGAGAGGCGGTCATAGGATCAGCGGTTCGCTCAGATTGACGGGTTTGTCGACGCCGTGATGTTCGGTGCGCTGCACGGCCTTCTCATCGAGAAAGTAGAACCTGAGCGAATCTTCCGCCGCGTTGATCTCGGTGAGCAGTCGGTCGCGCAGGAGCACCCATTCCTTCTGGCCCACCTGGCATTCAAACACGCTCTTCTGCACCCGGACCCCGTAGTCCTCACAGGCTTGGGCGACACGGCGGAGCCGCCGTTTTCCGGCGGTTTCCAGGGTGGCCACATCATAGGTGACGAGGATCAGCATGAACGGTGTGGCGGTTACTTGGGCACCAGCGGCACGTAGTCGGCAATGTCTCCCCGCAGGTGTCGGGCGAGCACTCGGGCCTGGGTGAAAGGAAGCTGCGCGATCCGCAGGTTTTGATCCAGCAAGGGATGGTTCAGCGTTTCCTGCTTCCGTTCCTGATAGGCCTTGATGACGCGTTTGCGGCCGGCGTCGGTGAATTCGACGGCCCCGCCTTCGCGTTCCTTGAAGTCCTCCGGTCCGATCTGTTGGCGGTTGATGAGGGTGATGGCCAGCCGGTCGGCCAGCCACGGGCGGAATTCCTCCATCAGGTCCAGCGCGAGCGAGGGGCGGTTGGGCCGGTCCACATGGAGAAAGCCGACGAACGGATCCAACCCGGCGGCGGTGAGAGCCGCGATGCAGTCGTGACGGACGAGGGCGTAGAGAAAGCTGAGTAGACAGTTGATCCGGTCGCGGGGCGGTCGGCGGCTGCGGTTCTTGAAGGCGAATTCCTCCCGCTGCTGCTTTAAGGTGAGCGACAGCACCATGAAGTATTGATTGGCGGCCATGCCTTCCGCGCCGCGCAACGAATCAAGCTCGGTGATGCCAGGCAGATCGCGGATTTGCCGGGCCAGGGCATCGGTTACGGCTTCGATCCGGTCCTTGTCTTCTGAGGAAACACTTTCCCGGCCCGCACGCAGGAGGCTGTTGCGGCTGTTCTGGATCTTGCCGGCGATGATCTGCCGGGAGATGGCGGCGCACTTGGCCGGATCGTCCGCCGCACGAAACTGAGCCCGGCGCAGGGTCACGCTGGTGTCGGCCACGCCGGTCATGCGGGCGTGGAGACGGCCCCATTCGTTCAGGTAGTTCACCGCGACGCCGTGTTCCCAGCACAGGTCGAGCGCGGGCGGGCTAATGGTGGCCTGGCCGAAGACACAAATGGATTCCAGATGGTGGATGGGGATGGCGAGCTTGCGCGTGCCGGTGGCGGTGTCCTTGGTGCGCTTTTCCAGTGGCAAGTCGTCGGGATAGACCGGCACTTCGACCTGCAACGTGAGGTGGTCGCGGGCGACATAGGTGCCGGGCGTGGTGAGGTAGAGGGTGTTTTGCTGGATGGCGTCCATGTGGCGTCCCGTGTCTGGCGTCTGGGGTCTTGAGGCCCATCAGGTCTGGAACAGTTGTTTCGACAGCCGAACGGCGCGGCTGTCGCTGCCGGTGGCCTTGGGCAGGCAGGTGGCGAAGAGGGAACACTCCTCACAGGCATCGCGGTAAATCGCCGGAGGGACGTGTCCGGCGCGGAGCAGTTCGTGGAGTAGTCGGGCGGTGTTCTCTGCTTTGGCCCGCAGTTCCGGCGTGAAGGCGACTTCGCGGCGGCGCTTGGAATCGGCGTGGAAGATGGCTCCGCCGGGAATGGTCTGGTGAAACATCTCCTCCAGGCACATCGCCAGGGCGCAGAGCTGCACGTCGTCGTTGGTCCATTGGCGGCGTTTGCCGAGCTTGAATTCGACGGGGAACAACGAGCCGTCGGGCCGTTGCTCCACGATGTCGCACTTGCCGTTCAGCCCAAGCCGGTCGGACCAGACGGGCAGCGCCCGGAGGAGCGTGACGCCCTTCACAACGTCATAGCCCGCAAGGTCGGCGTGTTCGTGGACGATGTCGCCGCGGTTGGTGTGCTGATTGGCCGAGCGCCAGCCTTCCACCACCTTCAATGCCGCCCGGCGCTCGCAATAAAGGAAGTCGTTGAGGAGCGAGAGGGGCAAAAGCTCCCGCTCCCCGGACGACGGCATACTTGGACCGGCGGAGTTCAAGCGAACTCAGAGGAGATCCAGCACCTCGACGCCGGTCTGAAGCCCCTCTTTGTTAACCAACACGTCGTAGTCCGTAAAGTCGCGGGCCACATCCACCCCGGTCTTGCGCTTCACGGAAACGCGCTCGAACAGTTTGTGCGCCGGGGCGTTTCCGAGGGCGGACTGGTGCTTGAAGACGACGAGCTTCTGCGGAGCCATCGTGCCGCGACTGGCGGAGCGGTCGTGGTCGAACATCTGGGTCAACGACTGCCACAGCAGGTCCAGGTCGGCGTCGCTGAAGCCGGTCTCGCGGGCGAGATGGGCACTGATGAAACCGTGGCAACGGTAGAGACCGTAGGGGATGAGGTTCTTGCGGCCCATCGTTTGGTTAGGGCTGTCGGCTTCTTTGGCTTCGGTCACGGCCATGCGAGTGATGCTGAGATCGAGCGGCAGGATTGGATCAATGCTGCGGCTGAAGCTGAGTTGAACCGGACCGCGCACCTGGCCGGCGTTTGCGCCGGTGGACATGACCGCGCCGAAGGTGCGGACGTCGTAGAAGCGTTTACACATTTCCTCGCGCGCTTTGCCGACTTGTTCGCGGGTGGCTTTCTTCTTTTCGGACTTGGGGTCCACGTCGTGGCCGAGATCCTTGTGCGCTTTCGCGATGCTCTCGTTCAGCACGCTGCCCTGCTGGACGAAGATGCCGAAGCCGGGCCCGGCTTGTTTCGCGAGAAGCGCGAAGTTGCGGATCTTGCGCTTGAGGCAGACGTCGGAGACGAGGCCGTGCATGTCCTGCGGGTCAATGCGCGGAGCGTTGGCGGCATCGGGATCGCCGTTGGGATTGCCGTCCTTGCAGTCGAAGAAATAAACGAAGTCGTAGCGATGGTTCATGTGTCAGTGAGTTGAGCGTGGATGGTTGAGAGGTGGATTCAGGCGTTGGCGGCTTCGGAGGCTTGCTGTTCCTTCCGTTCGGCCGTGCGGCGACGGTAGTCGGCCTTCTGGTGGTAGTAACCGAGGGCGAAGCGCCCCTGGCTTTCGAGATCGAGCGTGGCCGGAAACTTCTGGCCCAAGGCGCAGGAAAGTTCCTCGAAGTCCTTGCGGACGTTTTCCGCCACGCCACCGCCGGCCTTGGCCAGGTGAAACTGGGCGTTGCGGAAGAGCCGTCCCATGACAAGGGATGGCGTGACGCTGGCGCTGGCGTAGTAGCGCTCGACCACGCCGGCGTTGACCCCGCCGAGGGCGAGGTATTGAAGACGGTCGAAGACCGCGAAGAGACGGCCGCATAGATAGGCGGCGTCACGGGACTCAGGATTCAGGGATTCGCTCATGGCTGCATTGGTGGATGAAGGGTTTTGTGAAAAGGACGGGGATCGGAGGAGACACGCCTTGATCAGGGCGAGACGGGCCGGATTGAGTTTATTTTCTTGGTCGAGTTGTTGACGGCGCAAGGCCGCCGCCAAGGCTGACTGTGGCAGTGGAGTCTTCCGCCCGCGCAGGGCGGCATGGAGCAGTTGGGTTGGGATCTGCGGAGAGAGCTCGGACAGATCTGCCCGAACCATTCCGTAGAGAAGCGCGCCGAACTTGAAGTCGCGCTTGGTGCTCGTGCCGTCCGGGTGGACGAGGGCCAGGTCTGCGAACCAGTCCGCGATGTTTCGCTCCACCTCAGGCACGGTGCTTTCCAGCCAGTCGCGGACGACGATACGGGCTCCGTTGCCGGACACGCTGAGGGCGTAGTAGTCGTTCGCCTCCATGCCGACGTAGCGCCGCCCCTCCTTGATGGAATCGAGCAACGCAGCGACCGCTTCCGGGTCCGCTGTGGAGAGGAGGTCGATGGGGTCGGCATCCAGTTTCTCTCGGGTCCAGTGAAGATGGACTGTGTCGTTGAAGACGAGTCCTTGGGTTCGGCTCTTGTCGATCAGGGCGTTCAGCGCCGAACGGAGCTTAAGTTTGGCGGTGGTGGACAGGGCGGCGTTCTGCGCCTGTTCCAGACCAAAGGAACAGAAGGCGTCCTTGTCGAAGCTGATCAGGTTGGTGCCCATCGCCAGACCACCCGGCACGCCCTTGATCTTCTCCGTTGTGTCGAGGGTTTCCGCTAGTTGGCCGGTGGCCACACAGACACGCTGCTCCTTGGCGGCGACGGCCGATGCCGCACGCTTGCGGCGATCCCGCCAAAACTGCCGCAACAGATCGCTCTTGAGCACAATTTCGCCGTCCACCGAGAACGTCGCGTTGTCCGAGGGTTTGGCTTTGGCGGTGGCGAGACGGCTATGCAGCCCTTCGAGCGCTTCCGGTTGGGCCAAGAAAGTCCGGACCGCCCGCAGCGAAGCGGCTTCTGCGGGGACGGCTTCGGCCGCTTCGATCAACAGGGATTGGAAATAGGCGTGTTGAACCCGACGGGATTCGGTTTTGTCCGCCGCCTTGGGATCGAGGAACAAGACGGCCCGCTCCAAGGTGTCGCAGAGGAAGTGGGACTTGGTTCCTTGGTTCAGTTCGTTTGGCGAGGTGAACGGGCGGGCCATCGCTTTTGGCCTCGGCTTTTTGTCCGAGGGATTCTCGGCGAGCGGGATCGGCTCACCCGCCAGCTTGCCATCGGATGTCAGCGAGATGAGCCAACGGACGCCTACGGTTTCAAAGTCCGCGTCGCCGAGGTTCTCTCGTTCAGCATAGGCGATGAGGTCTTGGAGCATCATTGGGCACCTCCGAGCTGGGTTTTGACCTCGTTCCAATCGGGCACGGCGACGACTCCGTCCTTCAGCGAAGCCTTGAAGAACGTGACGCGGGGCTGGGGCTTCTCGACCTTGCCCGGAGCTTGGTCGCGGGAAACGTCGAGATGGAACACGTCGTAGAGCATCAAACCAAGATCGTGATCACGGTTGATGGCGGGCGGGACGTTCATGGCATTCGCGTCGGCCAGTTCGAAGTGGGCGGGAAATTCGCGGCAGCCGAAACACGGCTGGGCGAAGCATTGGCCCTTCTCCGCCCGGCGTTGGAACATGGCCAGATACTTCACGGGCGTGTCTTCGCCGAGATCGTCGGAGACCGCCTCGTTACCTCGGCGGCTACGGGGCAGGCCGGCGAGCGGCGTGAGGTGCATGGAGGCTTCGATGACGTATTCCACGTCGCGCAGAGCTAGGGTGTTGCGCTGGGTGCGATCCTCGTCGGCCAGCAGCGGCTCGGGCTTGCGGGGCGAGAGGCGTGATTTCACCTCGTTGCGGCGGAAGGCGAGGAACTGGATCGGCCGCTTCACGGCGATGCGGCGGATACGCCAACGGAACTGGGGTTTATAGAGGATGGCTTCCAGCAGACCGCGAGCAGCGCTTGGCGTGATGACTGGGTAGCTGACGCGCTCGACCTTCATTTCGGGCCGGGTGAAACAGGCGAGGTCGCCCCAGGTGCGGAGGTGGATGGTCATGGTGGTCCTATGTGGCGGCTTGAAGTCGGGGTGGAAACGGGGACAGTGCGGGCATGAAGAGGAAGATCATCGTTAGCGATCCGGGGGTGATGGGCGGGACACCGTGCTTTGCCGGAACCCGGGTGCCGCTGCAAACCTTGGTGGATTACCTGGAGGGCGGCGATTCGATCGACGATTTCCTGGAGGGCTTTCCCACGGTGAAACGGGAACAGGTGGTCGCCTTTCTCGAAAGCGCCGCCGAACAGATGACGGCTGCTCTGCGGTGAAATGAAGCTCCTGCTCGACGAATGTCTGGACCGCCGGTTTGCCCGCGAGTTGCCCGGCCATCTTGTCCGCACCGTCCCGCAGATGGGCTGGGCGACGATCAAGAACGGCCGGCTGTTGAGCCTGGCGGAGCCCGAGTTCGATGTCTTCGTGACGGTGGACCGCAACCTGTCGTTCCAGCAGCACCTGCCCCGGTTCAAGATTGCGGTGGCAGTGCTCAGGGCGCGCTCCAACCGGCTACAGGATTTGAAGCCGTTGGCCGTCCTGCTTTTGGCGGCGTTGCCCGGTCTCAAGGTGGGAGAAGCGCAGGTCATTGGTTGAAGGCGTCGAGCCCGACATGGCCGAGACCGAGATCCGGGTCGTAGTCGGAGTTCCAGACCCAAAAGTCCCAGTCCTTGGCGGGCTGGTAGATGTATCCTTTGGCTTGGGCGGTGATGAATTCGCCCTGGTAAAGGTTCACCGAAAAGCGCTGGGCTTCGCGGCATTCGGCAGCGGTCAGGTGTTTCTGCCGCTCAAGTTTCTCAACGAGTTCCTTCCCGCGGTTCTTTCCGTTTTTGTCGTCCCAGTTCTTCACAAGCACGGCGCGGGTTTCGTCACCGATAAGCGAGCACTCCTCGGCAGCCTTGGGGAAGTCGAGGGCTTCGCAGGCGGCGCAAACTGGGTCTTTCTTTGAGGATTCAGGACCGAGCAGACCTTAAAGTTCCCGGAAGTAAGCGGCGTAGAACTCCGGCAGGTGCAGCCGGTCAGCGGCGTCGGGATGCCGCGCCAAAAACTCCACCGTTTTGGCGGTCGCGATGCGGTAGGCTCCTGGTGGCGTTTTCATTTCCTCCGGCCGGAAGACGATCACGGGGCGGGGTTCTGTGGAACGCCCTTCGCGATTGCAGCGGCCGGCGGTCTGGATGATCGAATCGAGCGGCCCGAGCGCGCGGTAGGCAATCGGGAAGTCCACGTCCACCCCGGCCTCGATGAGCTGGGTGGAGACCAGGCGGCACGGCAATCCGCCGCTCAGGTTTTGGCGGATGGCGTCGAGTTTTTCCCGGCGGTGCTGCGGGCAGAGCCGTGAAGACAAATGGAACAGGCCGGCGG
>JBBRDN010000218.1:0-6964 GCA_038203875.1 Verrucomicrobiota bacterium
GCAAGACGCCCGACGGCGGCGCGTCGCTCTGGGGCAGCGCCTTCCTGCCGACGGTCTACCAGGGCGTGCAATGCCGTTCTCAAGGCGATCCGGTGCTCTACGTCTCCAACCCGGAAGGCATGTCGGCGCAGGTCCGGCGCGAGTCGCTCGACGCGTTGCGCGATCTGAACCAGATGCATCTCAAGCAGGTCGGCGACCCGGAGACGTTGACGCGTATTTCGCAATACGAGCTGGCCTATCGGATGCAGACCTCGGTGCCGGAGCTGATGGACATTTCCAAGGAACCCGAGTCGGTGAAGTCGCTCTACGGCATCGAGCCGGGCAAGGTTTCCTTCGCCAACAACTGCCTCCTCGCGCGGCGCCTCCTGGAACGCGGCACGCGTTTCGTGCAGCTCTACCACTGGGGCTGGGACAGCCACGGCACGAGCCCGAGCGACGACCTGATGACCTCGTTGCCGCAGCGCTGCAAGGAGACGGACAAGCCGACGGCCGCCTTGCTGAAAGACCTCAAAGAGCGTGGCCTGCTCGAGGACACGCTGGTGATCTGGGGCGGCGAATTCGGACGCACTCCGATGAACGAGGAACGCAACGGCAGCAAGTTCCTCGGGCGTGACCATCACCCGCACTGCTTCTCCCTGTGGATAGCCGGCGGAGGCATCAAGGCCGGCACCAGCTACGGCGAGACGGACGAACTGGGCTACCACATCGTCAAGGACAAGGTCCATGTGCATGACCTCCAGGCCACCATTTTGCACTGCATGGGCCTCAACCACGAGAAGCTGACCTACCGCTTCCAGGGCCGCGACTACCGCCTGACGGATGTGCATGGGGAAGTGATGAAGGGCCTGTTGGCGTAGCCCGAAACAGCGCTTTCGATGCAAAGTTTTCTCTTCGCGTTCCTTGGCGCCCTTCGCGGATAACCAAGTCCGATGACCGTCTATCTCAACGGCCAGTTCGTCCCAGAAGCCGCCGCCACCGTGTCGGTGTTCGACCGTGGCTTTCTTTATGGCGACGGGCTGTTCGAAACGGTTCGCATCCATTCGGGGAAACCCTTCCGTTGGACCCAACATCTGCGGCGATTTCGGAAAGGAGCGGCCTTCCTCGGCATCGTTCTTCCGCCCACAGACAACGAATTGACGGAGATTGCCCAAGAGCTTCTCAAGCGAAACCAAGTGGACGAAGGCATCCTGAGGATCGCGCTTTCACGCGGAGTGGGCGCGCGTGGCTATTCACCGAAGGGTGCGGACACGCCATCGTTGGTCCTCTCAACGCATCCAGCCCCAGCCTTGCCGTCGACCGGTCTGCCACAGTGGAAGGTCGTGACGAGCCCCTACCGCGTGGCTGCGGGTGATCCGCTGCTCCTGATCAAATCGGCCAACAAGCTCCTCAACGTCATCGCCCGGGCCGAAGCCGAAGCACGGGGAGCGGATGAGGCCTTGCTGGTGAATACCGAGGGCCATCTAGCCGAAGCCGCCAGCAGCAATCTCTTCTGGATCGAGAGCGGGATCATCTACACGCCGGCGCTGGATTCGGGCGCGTTGGAAGGCGTCTCGCGCGGGCTGGTGCTGGAGATTTGCCGTGGGCTGAAGATCTCGGTCGAACTACGCAAGGCGGCACCGGAAGTCCTGTTCTCGGCAGATGGAGCATTTCTTACGAACAGCGGCTTCGGGCTCGTCG
This sequence comes from Verrucomicrobiota bacterium, assembly GCA_038203875.1. Lineage (GTDB taxonomy): Bacteria > Verrucomicrobiota > Verrucomicrobiia > Limisphaerales > CANJSG01 > CANJSG01. Next base: position 1,678 of record JBBRDN010000218.1, read on the forward strand.
AAGTCGTCGAGGCGGACGGACGTTCCATCAAGCGGTCTGCGCTGTTGGAGCGGCTGGCGGAATCCTTCGGTTTGCAGATTCTCGCCGAGTGTTGACCGGTCAGAACTGCCGCAGGAACCGGGCGTCGTTCTCGTAGAATAGGCGGATGTCGTTGATGCCGCCTCGCAGCATGGCAATGCGTTCCACGCCGAAGCCAAAGGCCCAGCCGCTCCAGACTTCCGGATCGTAGCCGACGTTTTCGAACACCTGGGGATGCACCATGCCGCAGCCGGCGATCTCCAGCCATTCCTTGCCCATCTTCTTCACGAGGGCGTTTTGGAAATCGATTTCGAGGCTGGGCTCCGTGTAGCTGAAGTAATGCGGACGGAAACGGATCTTCGTGTCCGAGCCCATCAATTCCTTGAAGACGAACTCCACCGTGCCCTTCAGGTCTCCAATGGTGACGCCCTTATCCACGTAGAGACCCTCGATCTGGTGGAAGGTCGGATTGTGGGTCGCGTCGGCATTGTCCCGCCGGAACACGCGGCCCGGAATGACGATTCGGATCGGCGGCGGCTGGGACTTCATCACCCGGATCTGCACGGACGACGTGTGCGTCCGCAGCAAGGGGCGCTTGTCGGTTGCGAGGTAGAAGGTGTCCTGGCTGTCGCGGGCTGGGTGGTCCGCCGGCGTGTTCAGTGCGTCGAAGCAGTGATACTCGTCCTCAATCTCCGGGCCGTCCGCCACGGCAAAACCGATCTTTCGGAAGGCGCGGACGATGTCTTCGACGGTCTGGGTCAGCGGGTGGAGCTTTCCGAGCGGGCGGCGACGGCCTGGCAGGGTGAAGTCGGTCGGATCCTTGGGAAGCGCGGCCTTCAGCTCCAATTCACCGCGGCGTTCGGCCAGCTTCGACTCCAGTTCGGCCTTGGCCACATTGACCAGCTTGCCGGCGGCGGGTTTTTCCTCCTTGGACAACGAACCCATTTGCCTGAGCAGGGCGGTGAACTTCCCGTTGCCTCCTAGGAAGGCCACTTTCGCCTGTTCGAGCGCGGCAAGATCGGTGGAAGCGAAAAACTCCGCGAGTGCGGCATGCTTGAGCGGTTCGATCTGGTCGAGGAACGACATGAGGCGGGGATTTAAGGATCTGGAGGCGTGGATGACGAACGGAAAATTAGTTTGGACTGCAAAACGAAAACGGGCGAACCGTTGCCGGATCGCCCGAGGTTGAATGACTAAGTGGTTCTCGGACTCAGGCGACTCAGGCCTTAGCAGTAGCTGCGGCCTTCGTCTTGGCGATGAGGGCGTTCTTGGCCACGTTCACGAGCTCGTTGAAAGCCGCGATGTCCTGCGCAGCGAGATCGGCCATGACCTTGCGGTCGAGGGAGATGTTTGCCGCCTTCATTCCTTCGATGAAGCGGCTGTAGGTCATTCCAGCGGCACGGGCCGCAGCGTTGATACGGATCTGCCAGAGATAGCGGTAGTTGCGCTTCTTTGTCTTACGGTCGCGATAGGAGTATTGGCGACCGTGGTCCACCGCGTCGGAAGCGTAACGGTAGAGTTTCGAGCGACGCATCCGGTAGCCTTTGGCGGCGCGGAGCATCGTCTTACGACGTTTACGGGAAGCGACAGCGTTCGTTACACGCATGGTTCTATTGCCTTTCTAACTGTTGTTGCGGTTGAAGATCACAGGCATCCGCCACGTGGCGGATTTCCCTCAGCTGGCGTCAGCGGCTGAATGGGAGGCAGGCCTTGATCTTGTATACATCGGTCTTGTGGACCACAGCGCGCTCGCCGAGCGCCCTGCGGCGCTTCGAGCTCTTGTGCTGGAGCAAGTGCCGCCGTCCCGCTTTGGAACGGAGGATTTTGCCACCAGCGGTGATCTTGAAACGCTTGGCTACCGATTTTTTGGTTTTGATGCCTTTCGGACGACGCATAATTCGCCTTTTCTTTGAAAAAGGAGCGCGGAACCTAACAACCGAGTTTGGAGGGTGCAAGGGGGATCTTTGATAAAGATCGGTTGATCTGGAGGCCGTGGAATCCTGCCCTTGGGAATATGGGTTTGCACTCCTTCGACGCTTCGCGTAATCCCTGCGGCCTACGAGTTGCGGAAGGGTGGCTGAGCGGTTGAAGGCACCTGACTCGAAATCAGGCGTAGTCGAAAGGCTACCGGGGGTTCAAATCCCTCCCCTTCCGCCATCGTTCTTTCCCGGGTTACCCCCAGTTCGAGATTGGAGGATTTGTCGGCGCATTCGTCCCCGTTGCTCCGTTTGTCACGGCTCTTTGTTGCGAATGGTTGCCGATTCGCTTGACCTCCGGCCCCGCGATCCTTTTGAGCGTCGTCGCTTCTCAGTTTGCCGAATACCGACCCGACGCATTATCCGTGGGTGGCCAGCCGGTCGTCATCTTCCAGCGGCTGGAAATGACCTCAAGGATCTCGCGCTTGGGGAATCGCCGTGAGATTTCAGCCACCACGGCGGCCGCGCCGGCTTCGCCGACCGGTGAAAACCGCAGCAGCCTTCGGATCCGAACGCGGGCGCTGTCCAGCGGACCATTCTCATCGAGCGGCACGCTGCCTGTGAGCGACTCCAATACCGCGCGGGCATTTTCTTCGGCGAGCTCCTTGATCGCCTCGCAGAAAACTTCGGCCCGGGCTGCATTGTCGAAGCCAGGCGGGCCGAAGACGCGACTCGCCAATTCAAAGAGAGACTCCGTTTTCACCGCCGGTGCCGGCGCAACCTCACTGGCACCGGCAGATGAGGTGACGGGGCTGGACTCCGCGCGCGGGTTTCGCAGTTCGATTGTGAGCCGATGGCCTGAGGATTTGGCGGCCTTGGCTCCTTCCAGTATGGAGAAACCGATGCTTGAACCGCTGGTGGTCGCGTCCTTGTCGAGAAGGTCCAGCGCCAAGGACAACGTCACCCTCTCCAGTTCTAATGCCGTTCCCGTCGAGCCCGGCTTGGTTTCGGCGAAGGCCGCGTCCAGCTCCTGCTGGAGCGCGGCGACGATGTCTCTGAGCGACGGCATCAGGGCAGTTCCTGGATGCGGATGCGGCGATACTCCATCTGCCCGTGATCGGCTTCGAGGCCGATGGGTCCGGTAGCGGGAAGCTTGAGGGCGGCCTCGAGGACTTCGCCGTTGCAAGTGCAGTGGGCGATGTTGTCCTTCACCGTGACGACGATTTCGTTCCAGTCCTGCGCCTTGTATTTCTTCAGCTCCTTGTAGGGTCCGGCGACGAGGTAGTCGCGGCACTGGAGTTGCGGTTTACGGAGGAAGATCCCGCTGTCGGCGTTCACCTCGGCGCGAAACTCCAGCTTAAGGACGAAGTTTTTCGGGAATTCCTGCTTGGTCCAAAGCTGGCGGAAGCGCGGGCCCTTGGCCGCGTTGTTGTCGTTCACCACCAGCGCCTCGCCCTTCGCGGTGTATCGGCCGTCGCTGGCCTCGGTCTTGCCGTTGAAGGACGTGAAGCCGTTCGTCGAAGAGTAGCCCCAACCGGTGAGGTCACGGCCGTTGTAGAGGCTGACGAAGCCGGGCTCGGGCGTGAACGGCGCGGCAGCGACCGCGGTGAAGAGGGCGACAGTGGCGATGGCGCCGAAGAGGATGGGGAGGCGTTTCATTCTGGTGGGTCAGGGTTGGGGTTTGGGGGCGAAGGTGGAGGCTCGGATGCCGTTCTGGGTCATGTCGAGATAGTTGTTTACCCCGGCCTGCCAGAGATCCCAGCGGTCGCCGTAGTCCTGCTTCAGATAGGTCTTGAGAACCTCCTTTGCGTTTTCGCGATAGAAGTGGTCCTTGGTCTGGGCCAGATCGAGGAAGAGCGGCAGTTTAAGGCCGTTGCCACGGATGACGAACTCCTGGAAGAGCTGGTTGAAGACGTTGGGCGGCGTGCCCGGGCTCAACAGCAGCTTCGCGGCGGGCATGTAGTTCGTGTCGCTGAGGATGAGCGACATCTCGCGCGCGGCCTCGTTCTGCACTTCAGGCGACTGGCCTGGAATCATCGCGGCGAGCTGCTCCGCCTTCTTCTCCTCGCTTACGCCCTCGGCCGTCAGGATGTCGTCCATCTTTTCGCGCCATTCCGGTAAACGCGTCGGGCGAAGGCCGGGAGGGATCTCGGCCGCGACCCCCGGCCGGTTGGTGCCGAAGACCCGCTTGGCGGGCGCGTTCGAGACGACCTCGGATCCGCCACTGCCCGATGCCGAGTCGCTTCCCGTGGCGTCGCCGTGGCTCACCTTCCAGCCGATGTAGCAGGCGATGATCAACAGGAGGAAACCGACGCCGAGGACGGCGAAGAGCTTTCCGTTGCCTTTTTCTTGCATGGACGAGACTTAAACGGCGCTTGCCGACTTTGGCAATCGGCTCGCCGATTCGGCCGCTGGAAAACTGCCGGACCCCCCTCCATACTCCGGGACCCGTCGGTCCGTGCGACGACGGCAATGACCCAACTTGATGAGCATCCACGATCCAGATCCCAACCAGAGCGAGTCCGAAGATCCCCGGGACCACCAGGTCCCGATGCGCTATTTCTGGATCGCGCTCACTGTGGCGCTCGTCGGCGTGTCCATCGGGTCGGTCGTCGTCATGCGCAGCGTCGCCAAGGAAGATGCCCGCCGCGCGCGGCCCGCAGGGGCGCTCGGACACAATGTTCCCGAGTCAGCGCCCATCGGCATGTCATGGGTGCCCGGCGGCGAATTCCTGATGGGCTCCACCAACGGCCCGGCCCACGAACGCCCGGTCCACACCGTCCGCCAGCGCGGCTTCTGGATGGATGACAAGGAGGTCACCAACGAGCAGTTCGAGAAGTTCGCGAAAGAGACCCGCTACGTCACGATGGCGGAACGCCCGGCCGATCAGCGCAAGGCCGTGGGCATTCCGGAAACCGAACAGCAACCCGGCTCGTGGGTCTTCGCCGGCACTGCGGCCGCTTCCGGAAATCCGTTCCGTTTCGTGCCGGGCGCCTGCTGGCATCGCCCGGAAGGTCCGGGCTCCACGAACTCCGGATCCGGCCGTCGCCCCGTCGTGCATCTGTCCTACGACGACGTCACCGCCTATGCCGAATGGGTCAAGAAACGTCTGCCGTCCGAAGCCGAATGGGAATACGCTGCGCGCGGCGGCATGGTGCAGCAGGCGTTCCCATGGGGCAGCGATGCGCAGACGACCAGCGACGTCCGGGCGAATGTCTGGCAAGGCGAGTTTCCCGCAAACGACCTTGGGCTCGATGGTTATCGGGGACTCGCGCCCGTGGGGTCCTTCAAGCCCAACGGCTATCGCCTCTACGACCTGTCCGGCAATGTGGCCGAGTGGTGCTACGACTGGT
>JBBRDN010000219.1:0-6869 GCA_038203875.1 Verrucomicrobiota bacterium
TGCCAAAGTTGCGTCCGTAGCTTCGCCCGTTAGACTTGTCGCACCGGGTCCTAGGGAACGAACCGCCTCGGCGGCCTTGTCGGCGTCCCGGCCGACGATGACGACGGAACCGCCGGCACGGATGCAGGCTTTGGCCGCGGACATGCCCAGGCCGCTGGTTCCGCCAATGATGACGACTGTTTTGTTATCAAGATCGCGGGGCATCGGTTGGGAGATGAAATGGGGGGCGCGGGCGTTACAAGCCGAATGTCTCTCCGGCGGGTAAATGCCACTCAGGTGGCAATGTCGGGCGGCCGTCTTCCCGGGGAACGGTTTTCAGGAATGGACCAGGATAAGGAAATCAAGAAAGGGCCGGATAACGTGCCGATGGCGCGCGGTTGGCCGCTGCTCGTGTTGGGCGTCGCGATCTCGTTCGCCGCGCTCGTCATCGCGCTGCGTTCCGAGCGGCTTCGGATCGACGAAGACGCCGGTCGCAACGTTGACCTGCAGGTCGACGAGCTGGAGCGGGGGATCCAGCGCTATGCCTCGATACTGACGGCCCTGCGCGTTTTCTTCGAATCATCCGACGAAGTGGATCCAGCCGAGTTCGACCATTTTTCGACACAGCTCGTTTCTCTAGGGCCGGGCGTCCAGGCGGTCGAATGGATCCCAAGCATCTCCGGCCCCGAAGAGCGGCGCATGCTGGAAGAAAAAATGAAAAGGACCGAGCCGGGGTTCTCGATCAAGATCCGGCAGGGCGACCACGCTTTGGTCACGGCTCCGGATGAGCAGCGGGAGTATTTGCCCATCGTCTACGTCTATCCGTCGGCCTCCAACAAATCGGTGATTGGATATGATCTCGTCACCGGACCGACGATGCAATTCCTGCGGCGCGCGGAAAGCTCACGGCGGATGGTCGCCACCGACGCCTTCCAGTTGATGCAGGGGCCCGAGGGCAGCCCGGGTTGGATACTGGTCGCGCCTGCGTTCGAACGGACTGCCGCATCCGTGATCGGAGCCAGTCCGCGGCTCCGGGGTTTTGTCCAGATCGTGCTGCGATTGGAGCCCATGATCGACTCCATCAGCGCGTCGGGCGCCCAGCAATACCTCGACTTCGCGATCCTCGATGCCACGCCGGGGGCGCGCATCGAGGGCATTCATGCCAGACTGTCCGACCTTCGGGACGCCCGGGCGAACCAGGCCGCCGCTGTGATCCGGGGCCGACCGTTTTTCCGGGAGAGGAAGCTCTCCATCGTTGGGCGTGACTGGCGGATCATCGCCGGCCCAACGGCGGAGTGGGTGGGGGCACAGACGTCCCCGCTTCCCTATGTGGTCTTCGGACTTGGACTCCTCCTGACCGGCGTCATGCACGTCCATGTCACGTCGCTCCGCCGGCGGACGGAGAAGATCGGGCTGGAAGTCCGGCGGAAGACCGAGGAACTCGTCGTCTCGAACCGCCTGCTGGCCGACGAGGCCGCCGCCCGACGCACGACGCAGAGCCGGATGGAGAATGTGGTCCATGCAGCCGATCTCGGGACGTGGGAATGGGACGTCCCTTCCGGACTGATCAGCTTCAACGCCCAGTCGGCCTCGATGCTCGGCTTCAAGCCGGAAGAGTATCCGACCGGGCCGGCCGCGTGGGAACGCGAGATCCATCCGGAGGATCTGCCTTCGACTCGCAGGCTCGTGGAGGAACATCTCGCCGGACGATCCACCCAACTCGAGGTCGTCCACCGCCTCCGCACCAAGTCCGGCGTTTATCGATGGGTGCAGGAAAGGGGAGCGGTGGTGGAACGGTCGGCCGACGGCCAGCCCGTCCGGGTCGCGGGCACGCGCCTCGACGTCCATTCGCGGAAGATCAACGAGATTGAATTGATCCGGCTTGCCAGCGCCGTCGAGCAGGCGTCTGAAGCGGTCGTCCTCTTCGATCCGGCCGGTGTCGTCCAGTTCGTCAACCACGCGTTCGAGCTGCGTTTCGGCGCGGTGGGCACGAGGCTTGTCGGCAATACGTGGGACTGGGTCCTGTGCACCGGCAAGCACGGCGCGCCGCCGAGGTTCGCAGCCGTGATCGAGGAGATCGTCCGCGGCGGGACCTGGTCCGGCCCGCTTGAGGCCGTTCGGGCCGACGGCACCGCGACACGCGACGACGGCGTGGTGTCGCCGGTGCGCGACGACATGGGGCGGCTGCTCAGCTACGTGCTGGTCTCGCGCGACAAGTCGCGGGAGGTCCAGCTGGAGGAGCAGGTCCGGCAGGCGCAGAAGCTTGAGGCGATCGGCCTGCTCGCGGGGGGCGTGGCGCACGACTTCAACAACCTCCTCCAGATCATCCGCGGATATGCGTCGTTCGCCACGGAGAGCGGGGCGCCTTCGCCGGAAACCCTGGCCCACCTGCGGATCGTGCTCGATGCGACCGAAAAGGCGGCCCAGCTTACCCGGCAACTCCTTGCCTTCGGACGCCAGCAGGCGCTCGAGAAATCGGACCTCGATCTCAACAGCGTCACCGACGACATGCTCAAGCTGGTCCGTCGCGTGATCGGTGAGAACATCGAGATCGCGCTCGAAGGGCAGGACCCCAGAGCGTGGGTTCGGGCCGACCGCGGACAACTGGAACAGGTCTTCCTGAACCTCTGCGTCAACGCGCGCGACGCGATGCCCGAGGGCGGCCGCCTCGGGATCGGAATGGCGGTCGATCAGGTCCAGTCTGGTCGCGTTTCGCAGCAGATGCCTCCGCAAAAGACGGGCCTGCACGTCGTCTGGACCTTCCGGGACAACGGCTGCGGCATGGACGCGGTAACCATGACGAGGATCTTCGAGCCGTTCTTCAGCACGAAGGCCAAGGACCGTGGAACGGGCCTCGGGCTGTCCGTCGTCTACGGAATCATCCAGCAGCACGACGGCTTCATCGAAGTCCAAAGCGCCCTGGGCTCTGGCACGTGCTTCAAGGTCTACCTTCCGGCGACGATCCCGGTCGATAGGGGGGCGGCCGGGGTTCCGGTGGCTGCGTCCGGGGCCGGCGTCGGCACGGTGCTGCTCGTCGAGGACGAGGAACTGGTGAGGGCGCTCGGGTGCCGGGTGCTGCAACGGGCTGGTTTCGAGGTCATCACCGCCGTCGACGGCGCCGATGCGTGTGAACGGTTCAGTTCCCGGCTTGGTGTGATCGATGTCGTCGTGTCCGACGTGGTGATGCCGCGGATGGGCGGCCGCGAGGCGTATGAACGCATTCGTTCCCTCAGTCCCGGCGTGCCGTTCCTTTTCTGCTCCGGCTATGCCGCTCCCGAAGGGGATGGTCCGACGTCGCTTCCGGACGGGTGCCGGATGCTCTCCAAGCCCTACCTGCCCTCCGAACTCGTCGCCCAGGTGCGCGACCTCATCGAGACCGCGCGTCGGAACCGCGCGCCTCGTGCCTGACCCGGGCGGACCGGTCAGGTCTCGTTTCGCCTGAAGCGGTCCATCAACCGGAGAATCTCTTCCCGTATCTCGAAGGTCTCTTTCCGGAATCCCGTCACAAAGTCCGCCGGAGCGAGTCCTTTTGCGGCCACGGCCTCCAGGCCCCCTTGTGAACGGTGCAGATGGTCCAGCGCGCGTTTGAGCCGAGCCACGATGAAGGCCGGATCGTCGGCGTCCGAGGCGTAGGCGAGTCCGTCCAGGGCCCCCGCGAGTTTGGCGCCGGTGCATTGGAACTCGAAAACGAAGCGGTGCAGATCCGTGTCGGCATGCTGTTCCAGTCCGAGTTCGTCGCAGGTCTTCCAGATGCGCACTGCGGCTTCCGTGCAGCGGTGGCGGAGCGGGTGCCGGACATCGCCGTCCGCGGTGCGGATCCAGTTCACGCCTTCAGTGGCGGGATCCGGTTCAAGTTCTAGGGCTTCCTCGGTGATGCGGTTGATCTCATCCACTTCGAGAAGTCCGTCGTCGGGATCCGCGGACTCGGCATCCGAGTTTTCGCTGGAACCTTCCGACGATTCCCAGCCCATCTCCTGCGCGATGATCGAGTCGGCGTCGGGGTGGTCCTGATACTTGTCGACGAGCTCCATGTATTTGTCCGTGCGCGCATCGGACTCCTTCATGAACTTCTCGTAGTCGAACTCGTTCCACTCCTTGTCCTCACGGAACTCGACCTTGGCCGCTTCCAACGCCTTGTTCAGCTTGCCGATGAATCCCGTGAAACCCTCGGCCGCCTGGCGGAGCCGGTTCGATTCGTCCTCCGTCGTCAGGCGCCACAGCGGCTCCGAAATGGTCAGACAAAAGTTCGCGCTCTCCACCACGATCCGCCCGTTTGCGTCGCTGAACCACTCGAGGTAGAGGCAGTTGGCCAGGTGCTCCTTGGGGCGTTCACCGCGTTGGGTCATCTCCAGTGTCTCGTCCACCGGCACATCGTAGACCCGCACCTTCCGGGACGCGGTCAAGTCTCCGATCGTCCCCGTCTGCTTCGCCGTGATCCCGGCATCGACCGGCAGTTTGATGGTCGGATGCGGATTGGTGAACGTCAGTAGGCAGCCGGCCAGGTCCTTGCAGGCGTTGCCGCGCAATTCGAGTTCGGCGGGAGCGTCGAGCCCGTCGAGCCACAGGCGTCCTCGCACGATATCCCTCTCGCGGTTGTCGATCTCTCCACGAATCACGCTGTCATGGATGCGCCACGCCATTGGCTGCAACCTACGCAACCCTCCCCCGTCGTGAAAACCTGAATTCTTCAGGCTCACAAACCCGCCTCCGGATTGTCACCGACCGGCGCTTGTGAAAACAGACGGTTGAGGCACGTGTAGCCGGGTTCGATTTTCAATCCGCTATTCAACGACCATGACCACCGTTTCCATCGTCTACCATTCCGGCACGGGCCACACCGCCAAGATGGCCGAAGCTGTCGCCAAGGGCGCGGGCTCCGTCGCCGACGTCAAAGTCCAGATCCTCGGCAAACGCGTCGCCGAAGCCGCCGCGCGCTGGCTCAAGGGCAAGTAGGATCCGGTGCGGCCGGAGTTTTTGAGGGACGCGATCGGGCTCCTTCCGCAGTCTCCCGCGGTGCTGCGCCAGTTCATCCGCTCGCTCCGTGTCGACGCCCATCCGGCGGCCCGACGCCTCGGGCTCGTGCGCGAGCACGTCGCCATCGACGCGCGCCACGCCCGCATGGCGAAGGCGTGGAAGTCCCATCTGGAAAGTTCCCACGCCGCAATCCGCGAGATGTCCGGACGATCCGCGAAGAGAAACCGTGTTCTGGTCGTCGGGGCCGGGGATTGCCTCGACGTTCCGGTTCCGGACTTGGCCGCACATTTCGGTGAAGTCATCCTGGCCGACGTCGTCATCAGCCCGGTTGTCCGCGAGTTCGAAAAGAACCTTCCGAACAAAGTGAAGGGAGTCGTCTGGGATGCGACCGGTGCGTTGGCGATTTTGGCCCGGGCTTCAGGCCCCCTCATGACCGGGGAAGCCGCGTCCATCTTCGATCAGGCCGATCCCGGTCCGCCGCCCGGAGGCGAACCCGATCTGGTCATTTCCGCCAACTGCCTTTCCCAGATCGGACTCGTGCCCGCCGAGTCGCTGCCGAAAGCGCGACCGGATCCAAACTTCATCGCCCGTTGCGCCGAGGCGGCCGCGCGTCGTCATGTCCGGTGGCTGGGCGAACGCCCAGGACGACGCCTGCTCATGGCCGATGCGGCGCGTCTCAACATCTCGGCCGAAGGAAAACTTCTCCGTCGCGAGCCGCTCGCCGACCCGATCGGCCTCCCGCTGCCGGATCGGCAATGGCGCTGGGACCTTGCGCCCATCCCGGAATGGAGCCACCGCTACCACCGAGTCCACGAGGTCGGAGCCTGGATCGACGATAATGTGAAGCTTGTGATTGCGGCCTGACGGGCCAGCGGGTTTCTGCTCGCGGCAAGGGCCCAATCGGGTAGCCTTCGGCACATGAAAGCAGATGCGCTTCCCCTTCGCGTTGCCCTCCTCTCCGTCCTTGCCTGCGTTTCCACCGCGTCAGCCCAGGACACGTCCCAACTTCGATGGATGGAGTCCGGGGTTCGCACGAACTTCTCCGGCTATCGGCCCAACGTCGTTGGGCTTCTTCAAAAACAGCCCGACGCCGTCAAGAACCTGCCCGCAGGGTTGGCGACGCCGCATTTCGGCACCGTGACGATCGGCTCCTCGAAATTCCCCGTGCTCCTCGACGTGCAGGACGGGAAGCCGATGAGGCTGTTCGTCGACGAGAACGGCAATGGCGACTTCACCGACGAGAAATCCGCCGAGTGGACGGAGAACCGAATTAAGCGGTCGGACGGTAAGGAGTCGGTCACGTTCTACAGCGACGGCTGGGTAAGGCTTCCCTCGCCCGACGGACCGCGCCGGGGCCATCTGCGCTTTTACCGGATGGCGCCAAGCGCGGGCGCGACCGCGGCCAAGGAGACGATCTACTATTTTGGGGACTACGGTTTCGTCGGCGAGATCAACGTCGACGGCAAGAAGCTTCGAGTCGCGGTCGACGATGGCGGCAACGACGGACTCTTCCGAATCGCATCGGATCCGCGCACGGCGCCGCTCGTCTCGATCGACCTAAACGGCGACGGCAAGCCCGGCCCGGGCGAAACCATGATCAGCACGAGCCCTTTCGCCGTGAATGGCAGGTATTGGAACCTCACCAACCTGACCCTCTCCGGATCCGTCCAGATCGTCGCCTCATCCAAACCCGTTCCTGCCGCGGCGCCGGAAGGTCCCGACCTCAGTCCCGGCAAGAAAGCGCCCGCGTTTGCCGCGAAGCTGCTCGGCGGCGGAGAGGTGAAGTTCCCGGGCGACTACAAGGGCAAGGTCGTGCTCGTCGACTTCTGGGCCACCTGGTGCGACCCGTGCAAGGCCGAGATTCCGGAGCTCGTGAAGCTCCAGGACGCGCTCGGCCCCAAGGGCTTCGTCATCCT
>JBBRDN010000220.1:0-6829 GCA_038203875.1 Verrucomicrobiota bacterium
CGGGTTCATCTCGATGATGACCATGCGGCCATTCTCCGGGCTGACGCCGAACTGGATGTTCGAGCCGCCGGTCTCGACGCCGACGGCGCGGATGACGGCGAAGCTCTGGTCGCGCATGATCTGAAATTCCTTGTCGGTCAGCGTCTGGATCGGCGCGACCGTGATGCTGTCGCCAGTGTGGACGCCCATGGGGTCGAAGTTCTCGATGGAGCAGATGATGACGCAGTTGTCGGCGCGGTCGCGCATGACTTCCATCTCGTATTCCTTCCAGCCGAGGAGGGATTCTTCGATGAGAATTTCGTTCACGGGCGAAAGCTCGATGCCGCCTTTGGCGATCGTTTCGAACTCTTCCTGATTGTAGCCAATGCCGCCGCCCGTGCCGCCGAGCGTGAATGCAGGCCGGATGATGAGCGGAAACTTCCCGATCTTCTTCGCCACGTCGCGGGCTTCGTCGAGATTGTGCGCGACGCCGGAGATGGGAACGTCGAGGCCGATCTTCAGCATCAATTCCTTGAACGCGAAACGGTCTTCGCCTTTGTGAATGGCCTCGGGTTTCGCGCCGATCATTTCCACGTCGTGCCGGTCAAGGGCGCCGTTCTTGTTCAGCGCCATGGCGGTGTTCAGAGCCGTCTGGCCACCGAGCGTCGGGAGCAAAACGAGTTTGCCCGTCGCGCCCATCGCCTTCATCGCTTCCTTCTCGCGGACGATGATTTTCTCCACGCATTCGGGCGTGATGGGTTCGATGTAGGTGCGGTCGGCAAACTCCGGGTCGGTCATGATGGTGGCCGGGTTGGAGTTGATCAGGACGACGCGGTAGCCTTCCTCGCGGAGGGCCTTGCAGGCCTGGGTGCCGGAGTAGTCGAACTCGCAGGCCTGTCCGATGATGATGGGGCCGGCCCCGATGATGAGGACGCTGTGGATGTCAGTGCGCTTTGGCATGGTCGAAAATCGGCCAGAGTCAAAGGGATGGTTCCGGGGTTGTCAGCAATTTGTTCGCGAACGAAACCGTCCTGAAAGCGCGGAGCCGAATCCGCGCAATCCCAAGCCGAAATCCTCCCGTCAGATCGCCCGGCTCCGGTTCATCCCGGCCCGCGTCGGATGAGCCGGACGGAGTCCAGCCGGAGCCGCGCGCCAGCGAGATGCCGGTCGAGGGAGGCCTTCTGTTCGATGAGCAGCGCGACCTCCTCGGGGCGGACGCTGGGATTGACCTTGTGGAGTTCGCGGAGCCGCACGATCTCCTGCTCCAACCGGGTCGCGGCCGCCTTCCGGGCTTCGGCGATGGTCGCGGGCACCATGCGTTCGGCGATCGACGCGGACTTCTCCAGCAACGCGGGCAGCAGGTCTTCGCGGAACTCCACCTGGTCGATCAGCGGATAGGCGTCGCCGTTCTTCAGGTGCTGGCGCATGGCCTCCGTCGAGAGCGTCGCCCCGATGTCGTCGCCCCGGTGGTCCACTAGAACGCGGAGCGGCGTTGGTGGGAGGAACCGGTCCACATGCAGCGGCGATGGCGCGATGCATTCGAGGACGTGGACGGTCTCCACGTAGATGCCGGCGGCCTTTGTGTCAGGCCATTTGGCGAAGCTGCTGTTGCCCTTCTCGGATCCCAGCAACAGATCGAGCGCGCCGGTGACAAGCGGATGGTCCCACGTCAGGAACTGCACGTCCTCGCGCGACAGGGCCTTCTGCCGGTCGCAGGTGACGGTCATGCCTTCGGCGGGAAGTCCGGGGAACGAATCGGCGAAGACACCCGCGGAACCGAGCTGGTAGGTGCGTGCGCTGAGCTGCTCGACATGGATGTTGAAGTGGTCGAAGACCGAAACCATGAACCGCTCCAGCGATGTGTCGGCATCGCGCAGGGAAATCTCCTTCACCAGTCGCGCGGCGGATTCGGGCCGGAAAGAATTCAGCTCCAGCAGGCGGTCGCGGCCCTGCTCCAACCGCTCGGTCAGTTCGCGCCGTGCGACAACGGTCTCCTCGATGAGGTGGGCGAGCAGGGATTCTGCCGACGGAACCTCGGTCAAGGTAGGGCGGGCATCTTGCCTGCCCCCGTTTGTCTTCTCGTCCAAATCCGAGGGGCAGGCTGGAAGCACTGCCCTACTTTCATGGAACTCCAACGCAAGATCGTGGACCTGCGTGCCGAAGCGCTCGAGCAGTTCACGTCCGCCGTGGAGGTTTCGCTCGAAGGAACTCAGCCCCTCGTGGAACCACCGCGCCAACACCTCCTGCGCGCTCCCACGGACAAACGGCACGTGCACGCGGATCTCCGACGTCTGCCCGATGCGGTCGAGCCGGCCGATGCGCTGCTCCAGCAGTTCGGGATCGAGCGGCAGGTCGAAGAGCACGAGATGGTGCGCGAACTGGAAGTTGCGTCCCTCGCTGCCGATCTCGGAACAAAGGAGGATGCGGACGCCCTGTTCGTCGGCGAACCACGCCGCGTGGCGGTCCCGTTGGACGAGCGTCAGTCCTTCGTGGAATGCGGCCATCTTGACGGTGAGCCGCCGACGCAGGGCGATGTCGAGCTCCTCCACCTTGGCCTGCGTGCGGCAGATGAGCAGGATCTTCTCCTCGCCCAGGCTTCGGAGAAGGTCGGCCAACCAGTCCACGCGCGGATCTTTTGCGAAGTCCGGCTCGAAGTATTCGGCGGCACCGGCGTCCGTGTCGGCGGTGAACTCCTCGGCCAACGCGTCGAAAAGCTTCGTCTTGTCCGTCGTGGCTTCCAAGGCGTGCAGGCACGCGATGCGCCGGGGGAATCCCGTGATCGTCGCCCGCGTATTGCGGAACATGACGCGGCCCGTGCCGTGGCGGTCCAGCAGGTCGTTGAGATTGGTTTCATCCTCGGCCGTTCGCCGGGGTTTCTTCAGCAGCGCATCGGCCTGCCGGGCCACATCGCGGTAGCCTTCCGCCTCGTGGATGAACTCGCCGAGATCGTGGAACCGCGCCGGATCCAGCAGCCGCAAACGCGCGAAGTGGCTGGCCATGCCCAACTGCTCCGGAGTCGCGGTCAGCAGCAGCAGCCCGGGCGATTTCCGGCCGAGCGCCTCCACCACCGCGTAGTCGCGGCTCACGACCTCCGGCGACCAGCCGAGATGATGGGCCTCGTCGACGACGACCATGTCCCAGCCGGCATCGAGCGCCTGCTGGAGACGTTTTTCGTCGCCGGTGAAGAGGCTTCGGCTCGCGAGGATGAACTGGTCGTCGAGAAACGGATTGGCCTCGGGATTCATCGCCTGGATCGCGGCGCAGCGCGGTTCGTCGAAGATGTGGAACCAGAGATTGAACCGTCGCAGCAGCTCCACGAACCACTGGTGCACCAGCGAATCCGGCACGAGGATCAGCACACGCTGGGCGCGTCCGGTGAGGATCAACCGATGGAGGATGAGGCACGCTTCGATCGTCTTGCCCAGGCCCACTTCATCTGCGAGCAGCACGCGGGGAAGAAGCCGCCCGGAAACCTCCGCCGCGATGTGGAGCTGGTGCGGGATCAGGTCGATGCGCCCGCCGACGAACCCGCGCACGGACGATTGTCGCCGGCGATGCTGCTGCCGCAGGGCGGCGAGACGCAGATCGAAGAGTTCGGTCGGATCCAGTTGTCCCGCGAGCAGGCGCTCCTCGGGTTTGTCGAAGCTGATGGCGTCGCTCAGGTCCGCTTCGCCCAGCTCGCGTCCGGCGCAGCGGTAGAGAAGAAGGCCGGCGCGTTCCGTGACGGCCTCGACGACGAGCGGGCGGCCCTCCTGGTCGCGGATCGTGTCGCCAGTGCGGAAGCGGACGCGGCGGAGCGGTGCGTTGTCGGCCGCATATTCGCGCGTCTCGCCGCTGGCGGGAAACACGATCGTGACCGTGCGGCTGGAGAGCCTGAGCACGGAGCCCAGGCCGAGCTCCGGTTCGCTGTCGCTGGTCCAACGCTGGCCGGGATAGAAGAGGGGATTCATCAATCGGGAGACCGAGCCTATCGCACGGGCGAACGGGTTGGGAAGAAGGGAGCGGGGCTGCCATGGGACTTTGACAGCGGGTAGGCCGGGGCCTACAGACGACTCAGGTATGCCGAGATTCCTTCGCACCACACCGCTCGTTGGGTTGCTGCTTTCCCTCGTTGCCACGGGTTACGCCGCCGGCGGTGTTGTGGCCACCAATCTTCTCCGCGACTGGCCGGCCTGGCGCGGCCCGTTGGCGACGGGCGTCGCGCCGCACGCGGACCCTCCTGTGACGTGGAGCGAGACGAACAATGTCCGCTGGAAGATTCCGCTGCCAGGCAAGGCCCATTCGTCGCCCATCGTCTTCGGCGACGCCGTCTATTTCACCGCCGCAGTGCCGGTGGGCGAAGCATTGCCGCCCGTGTTCGACCAGGCTCCAGGCGTCCACGACAGCGTGCCGGTCACGCATCGGCACCAGTTCATCGTGCTCGCCGTCGGCCGTCGCGACGGGAACGTTCTCTGGAAGAAGGTTCTCATTGAAGCCTTCCCCCACGAAGGCGGCCATACGACCGGCAGCCTTGCGTCGAACTCGCCCGTGACCGATGGCGAGCGTCTCTACGTCTTCTTTGGTTCACGCGGCCTCTACTGCCTCGGGATGAGCGGCGACGTGAAGTGGCAGAAGGATCTCGGGAAGATGCAGACGCTCCACGCGCACGGCGAAGGCAGTTCGCCCGTGATCCACGGCGACACGCTGCTCGTCTGCTGGGACCACGAGGGGGAGTCGTTCCTCCATGCCTTCGACAAACGCACCGGCCAGCAGCGGTGGAAAGTTTCGCGCGACGAAAAGACGTCGTGGTCCACGCCGCTCGTGGTCGAGCACGGCGGCAGGATTCAGGTCGTCGTCAGCGCCACCAAACGTGTCCGTGGCTATGACTTCACGACCGGCGCGCAGCTCTGGGAATGCGCCGGTCTGACGGACAACGTCGTGGCGTCGCCGGTTTATTGGAACGGCATGGTCATCACGGGGAACAGCTACTACTCGCAGGCCATGCTCGGCATCCGCTTGGCCGGGGCCAAGGGCGACATCACGGGGACGACGAACGTCGTGTGGAAGCTGAACCGCCTCACGCCTTACGTTTCGTCCCCGCTCCTCTACGACGACGCGTTGTATTTTCTCCGCCACAACCAAAACGTCCTGAACCGCCTCGATCCCGCCACGGGCCAGCACAAGGGCGAACTCATCCGGCTCGAAGGTATCCGCGACTTCATCTTCTCGTCGCCCGTGGGCGCGGCCGGGCGTATTTACATCACCGGCCGGGACGGCTCGACGGTTGTGCTCCGTCACGACCGCGAGAACGCGACCCTGGCGGTGAACCACCTCGACGATGTCTTCAGCGCCTCGCCCGCGCTCGTCGGCCGCGAACTCTATCTGCGTGGCGAACGTTTCCTCTACTGCTTGGCGCAACTCGAGGCGGGCGCTTTCAAGTAGCGGGGAAATTCTTCGAGGACCGCAGGCACAAAAAATCCCGCTCCGGGTTGGAGCGGGATTGTCGGATCCGGTGAACGGAGCGGATTATTTCACGCGTGCCGCGGTCCAATCGACCTTGGTCGCCTCGCCGCCGTTGCGGCCGGGGCGTTCGATGGATCACTTGATGGTGTCGCCTTCGAATTTACCGGTGTATTTGATGACCATCTTGTTGCCGTTATACTCGCGCTCGACTGAGAACGCGAGTGCGCCGTCCTTGAGGGTGGCTGCGCTGATCGGCGATTCGCCGCGCGGGTTGGTCACGGTGCCGGTGATCTTGCCTTCCTTCATCTCGAACTTCGCGGTGTTCTCCTGGGCGCCGTTCTGGCCCTGCGAGGTCCACTTCCAATTGCCGGCGATATCGGCGGCGAACGCGCCGAGGGTCATGACAATGGCGGCGAGGGCCGCGAGGAGCTTCGATTGGATTCTCATGTATGTGTGTGTTTGGTTGGTTCTCGGACAAAAGTGTCGGACCTGAAACGGGCGGGACGGCCTCACGCGCCGGCGCGCATCTTCTTCCAGGTGGCGAGGCAGCGTTCGGCAGTCTCGTATTCGGGGAAGCGGCTGCCCTCCTGTTCCATGAGGTAATACTCCGCGCCGCCGACCGACTCGGCCGTGGCGAGGATCTCTTTCCACGGGGTCACGCCTTCTCCGAAAAGCACTCGGTAACCCTTCTCGTCCTTCCGCTCACCGGGGGCCCAGTCCTTCAGGTGAAGGCTCTTGATGCGGCCGGGATTGGCCTTGATCCAGGCGATCGGATCCGCGCCAGCTTCCATGCAGGTGCCGACGTCGAACTGGAGGACGAACTCCTTGGGCGTGTTGGCGGCGAGCACGTCCATGATGCGGAGATCGCCGTCCACCTTGGCCCACTCGGTCTGGTGGTTGTGGAAACCGGCGGTCAACCCGTGGGGCTTGAGGGCCTCGACCGCCGTGGTGAGCTGTTCGCCGAGGCGTTTCCAGCCGTCGGCGCCTTTGGTGCCGCCGGCCGACGATAGGACGATGTGCCGCGCGCCGAGGATCTGGTTCAATTCGATGGCCTTCGCCATGCCTTCGCCCGCCGTGAAGGAGGCCATGCCATTGTGGGTCGAGAAGCAGCGGAGGCCCACGTCGTCCATGAGCGTCTTGAGGTCCTTCACCATCGAAGGCGTCCAACTGTAGTAGGGGGCGTAGAACTCGACGGCATCGTAGCCCATCTTCCCCACGGTCTTGATCGTGGTGAACGGGTTCCGCATCAGCTCGCCGCGCACGGAGTAGAGCTCGAGGCCGATGGGATACTTCTTATTTGCGGGTGCGGCCGTGTCAGCGGCCGCAGCGAGGGCGCGCCCGCCCATGGATTGAACGGCGAGTGCGGCGGGCACCATGCTGGAAAGAGCGAGGAAGCCGCGTCGGGACA
>JBBRDN010000221.1:0-6756 GCA_038203875.1 Verrucomicrobiota bacterium
AGTCATGATGGCGAGCGAAAGTCCCCGCCGCCGGAACCGCGTCTCCCCGCGGAAGTGCGGGACGCCGGGCGAACGGGAACGCCAAGAGTGTCGCCGACGCGCGTCCTTTTCAAACGATTTTCAGAAGCCGTTCTTCCGTCGTAGAACGGGCACTCCTGCCCGTTACCTCGCGACGCCGCACACCCTCACTGCCCCATACGGCAACCCCTTCCCTCCATCACTCCCCCAACCCGACGGGCAGGAGTGCCCGTTACACATGCCCCGCCATCCGGTTCACCGGCCGGTAGCCATCCTCCGGCAAATCCATCTCCACCGCGGGCTCCTCGATCCCCTTTTCCCCGATCTCCGTATCGCGAAGCAGCTCGCGGGCGAAGGCTTCAAGAATCGCCGCGCGCACGGCGGGGTCTAT
This sequence comes from Verrucomicrobiota bacterium, assembly GCA_038203875.1. GTDB lineage: Bacteria > Verrucomicrobiota > Verrucomicrobiia > Limisphaerales > CANJSG01 > CANJSG01. The sequence goes on from JBBRDN010000221.1 coordinate 410, forward strand.
AAATTGGGCGGGAATCGGATCAGGGGTCGGTTTGATCGGCTGATTCAGGTTTGAGGAGTGGATCGACGCGGCGGGGCGAAGCGTGGCGACGAAAATGTGGGAGGTGCGGAATTCCGGAACCCTAAGGCGAATGGCATCCGCATCAAAGCTTGGCAAAAGGGGTTCCTCCCGCCGCGCAAAGCAACGCCGATTTCCCGATCCCACACCCTCCACACTTGCGCCGGGCGCGTATTGCCTTACTCCATTTCCCGAAACATGACCGCTCCCCGCTCGAAAAAGAAAACGACCCGCAAGAAGCCTAGTCCGAGATCCGCCCCCGGCGTGATCGAGGTGCGGGGCGCGCGGCAGAACAACCTCAAGGGCTTCGACATCGACATCCCGCTCGGGAAACTGAACGTCGTCACCGGCCCGAGCGGGAGCGGAAAGTCGAGCTTCGCCTTCCAGACGGTCTACGCCGAAGGCCAGCGGCGTTACGTCGAGACCTTCTCGCCATATGCGCGGCAGTTCTTCGACCGCATGGACAAGCCGGCGGTTGATTCAATCGAAGGCATTCCTCCGGCCATCGCCATCGAGCAGCGCAACGCTGTCCGCAGCACCCGCTCCACCGTCGGAACGATGACGGAAGTGTGCGACTACATGAAGGTGCTTTGGCCCTACGTGAGCACGCTCTACTGCCGGACGTGCGGCGAGGCGGTGAGGAAGGACAGTCCGCACACCATTTGGGAAAAACTGACGAGGAAGCAGGCGATTCCGGATTCCGGATTCCGGATTCCGGATGTGGAAAGCATGTCGCCCTTCGCCGCCGCGTCGCTTAACGACAAACCGTCCGTCTCGAGCTTGGCTTCCGAAAGCGCGCATCAGGAATCCGGCATCCCATCTCCCGCCCCAGAAGTCCTCATCACCTTCCGCCTCGCGCTCTCGGACAAGCTCGCCATCGCTGAACAACTCGCGCTCGTGGCGAAGCAGGGTTTCCAACGGCTCCTCATCGGCGGCCAAATAGTCCGAATCGAAGACGCCGTGCCCTTGATCCGGCATCCGGAATCCGGCACCGGGGATCGTTCCAACCACGGCCTGACGGTCGTCCAAGACCGCATCAAACTCTCCGCCGTCAACCGCTCCCGCTTCCACGAAGCCTGCGAACAGGCCTTCCATTTCGGCCACGGCAAACTCGCCGTCCACGAGATCGCTCCGGGCTTGTCGCCTTCAGCCTTGGGCCTTCGTGCTCCGTCCTTGTTCTCCTCGCGTTTTCACTGCGCAGCCTGCGACCTCGACTACCGCGAACCTTCCCCCGCCCTCTTCAGCTTCAACCATCCCGTCGGCGCCTGCCCCGAGTGCAAGGGCTTCGGCCGTGTCATCACCATCGACTACGACCTCGCCATCCCCGACCGCTCCAAAAGCCTCGCCGACGGGGCGGTGAAACCGTGGCAGACCGGCGTCAGCGCGGATTGCCAGGCGGACATGATGAAGGCTGCGGCCAAAAAGAAGGTCCCGACCAAGACGCCTTTCCGCGACCTCTCCGAGAAATGGCAACGTTGGGTTATCGACGGTGATCCGGGTTATGGCACGGACAAAAAGCACGAATGGCCGCATGCCTGGTATGGCGTGAAGGGCTACTTCCGTTGGCTGGAATCGAAATCCTACAAGATGCACGTCCGCGTGCTGCTCTCCCGCTACCGCGCCTACACGAAGTGCCACGTATGCGACGGTAAACGGCTCCAGCCGGACGCGCTGCTTTTCAGGATCGGCGCCGTTGCTCCGCGGCGAATGACGAATGATGAAGGCCTAATGTCCAAGCGCCCTTCTTCGTCATTAGGCATCAGTCATTCGTCATTGAGCCTTTCGGACTTCTACCTGCTACCGATCCGCGACGCCCTCGCCGTCGTCGACGATCTTGCGGCTAGGTTCCACCGCACGGCCAACGACCCGCTTTCGCTCGCGTTGAAGGAAGTTCGCGGACGTCTGGGCTACTTGGCGGAAGTCGGCCTTGGTTATCTCACGCTCGACCGTTCCACGCGCACCTTGTCCGGCGGCGAAACTGCGCGTGTGAATCTCACCACCTGCCTCGGCTCGCGGCTGGTCAACACCCTCTTCGTCCTCGATGAACCCAGTGTCGGCCTACATCCGCGCGACACCGACCGCCTCGTCAAAGTCCTCCAGCGTCTTCGCGACCAGGGCAACACCGTCGTCGTCGTCGAACACGAGTCGAACGTCATGCGCGCGGCCGACCAGATCATCGACCTCGGTCCCGGCCACGGCGCGTCCGGTGGCGACCTGATCTTCCAGGGAACGCTCGACGAATTGCTTCAAGGTAGGGCAGGCATCTTGCCTGCCCCAACAGCCAAGCCGAATGACAAGGGCAGGCAAGATGCCCGCCCTACCCTCTCTCTCACCGCCGAATACCTTTCCGGCCGCAAGTCCGCCGCCCAGCCTCGAAACCGCCCAGTCTCTAGCGCGCCCGGCATTCCGTGGCTCCTGCTCCGCCACGCCACGCGCAACAATCTGGCCGACATCTCCGTCGACATTCCACTGCGCAGCCTCATCTGCGTCAGCGGCGTCAGCGGTTCGGGCAAGAGCACATTGATCCGAGAAATCCTGCTTCCATTGCTCGAAGCCAAGCTTGGAGACACCGATACGGCAGCCGACGAAGACCAGGATGAGAAACAGGACGAGAAGGAGGGTGGTTCATCGGCGACCGACGCCACGTTGTCCGGCCACGAATCCTTGGGCCGCGTCGTCCTCGTTGATCAAACCCTTCTCGGACGCACGCCACGCTCGAATCCCGCCGTCTACATCGGTGCCTTCGAGGATATCCGCGAAATCTTCGCCCAGACTGAACTCGCCAAACAACGCGGCCTCAACGCCAGCGCCTTCAGCTTCAACTCGGGCCAGGGCCAGTGCGAACGCTGCCGCGGCGCCGGCTTTGAGAAGATCGAGATGCAGTTCCTCAGCGACGTCTTCGTCCGTTGCCCCGACTGCAACGGCCGCCGCTACCGCGAACACATCCTCGAAGTGAAGGTCGCGAGCGAGCGCTCCCACGCATCCGCCGAACCGTCGCCGCCAGGCGACGCCAAGGTAGGGCAGCGCATCTTGCCTGCCAAAGGAAGTCCCTCTGGAACCGGCAAACACCGCAGGCAGATCCAGCCTTTGGAAGGCTCCGAAGCACAAGTCAGCACGGGACAGGCTGGAAGCCCGCCCTACCTTGATCCGGCATCCGGCATCCGGCATCCGGGATCAGACGCCTGGTCCATCGCCGACCTCCTCGACGCCTCCGTCGACGAAGCCATCCTGTTCCTCGACGGCCTGCCCGATTCCAAGCACGCCAAGAAGGCCCGGACCAAACTCGCCTTGCTCCAGGAAGTAGGCCTTGGCTATCTGCGCGTCGGGCAGCCCATTAACACGCTCTCCGGTGGCGAAAGCCAGCGGCTCAAGCTCGTCAGCCACCTCGCCGAGTTCGGCCAGGCCGCGACCAACGAAGGCAAGTCCACCCTGTTCCTCTTCGACGAACCCACGACGGGCCTGCACTTCGAGGATGTCCGCATCCTCATCGCCGTGTTCCAACGCCTCGTCGATGCGGGCCACTCCGTCCTGATCATCGAGCACAACCTCGACGTCATCCGCTCCGCCGACTGGGTCATCGACCTCGGCCCCGAAGCCGGAGACGCCGGTGGACGAGTGATCGCGACTGGAACGTCCGAGCAAATCGCGACCAACCCTGAAAGCCGCACCGGCCAGGCGATGTTGAGCGACGTGGCGAAGCGCTGATGCCGCTAGGTTTTCAGCTCCAGCACGTCTTCCTCGCCATCCACCTCGTCCATGTGCGAACCGATGCGCACGAAGCCGAGCTGCGTGGCGAGGGCCTGCGACGGCAGGTTGTCCGGGCGGATGCTCATGATGAACTTCCGCACGCCGTGTTCGGTCGTAGCCCAAAGCATCAGGCCCAAAGCCGTTTCCCGCGCGAAGCCCCGTCGTCGCCACGCCGGAAGGACCGTGTAGCCGAACTCCACCGCGCCCGGGGAGAAAGGCTCCAGATACTCGGCACCCGGCGCGGAATGGAACCCCGTCACGCCGATGACCTCGGCCGATTCCCGGAGAACCATCGCCCGCGTCAGCCAGGGCAAGAGCGCCGGATCTTCCTTCAGCTTCGCCAGCCGCATCTGGAACACGTCGGGATAGATCGGCCATTCCTCCGGCAACTTCGCGTCGAGCTGCCGTTCCATTGCCTTCCTATCACCGGCGAGAGACAGAGTGAGCATCTCAGTGGTGAGGGGAACCAGATCCAGTCGTTCAGTGCGGATAACCATTTTGGCGGTGAGGACCGTGCCGCTTGATCAGGCGCTTGCCAATCGCCCTCGGCGTTGGCGAAATTCCTTCCATGAACATCCCGGCCCGTCCGTCCGTGAACCGCCGTTCCTTCCTCAAGCTCGCCGCCGCCGGAGCGGCTGCGGCCGCCGTGTTGCCCGGCGCGTCGTCGTTGGCCGCCGCGGAATCCGTCCGCAAACGCGGCATCAAGCTCGGTTTGGACAACTACGCCGTGCGCGGCATGAAGTGGAAGGCCGATGCGCTCATCGACTACGCGGTGAAGCTGAAGACCGATTCGCTCTTCATCACCGACCTCGACGCCTTCGAGAGCTTCGAGGAGCCCTACCTGGCCGGATTGAAGAAGAAGGCCGCCGACCAGGGCCTCCAGATCCAGCTCGGCACCTGGAGCATCTGCCCGACTTCAAGGGCGTTTAAGAAGAACTGGGGCACGGCTGAGGAACACGGCGCGCTCGCCATCCGCGTGGCCAAGGCGCTCGGTTCGCCCGTGGCCCGCGTCATCCTCGGCACCGGTGAAGACCGTAAAACCGACGGCGGCATCGAGGCGCGCATCGACGACATGGTCAAAGTCTGCAAGGCCCTCAAGAGCCGTTGCGAGAACGCGGGCGTGAAGATCGCCGTGGAAAACCACGCCGGCGACATGCAGGCGAAGGAGCTGGTCACGTTGATCGAGGCGGCGGGCAAATCCTACGTCGGCGCGAACATCGATTCCGGCAACGCGGCTTGGACGATGGAGGACCCCGTTTCCAATCTGGAGATCCTCGGCCGCTACGTCCTCACCACCAGTCTCCGCGACACCATGATCTGGGAGACACCGAAGGGTGCGCAGGCGCAATGGGTCGCGATCGGCGATGGTTGCGTGGACCTGAAGGCCTACTTCGACACCTTCGAGAAACTCTGCCCCGGCGTCCCGGTCCACATCGAGACGATGGCCTACGGCAAGGAGCTGACCTATCTCACGCCGGATTTCTGGAAAGTCTGGCCGAAGTATACGGCGGCCGAGTTCTCCCGCTTCCTCGCGCTGGCCAAGAAGGGCAAACCCGTCCAAGCCGGCAATGCCAACGACGGAGAATTCCAGAAGCAGCTCCTCGAACGCAGCCTGACTTTCTGCAAGGAAACACTCGGGCTCGGATTGAAGGCGTGATCCGGCTTCCACTGCGCCCGCAAACCCGGCGCCGCTCTTCGCCCAGACGGAGCGCGGCCATGACCTGGAAATTCTCCTTCGTCCTTTGGCTTTCGCCCCTTGTCACTGCTTAGCAGCCATTGACCCTGAGCGGCGCATCCGCTACCACCTCCGGCCCTATGGCTTTGGAAACTACTTTGATTTTGTTCAAACCGGATGCGGTCACGAAGAACATGACCGGTCAGGTGCTGGCCCGCTTTGAAGGCGCTGGCCTGAAGATTCGCGGCATCAAGATGATGAAACTCGGCGACGCCGTGCTGAAGGAGCACTACGCCCACATCGCCGACAAACCTTTCTTCCCCAGCGTTCAGGGTTTCATGCAGCAGAGCCCGGTTGTTGCCCTTGCGCTCGAAGGCGAGAACGCGATCGGCCGCGTCCGGGACCTGCTCGGTCCCACCGATTCGAAGGCCGCCGCCAAGGGCACCATCCGCGGCGATCTCGGCGTCGACAAGATGGTCAACGTCTGCCACGCCTCTGATTCGACCGAAGCCGCCGCCGCCGAAGTGAAACGCTTCTTCAAAGGCGACGAAATCTTCGCGTTCTGAGGTCCGCAGTCCTGAAACGAAAATCCAAGCACCGCTGGCCACCGTGGCTGACGGTGCTATTTTTCTGCCCATGCCAACGAATGTTCTCGGCGGTGACCTCAAATGCTGTTGCTCGGATCCGATGACCGGATTCTACCGCGACGGCTACTGCCGGACCGGTCCAGGCGACCACGGGCTGCACACCGTCTGCGCGGTGATGACGGAGGAGTTCCTGGAGTTCTCCGAGGCCGCGGGCAACGACCTGAGCACGCCCAATCCCTTCTACGGTTTCCCCGGCCTCAATCCCGGAGACAAGTGGTGCC
>JBBRDN010000222.1:0-6710 GCA_038203875.1 Verrucomicrobiota bacterium
CAAGCGAGCGTTCCGTCGGCGGCGTTTACGGCGACGAGTTTCGATTCGGTCTGGGCGACGATGAGCTTGGTTCCGCCGACGGTCATCAGCACCGGAGAGGAGTATGAGGGGCTGGGGCCGTTCCATTTCCACTTCTGGGCTCCGCTCGTCAGATCATAGGCCACGAGCGCTCCGTTCTCGCGTCCACCCAGCTGGGCGATGGCCAGCCCGTCGACGATCATCGGGGAGCTCGACGGGTGGAAATTGGGGAAGGAGTTGAACTCATCCTTGCGCCAAAGCTTCGTGCCGGTCGCCGCATCGACCCCGGAAATCATGCCACGCACGCCCAGCGTCACGACCTTGCCACTGGCGACGGCCGGCGAACTGCGCGGCCCGGAGAATCCCTGCGCGGGTCCACTCGCGCCGAGGGAGTCGTATTTATCCTGCCAGAGCTCTTTGCCATCGGCGGCGTTGAGCGCCCGGAGGACCTCGCTGCCCTGCTCACGGGAGAACACGTAGAGCCTGTCACCGACGAGCGCCGGGGTTGCGACGCCTTCGCCGACGGTCACCTTCCACTTCTGCGTCAGTTCCTTGGGCCAGGTCTTGGGCGCCTTGAAGCTTGCCGCCTTGGCGTCGCGGTTGGCGCCGAGCCACTGGGGCCAGTCCTGGGCCATCGCTCCGCTGACACCGATGGAAGTGAGACAAACCAATACCGCCGTCCGAGTTTTCATGAATGGGCCTTTGTTGGTGGGAACGTGGAAGCTGCTACCGAATAGAGAGACCGTGCCGCGCCAACGGTTACAGCCGGTTTCAGGAAATCGCCTCGGACCGAAGTCGGATCGTCGGGAGCGAGCACAGCGCCCGAAGGCGGAGCCATGGTCATCGACCACTCCACCATCGCCAGTTCGTCCAAGCCAAATCCCCCACGACCATCCTCGGCGACATCCTCCTCGGCCTGGCTGTATTGATCCACCCAGTCCCGGCGAAGTTCTTTCTCACTTCGCCCGTGAGCCACAAGTCGGTGTCCGGTCGAAATGAATACAGCTCGGGGCCGGACAAAAATCCCGGATCGCAGCTCGAAGGTGAACCCAACAACGGAGGCAGCATGTCGCAATTTTCCTATGTGGCCATCAACTCTCGCGGCCTCGAATCCCGCGGGTCGATGGACGTGTCCGACCAGCCGGAGGCGCTCCGGCGCATCAAGGAGATGGGGCTGCACCCCATCCGCCTGATCGTCGACAAGACGCCCGTCAAACCGCGCATTTCATCGACGGCCCGCGCCGCAGGTTGGCGGCGTTGGATGGACTTCTCGCTCCCGGGACTCGGCAGCGGCATCAAGACCTCCGAGCTGGCGACGTTCACCCGAAACCTCTCCACATTGATCGAGGCGGGGCTTCCCCTGCTCCGCGGATTGCGGCTGCTGAACGAGCAGGAGGAGAACCGCAAGATGAAGGGCATCATCGCGGAACTCGCGCACCAGATCGAATGCGGCAGCACTTTCGCCGAGGCGTTGTCGGTCCGGCCCGCGGTGTTCAACCGGCTTTACCTGAACATGGTGAAGGCAGGTGAACTCGCCGGCGCGCTGGAGGTGACGTTGCGACGGTTGGCGGAGTTCATGGAGAAGGCGGAGAAGATCAAGGGCAAGGTCACCGCGGCGTTGTTCTATCCCGCGGCCGTCATGTTCGTCGCCGCCGCCGTGGTGGGAGTGCTGCTCGTGTTCGTCCTTCCGCAGTTCAAGAAGGTCTTCGAAGGCATGGGCGGAATGGCCATGCCGGCCTTCACCGAACTGGTCTTCGGCATCAGCGACGCGATCAAGAACCACATCCCGGCCATCGCCCTCGGCGCGGCGGCGGCAGTCTTGCTCTTCCGCTTGGTCGTGAGCACGCGCATCGGGCGATGGACCTTGGATCGCTGCAAGCTGGGCCTGCCCGCGCTCGGCCCCGTCATGCGCAAGGCGACGATCTCCCGGTTTGCCCGGACGTTCGGCACCCTGGTGAGCAGCGGCGTCCCGATTCTCCAGGCGCTGACGATCCTCCGCGAAACATCCGGCAACGTGGTCATGGCCGACCTCGTCGAATCCGTCCACCAACGGGTCAAGGAAGGTGAGGCCATCGCGCCCGTGCTGAAGGCTTCGCCGATTTTTCCCGCGATGATCGCCGGCATGGTGGATGTCGGCGAACAGACCGGCGCCCTGCCCGAGATGCTGATGAAAATCGCCGACAACTGCGACGAACAGGTGGACAACGCGACCAGCGCCATGACCTCGCTGCTGGAGCCGGCGCTCCTCGTATTCCTCGCAGTGATCGTCGGAAGCATCGTGGTCGCGATGTTCCTCCCCCTCATCGCCATGATGTGCGGCGGCTTCGACCGGGAGACCACGCCGGACAGCTAGCCGAGGCAAGGCCTCAACACTGCCCGCCCGTCACCGGACTCCCGCTTATCCCTTCAGCCACTTCCCGATCATCGCCGAAGCCACCTGGTCGCAGGCCTTCGGCGCTTCATCCCCGGCAATGTTGGTCCCGACAACGACGGAGAAGTCCCGCTCGGGCGCGAGCCACATCACGACAAACCACATCGTGTTCGATCCGTTGTGCGTGAGCGCCTTTCCGCCCGCCCAGCCGCGCGTCATGCTGCTCCAACCGCAGGCGTAGTCCTGTCCTTCCGGCGGCGTGTGCAGCCGGCGAACGGAATCTGGCTTGAGCAACGGGCCTTCTCCGACGCCACTCCGAAGGTGCAGCCGGGTGAAGCGCGAGAGGTCTTCCAGCGAACAATGCACGATGCCGGCCGGCCCGATGGCTGGAGGATTGTCGGATTGCACAGGCTGGTTCTTCCCTCCTTTGACCACGTGGCCCCACGGCTCATCGACCTTGCCCATGGTGCCGGGAACACCGAACCCGGCTGTCTTCAAGCCCAGCGACTGGAAAAGCTTTTCCGTGATCAGCTTTTCCCACGGCGCGCCGGTCGCCTGTTCAAGCATCGCCCCGGCGATGGTGAATCCCTGGTTGGAGTAGATGAACTTCGTGCCCGGCTTGGCGGCCGGCTCCTTCGCGAGGATGGCGGCGATGAACTCGCGCCGCTGCTCGGTGGGCGTGCCGACTTTCTCCCATGCGCGTTTCCACGCCGCCGGCAATGCCTCGGTCGGCAGGCCGCCGCGATTCTGCAAAAGCGTCTCCAGCGTCACCGCCTCGAAGTCCGCGTGGATCTTCCCCTTCAACGCGGGCAACGCCTCCGTGATCGTCGTGTCCCAGCGGATCTTCCCCTGCTCGATCAGGATCGCCGCCAGTGTGGCTGTCATCGACTTGGTGCAGGACCCGATGTGGAAACGGTCGCCGTTCGTGACGGGCGTCGCATCGCCTTCCTTGCGCACGCCGACAGCCGCCAAGTCCACCGTCTCACCGCCCTTCGACACCGCGACGGCCAGGGCAGGCAGCTTGTGTTTGGTCCGGAGCTTCTCCAGCAGGTCGGCCGTCTTCTCCGGCTGATCCGCGGCCCGCAACCAGGACGGCAGGAGAAACGGCGATGTCAGGAGAATCGCGGAAGCTTGGCGGCGGTTCATGCGCCGAGGCTAGGCCCGGCATTGATCCCGTCCAGCCTCCTTCATGTTTCCCGTTGTCGGCGGAAGTCGACTCGGCAAGCCTACCGTTAATGAAGCATCCATTGATCGCCGCTCTCGCCGCCGCCACCCTTTCCAGCTCGCTCCTCCTAACCGCCGCCGACGCCCCCGCATCCAACACGCTGACGGCTTCGGAAAAGGCCGCCGGTTGGAAGCTGCTCTTCGACGGCAAGTCGCTTGGCGGCTGGCACAACTTCAAGAAGGAAGGCGTCCGCAAAGGTTGGCAGGTCAAGGACGGCGCCCTCGTCTGTGTCGATCCGCATGACGCCGGCGACATCGTCACGCCCGACCACTACACGTGGTTCGAACTCCAGCTCGACTACAACATCTCCGAGGGCGGCAACAGCGGCATCATGTTCCACGTCACCGACGACGGCGGCTCGGCCTGGGCCACCGGCCCGGAAGTCCAGCTCGAGGACAACGCCAAGGCCAAGGACCCGCAGAAGTGCGGCTGGCTCTACGCCCTCTACCAGCCGCCCATCGACCCCAAGACCGGCAAGACGCTCGACGCCACCAAACCCGCCGGAGAGTGGAACCACATCAAGGTCCTCATCAGCCCCGAGAAGTGCGAGCACGTCATCAACGGCGTGAAGTATTTCGACTACGTCCTCGGCAGCGACGACTTCAAGGCCCGCGTGGCCAAGAGCAAGTTCGCCACGATGCCCAAGTTCGCGAAGACCGGACACGGCGCCATCGCGCTCCAGGGCGACCACGGCCAGGTCTCCTTCCGCAACATCAAGATCCGCCCCATCGAAGCGAAGAAGTAGTCGTCGAGAACCTTGCAGGAGACCGGCCTCCTTCCACAAACCTCGCAGCGGTAGGGCGCGTCACTCCGTGCGCGCCGCCGCTGGATCTCCGAACCCCAGGCCGGTTTCGGCGGCTCCACCGAAAGGACGAGCTTCGCGCCGGGCTTTCCGCGAGAGGCGAGACAATCATCCCTCGGCCCCGAGGCGGCGCGCACGGAGTGACGCGCCCTACCAGCGATGGCACCTGACGCATTCCCTGTCCCGCAGGGTGAGGGTGCGCAGCCCGCGTCATGCTCACACCGCATCGGCAACCCAACCATGCCTTGACGCAGCCGGGCCGGCCCTGAAGCCTCCTCCCATGCTCCGCTTTCTCCTCACACTGCTGGTCGCGTCGTTTTCATTGCACGCGGCCGAGGTCAAACCTCTTCGCGCCCTCATGATCTGCGGCGGCTGCTGCCACGACTACGGCGCGCAGAAGACGATCATCAGCGAAGGTATTTCCGCCCGGGCCAACGTCGTCTGGACCATCCACCACGAACCCGGCGACGCCCGGACCAACGAGGTCGCCCTCTACACCAAGCCGAACTGGGCCGCCGGCTATGACGTCGTCGTCCACAACGAATGCTTCGGCTACGTGACCAACGTGGCCTTCGTCGAAGGCATCGCCGCCGCGCACAGGGCGGGCGTTCCCGCCGTCCTGCTCCACTGCTCCACCCACAGCTACCGCATGGCCCCGACCGACGCCTGGCGCGAAGTCGTCGGCCAGAAATCCATGAGCCACGAGAAGGGCCGCGACCTCGAGATCAAGAACCTCAATCCCCAACACCCGGTCATGAGGGGCTTTCCTCTGACGTGGTTGGACAAGGGCGACGAACTCTACAAGAACGAGAAGCTCTGGCCCGACTTCGTGCCGCTGGCGGAATCCTACGGCGTCGAGACCAAGAAGACACACGCCGTCGTCTGGCTCAACAAGGTGGGCCAGGGCCGCGTCTTCGGCACCACTCTCGGCCACAGCAACGCCACCATGTCCGACCCCGTCTACCTCGACCTCGTGACCCGCGGCCTTCTCTGGGCCTGCGACAAGCTCGACGACTCCGGCAAACCAAAGCCGGGCTTCGCCGCCAAGGCGAAGTGACTTCGCTCCGGATCAGCCCCAGCGGGCCGGCCTGTTTGTAGCTCTCCAAATCCCGTATCCTCCCAAGCTCCGTCGGAGCAGACAGGCTGGCGTTGACGTTGCGTGCGGGTTCGGTTGTCCTGCCGTCATGAAAACGGTATTGCAGAGGGCGCTTCTCGTTCTGTTGGTCGCATTCCCCATTGGCTCCCGTGCTGCCGAGGTCCCCGCTCCTACGGTGAGCACGGCAGCGGTTCGAGCCAAAGCGGAAGCCGGCGATGCCTCGGCCCAGTTCAGCCTTGGTTTCATGTATGAAGATGGCAAAGGGGTGCCGAAGGACGAAGCCGAAGCCGTGAAATGGTATCGCAAGGCCGCCGATCAAGGAAGCGCCTCAGCCCAGATCAACCTTGGTTTCAGGTATGCCAACGGCCAAGGGGTGACGAAGGATGAATCCGAAGCCGTGAAGTGGTATCGCAAGGCGGCCGATCAAGGAAACGCCTCTGCCCAGTTCAACCTTGGTTTCATGTATGAAGATGGCAAAGGGGTGCCGAAGGACGAAGCCGAAGCAGTGAAATGGTATCGCAAGGCCGCCGATCAAGGAAGCGCCTCGGCCCAGTTCCACCTTGGTTTCATATATGCCAACGGCCAAGGCGTGCCGAAGGATGAAGTCGAAGCCGTGAAATGGTGTCGCAAGGCCGCCGATCAAGGAAATGCCCCTGCCCAGTCCAACCTTGGTGTCATGTATGACAAGGGACAAGGCGTGACGAAGGACGATGCCGAGGCCGTGAAATGGTATCGCAAGGCCGCCGATCAAGGAAACGCTCCTGCCCAGTCCAACCTTGGTTTCATGTCTGCCGAGGGCAAAGGGGTGACGAAGGACGAAACCGAAGCCGTGAAATGGTATCGCAAGGCCGCCGATCAAGGATACGCCTCGGCCCAGTTCAACCTTGGTAACATGTATCTCCATGGCCGAGGCGTGACGAAGGACGAAGCCGAAGCGGTGAAGTGGTATCGCAAGGCCGCCGATCAAGGTTATGCTTCGGCCCAGTCCAACCTTGGGGCCATGTATGCCGAGGGCCGGGGCCTTGTCAAAGATCCCGTCCAAGCGCACGTCTGGTTCAATATCGCCGGAGCTTCCGGAGACGAAAATGCCCGGAAGAATCTTTCTCTTCTCGAAAATGGAATGACCCCGGAACAGAAGGCCGAGGCCACCAAACTCGCGCGCGAACTGTTCGAGCGTCTCCCCCGCAAGAAGTAGGCG
>JBBRDN010000223.1:0-6707 GCA_038203875.1 Verrucomicrobiota bacterium
CCTGCTTCTCACCACCGAGTGCCTCATCACCGAGATGCCGGAGAAGGACAAGCCCGCGGCCCCCGGCGGCCATGGCGGCCACGGCGGCGGCGGAATGGACTACTAAGTCCTGACCGTTCCTTCGCTGGAACCAAGAATCACACGGGCGGATCCGGGCAACCGGGTCCGCCTTTTTCTTTCCCGCAGAAGACACAGACCAATCAGAAGGCAAACGAACTTCTCAGGTTGGTGGCTCCGAACGCTTCCCCTGTCTCAGCCGCGCACAAAAGCAGTGTCGAACCACTGCGCTTCAAAACCGGGCGGGGCCGGTCGCGGGCAAGACAACCCCTTAGCGCTTCTTCGCGCCCTTCGGGGATGAACCACCGCCTTGCCGGGCAAGGATGCCCGGCCTACGTCCCGGACTTCGGTTTCAGGCGGACTTCCCGGAGATCCATGACTGCGCCGCCGGGTTTGGAGACCACACGGACCTCGATGGCGTTGGTCCCCGTCGGCAGCGTCATCGACCCGATGCCGCGCCAGATAAAGTTCGTGAAGGCACCCGTCTCGAAGACGGCCGTTTCGATGCGGTTGCTTCCGCTCAGCAGGGCAACCCGACTACCACCGCTTCCCTTGCCGCAGGCTTGCAGAATCTCGACCTCGTAGTCGCCAGCCTTCGATGCGGTGAAGCTCCAGCCCGCCCAATCGTTGGTCCGCGTCCAATACCCGAGAGTGTTCTTATGCGGCTGCGGTTCGTAGCGAAGCACAGTGCCATGGACAACCGCGTCCCGGGCCAGCAGCGAAATCTGCCCGTCCGTCTGGGACGGAACCACCGCGCCCCTGCCGTCCGCGTGCGCATAAGTCCGCGCCAGCGCGTGGGCGATGGGTTCCATGCGGGCCAGATAATCCGCTTCCGACAACGTCGCCTTCTGCTGGCGCAGCTTCTCCAACTCGCCTTCCAACTGGCTGCGGCGCGCCCGGAAAGCCTCGTCAAAACGGTTCTCCGCATCGCTCCGGACGAGGACGAACTGGTTGGCCAATGTCCCGTCGGCCGCCGCGTTGTCCTTGGGCTTCTTCACCGCGCGGACTCCGCGGAACCAGTCGCCCTGCACACCAAGTCCATCGCCGTTGTCGTCAAGCAGGGCGTGCTCGGTCGCGAGACGGTCGTTCGACTTGTAGAACTCCTGCGTGCGCGCGGAACCGAGGATGAACGCCTCCAGCAACGAAGTCTGGCCGTCCTTGTCCAGGTCCGCTTCCGTCGATCCGATCGCATCCGCCATGTGCTGGCCGAAACGCGCGAAGTTCACTTCCGAACCGCTCCGCGTAGCGCTGACGATCACCCTGTTCGGCCCGGCCAATGCCGAGACAAAGGGCCCGCTGGCGGACGAACAATCGATCACGGCCACAGGCCGTTTGAACGGTTTGAGCAACGTGGCCAGCCGCGCCGCCGTCAGGTCGGGTCCGCGCAGGTTGAATGCGGCTTCGTTGGCGGTGGACGTTCCGTGGCCGATCAGCACAAGCCACAACTCGGCATTAGTCTCCTTGGTTTCAGCGACCAAAGCACTCTCGATCTGCGCGAGGTCGTTCGTCTCCTTCGAGGTCCCGATAAAGACCGACTTGGCTGAAGCCTTGACCGCGGCTGCAGTCCACTTGGTCGACCAGTCGGCGAACTGTTTTCCGAACTCCTCTTCGCCCGCTGCTCCGACCACGAGAATGACGGTAGGCTGGGACGCATTTGTTGCGGCGGTCGCAGGGGGGACCAGGGCGAGCCCGAGAAGGAGGCCGAGAAGGAGTTGTTTGGGGATCATCACGCCAGTCCTTTCCAACGCCGCAGCGCCCACTCCGCAACGAAGCACGAGAGCGCGAAGAGGAAGAGCAGCGGAGTATGCCAGAGCGGTTCGGAAGAAGTCTCGCTTACGGGCGCGCGTTTGTTTGGGAGCTTCTTGGCGAACGCGGCCAGATCATCCGCGGGAACAACCTCTCCTCCCGTCTGCCGCGCGATCGTTTCCAGCAGCGCCCGGTTCGGTTTGAGCGTGCGGAACTCCTCCGCAACCGGGTCGCTCGTCCAGCCGGCTTCGGCCTTGCCAAGCTCGACGCCGGCGGAATCGGTGACGACGGCGCGGGCGATATACCCGCCGGTGTCGCGCGGCTGGAAGCTGCCGAGGTAGACGCCGGCTTCGGTGGCGGAAGGTTCGGCGGTAAAGCGGATCGGCGCATTGGTCGAACCGGCCTGGCGCACTTCGATGGTCACGGTGGCGTTGTCGACGGCCTCGAACTTCTTGTCGCGGGCGCGGACGGTCAACTCGGTGCCCGAGTCGGCCGAGCGAGGCGCGGCTTCCAACGTCACGAATGCCGGCACGTCGGCCACGAGCCAGCGGATGAGCTGGCGCCAGCCCTTGTCCATGTCCTTGTGGCTGGCCTCGTCCTTCATGCCCCACCGGAAGATGTCGCCGATCAGCACCGCGCCGATCCGGCCATTGCCGAAGCGCTGGGTCACAACGGCCGGCATCGCCTTGC
The DNA here is from genome assembly GCA_038203875.1 of Verrucomicrobiota bacterium. Lineage (GTDB taxonomy): Bacteria > Verrucomicrobiota > Verrucomicrobiia > Limisphaerales > CANJSG01 > CANJSG01. The sequence goes on from JBBRDN010000223.1 coordinate 2,494, forward strand.
CGCGTTCATCGGTCACGCTGGCGAGCACGCTGGCACCGGGACGCACGCCGCCGACCAGATTGGCCACGAGAAAATTAGGCATCGATCCAATGCGCTCCTTCTCCGCGCCTTCCTCGCTCCGGACGCGCATCCACGGCTGCAGCATGCCTTCGCGTGAAAGGTCGAACTTGAACTCGGGCTCCTTCGGATAGTCCACCGGGCGATTGAGATAGACGGGCAACATGTCGCCGATGGGCGTGCGGTCGTAGCCTCCTTCGGCGAAGGATTCCTGGCCGCCGAGCATCATCACGCCGCCGCCGCGTTCGCTGGCGAACTTCTGCAGGAGGCTCATCTGGTCGCGGGTGAAGAAGCCGGATTCAAGGTCGTCGATGATGACCGCGTGGTAGCCATAGAGATCATCGGCGGTGCGTGGGAACCCGCTGGCCAACTCGGCCTCGTCGCGGGTGTTGAAACGCGTGAGCACCGGTTTGTCGTAGCTCTCGGTCGTCTCGTCCGTCTTGTCGAAGCCCTTGAAGAGCGGGTTGACGCCTTCGCCGGCGCGGCCACGGAAATCGAACTTCGGTTCCCGCTTGGCGATGCGGATGAGCCCGACGAGATGCACCTGCGGATCCTCCGCGAGCGCACGGTTGAGGAACTTTAACTCCCAGTTCGGCCGGCCCGCGACGTAGAGAATGCGATACGGCCCGGCTCCGCGGTCCACGACGATGGTGCGACGGTTGTTGGCCAGAGTGGCTTCGGTGGACAACGCCGCGTTCGTCAGCGCGCTCTTCTCGGACTCCGGCCGGACGCGCAATTCGTAGAAGGAGATGCCGGGCTTCTCGGGTTTCAGCTCGAAGCGGAACGCCGCCGTCTCGCCGTCACCGACGGACTGGACGAGCTGCTTCACCGACTTTCCCTTCTCGTCGAAGATCTCCGCCACGATCGGAGCATTGCCGTATCCGGGCGCGCCGACCTCCGCCTGGACCGTCACGGGCGCATCCTCGAAGACCGTCTGGCTCACCGTGCTCTTGGCGATGGCCACGTCGCGCAACGCGTCGTCCCGCCCGATGACCACGGGATAAATCGGAGGAAGCCCGGTCAAGTCGGGCAATCCTTCCGGGAGATCCGTGGCGATGCCGTCGGTCAACAGCACGACACCCGCGACCGGTTGGCCCTTGGACCGTTCGGCAATCGAACGCAAGGCGCCGGCCAACCCGGAAGCACGTCCATCGAACCGCAGTTCCGAAAAATCCCGCGACGCCTGCAGCCGAGAATCGAAGGTGTAGCGCCGGACCTGGAACGTGTTCTCCAGATCACCCAGCCAGCCGGACCCGGGACCGGTCACCAGCTTGCGGAGCAATTCACCGCGGGTCTCGGTCGCGCCCGCGTCCTTCACCAGAAGGCCGAGCGAATTGTCGGCCACGATCGCCAGTTGGTTCGCTCCCGGCCGGGCGCGTTGGCTCGTCCAGATGGGTTCGAGCAGGCATAGCAACAACGCCACGACGGCCAGGAGCTTCAGGAAGAAAGCCGCCAGGCGAATGCCGGCCGGCGCGTCGCTGCGCCGGTAGCTCCACGCGAGGAAGGCGACGGCCGCCGCGAAGATGGCAACGGCAAGCCACAGGGCTTCCGGAGCGCCGAACGCGATGGCAGCCAAAGAGGACATGGCTGCGAAGCTGGCACGCCCACAAGGCCGGCGCGAACGAGAAAATCAAAAGATGGAGAGGAAGCTCTTGCCGTCCCGGAGGCTCGACTCGGTTTCATGGACACCTCGCTCGGCCATCCGGTTCGCATGGTTCCGGAAGGTTCAACCGCCTGCCCCGCTTCGCGGGAACCGACGACGATCTCCCGGATCGAAACTTCCGGGAGCGGGCCGCCGCCACGCGCATTGGGCCGTTGAGCGAACTCCCGGCGTCGCGCGTCCGTCGGTCATCCAGTGATTTGGCCAATGCGCACGAGGTTTCCATCGGGATCCACGAGGCCGAATTCCCGCATCCCCCAAGGTTTGTCCGAGACCCTGTCCAGTCGGGGAATGCCCCGCCCCGGCAGTCCGGCGGCCGCCATCGCCCCATGCATGGTGTCCACGTCGGCCACCCGCACGTAGCATCCGGCGTGCGACTCCGCGGGCCGGAGATCCGGATGCCGGAAGAAGTGAATCTCCACTGTTCCTCGGGTGAGGATCGCGTAGGAATCGCATTCGCCCAGGATTTTGCCTTCAAAGCCGAGACGATTGTAGAACGCGAGCGTGTCGGGAAGGGACCGGCTCGGGAGGATCGGAATGGAAACGTCCTGTGTTTGCATGCCTTGAAGACCTGCCCTAGGCCCGCTCCGCGAACGTCTCCACCGCCTTGGTGATGCGGTCGCGGACGTCATCGAGTTCGCCGGTGCCGACGATCTCGGCGAGCTGGCCGGCCTTGCGGTAGCGGGTGACCAGCGGCTCGGTCTGGAGATGGAATTTCTTGAGCCGGTTCAGGATCGTTTCCGGCGTGTCGTCGTCGCGCTGGTAGAGGTGTTCGCCGTGGCACTTCGCGTCGGGACACGCGGTGAAGGGATTGAAGCGCACGTGGAACGAGCGTTTGCATTCGCGGCAGATGCGCCGGCCGGAGAGGCGTTCGACGATGGAATCGTCGGGCACGCCGAGGCTGATGACGCCGCTGAGCTGGCGGTTCATCTCGGCGAGGATCTCCTCCAACGCGTAGGCCTGCGGCAACGTGCGCGGGAAACCGTCGAGCAGGAAGCCGGTCGCGCAGTCGGGCTCGCGCAGGCGGCGACGGACCATGGCTTCGGTGACGTCGTCCGGCACGAGGTCGCCGTGGTCGATGTAGGCCCGGGCGATTTTCCCGAGCTCGGTTTCCTTCTCCATGTTCGCCCGGAAAAGGTCGCCGGTGGAGATGTGCGGGATCTGGTGTGTCGCGGCGATGTGTTCGGCCTGGGTGCCCTTGCCGGAACCAGGCCCGCCGAGGAGGACGAGGTTGAGGCTTTTAAGCCCGCCGCCGCTGACGGGCGTGGTAGGCGAGACGCCGAGATTCTGCAGGAGATCGTGCTGGGCCGTCGAAAGTGTCAGACGCTGGCCGGCGAGGATGTCTCCCAGCGCCAGCATGAGCTTGTTGTAGACCTCGTCGATCGTGCCCGACCCGTCGATGAAACCGAGGCGGCCGCTGTCGGAGAAGTAGTCGAGCACCGGCGCGACATTGCGGCGGAAGACGCGGAGGCGGTTCGTCAGGATCTCGACCGTGTCGTCGGCGCGCTTCGGGAACCGCGTCGACGCGCGCTCGAAGACCATCTGGTCCGGGATGCTGATGTAGTAGACGGCGTCGAGCTTGCGGCCGATCTCACGGAACATCTCGTCGATGAAACGCGCCTGGTGGAGCGTGCCGGGGAACGCATCGAGGAGGAATCCCTCGTTGGGCGCCATGCGGACGGCGTTCTCCTCGACCATGGCGTCGACGAGGTCGTCGGGCACGAGGTCGCCGGAGGCCACATATTTTTTGGCGAGGATGCCGAGCGCTGTGTGGCGCTCAAAGTGGTCGCGGAGGAGTTTGCCCGTGGAGAGATGGCGCAGTTCGAACGGCCGCGCGAGGCGGGCCGCCTGGGTGCTCTTGCCGGCGCAGGCCGGCCCTATGAAGGCGATGTTCATCCGGTCAAAACGGTTTCCGCAGGATCTACTCCTGTCGGTGCCGGCGGAGGATGACGAGCGCCCGATGAATCTCAAGGAGCTTGCTTGGCGAAGAGGTGGCCCGGCTTCCCCACTTCGTAACTTGGCCCCGTCCGGTTTCGCTGCTTAACCTCCGGCCATGAAGCCCCAGTTGAAACCGGTGAGACCCGTCACCCCCGAGGAATACGACGAGCAGTCCGCCGGTCTGCGGCCCCGCCTGCTGGCTGCGCATGCAAAACTCCGCACCGCGAATTCCTCGGTCCTGATCCATCTCGGCGGTGTCGACGGAGCGGGCAAGGGCGCGGTGGTCAGGCTGATAAACGACTGGCTGGATCCGCGCGGTGTTTCCACCGTGGCCTTCGACCTCGCGACCGACGACGAACAGCGCCGCCCGCCGATGTGGCGTTACTGGCAGGCGCTCCCATCGCGCGGCCGCATCGGGCTCTTCTTCGGCTCCTGGTATCGCGACATCGTGGTCGAACGGGTCAACGGCGATCTCAAGCGGAAGGTTTTCGAGCGTCGCATGGACCGCATCAACACGCTCGAACGCATGCTCGTGGCCGAGAACACGCTCGTCCTCAAG
>JBBRDN010000224.1:0-6641 GCA_038203875.1 Verrucomicrobiota bacterium
GGTCATTCCGTTCCGGGCGTCGTCACCGGCAAACCGGTCGGCCTCGGTGGTTCGCTAGGTCGGCGTGAGAGCACAGGACGCGGCGTCGGGTATCTCATCAACCGTGCGATGGACACGCTCGAAATGGACCCGGCGAAATGCACGGCGGTGATCCAGGGATTTGGCAACGTCGGTTCCATCACGGCCTATTCGCTGGCCAAATACGGCGTGAAGATCACCGGCGTCAGCGACGTGTCCGGCGGCATCTACAACCCGGGAGGACTCGACCTGGTCAAACTCCGGGAACACCTCGCCAAGACGCGGTCGCTGGAAGGCTTCGGCGAAGGTGAACTGGTCTCCAACGAAGCGCTGCTCGAACTGCCATGCGACGTCCTCGTGCCCGCCGCGCTGGAACGTCAGATCACCGGGGAGAACGCGAGGCGTCTCAAGTGCCGCATCCTCGCCGAGGGCGCCAATGGCCCGACCACGCCCGACGCCGACCTCGTCCTCGATCAGCGCGAGGACGTCTTCGTGATCCCCGACATCCTCTGCAACGCGGGCGGCGTGATCGTCTCCTACTTCGAGTGGGTGCAGGATCTGCAGAGCTTCTTTTGGTCCGAGTCCGAGGTGATGGACAAACTGTTCCGCATCCTCGAGGGCTCGTTCCATCAGACCCTCCAGCTCAGCCGCAAGGAGAAGATCTCCATGCGCGCCGCTGCCCTGACGCTCGGCATCAAGCGCGTCCGCGACGCGAAACAGATGCGCGGGTTGTTTCCGTGAGTGGGCGTTTCTTTCGGCCGTAGTTAGCGAAGGCCAAAATGAAGGCGACGTTGAAGGCGGCAGCAAGCGTCAAGTGCAGCAGGCCCCCCTTGCTGCTTTCCGTGTAGTCTTCAGCCATCGCCTTGGCAACGGCTTTATCGAGCTCTGCTTTCGGACCGTCCTTATGTGTTTCTAAGGCGAGTCGAACCCGTGGTCCCACGGGTGAGGAACCGCCGCGAGGCATCAAGACCAAGGCCGCTTCGGTGGCAAGCACCAGAAGCAGGATCATCCAGGAGATCGTCTTTTTCATACCCGGTGTCAGAGACGCCAAAGACGCCGATCGGCTGCGGTGTTTATTCTCCGCACGACAACGGTTGGGTCGCTCCTACGAAGCTGCGAGATCAATAGCCTGGAACGTTGATCAACATGTCGGATACATGGACCTGCTCTAATACGCGACTAGGTGTCCAGTCGTAGCGTAGCCGGACTTGCCTGAATCACCCGCCGGCGCTGAGTGTTTCGAGGTTGGCCCAGCGGGCGTAGAGCTTGGCGGTTTTGGCCTTGGCGGCGTCGAGTTCGGCGATGACGACGTTGGCTTTGGAGCCCTGGGTCTTGAAGAACGCGGGATCGGCCAGCGTGGCTTCCAGCTTCACGACCGCGGCTTCGGCGTCGTGAATCGCCGTCTCCATGCCTTCGAGCTCCTTCTGTTCCTTGAACGAGAGCTTTTTCTTCTTCGCGCGGGGCGGGTTGCTGGCGGCGGGTTGGACTTTGACTTCCTTGGACGTCGAACGTTGGACGTTGGACGTTGGACGTTCGCCCTGTTCCTCGCGACGGCGTTTCTCCAGGTAGTAGTCGTAGTTGCCCACGCTGTAGTTCAGGCGGCCGTCACCTTCAAACGCGAGGATGCCGGTGCAGACGCGGTTGAGGAAGTAGCGGTCGTGGCTGACGACGAGCACGCAGCCTTGGAAGGCAAGGAGCGCCTCCTCCAACACGCGGAGCGTCTGGAGATCGAGGTCGTTGGTGGGCTCGTCGAGGATGAGGAAATTACCGCCCTGTTTGAGGATGCGTGCGAGCAGGAGCCGGCTGCGTTCGCCGCCGCTGAGCCACTTCACCTGTTTGGTGATGCGGTCGTCGGTGAAGAGGAAACGTTTGAGGTAGGCCCGTAGGGAGAGCTTGGTGTCGCCCCAGATGACGAACTCGGTGCCGTCGCTGACTTCCTCAAGCACGGTGCGGTCCTCGCGGAGCTGGAGGCGCCCCTGGTCGACGTAGTTGAACTTGGTGAGCTGGCCTATTCGGACGATTCCCTCGGTGGGCGGGCTCTGCTCGATGAGTATGCGCAGGAGTGACGTCTTGCCGAGGCCGTTGCGGCCGGTGATGCCGATGCGCTGTCCGGCGGCGAAGGCCAGGTCGAGCCCGCGGAAGAGCCAGCGGCCTTCGGGCGTGGGAATGCGGAAGCCGATCTTCTCCAGGTCGGCGACGCGGTTGCCAAGCGGCGGAGCGGGCGGGATGCACAGCTCCATGTCCGACTCGGTCGGCGGCGGGGCGTCGTTCAAGGCGTCGTCGTAGCGGTCGAGGCGGCTCTGCGATTTGGTGGTGCGGGCCTTGGGCTGGCGGCGCACCCAGTCGATCTCGCGCCGGAGGAACATCTGGCGCTTGTGCTCCTGGAGTTCCTCGGTCGCAAGGCGCTCGGAGCGTTCGAGGATGTAGTCGCTGTAATTGCCGGAGTAGCGGTCGAAGCCGCCGTTGCGCAGTTCGACGATGTCGGTGGCGACGCGGTCGAGGAAATGCCGGTCATGCGTGACGACGAGCAGCGCGCCCGGATAGTCGGCGAGGAATTCCACGATCCATTCCACGCTCTCGGTGTCGAGGTGGTTGGTGGGCTCGTCGAGGATGAGCAGATCGGGCTGCGCGACGATGGCCCGGGCCAGGGCGACGCGGCGTTTCTCACCGCCAGAAAGGGCCGCGATCGCGCTGGGGCCGGGCGGGCAACCGAGTTCGGACAGGGCCTGCTTGATGCGGGAATCGAGGTTCCAGCCGTCGAAGTGCTGGATGCGTTCCTCCACCTCGCCATGGCGCGGGGAATCGCCGGGCATGGTCTCGAACTGGTGGATCAATTCGAGGATGTGGGCCGCGCCGGAGCGGACGTTCTGCTCCACGGTCAGCGCGGCATCGAGGGTGAAGTCCTGCGGCAGATAGCCGATGACGAGGCCGCGACGGCGCGTGACGTTGCCGGAGTCGGGCGTGAGTTCGCCGGCGAGGATGCGGAGCAGTGTGGATTTGCCGGCGCCGTTGCGGCCGACAAGGCCGATGCGGTCATGCTCGCCGACGGCCAGCGAGGCGTGGTCGAAAAGCACCTGCTCGTTGTGACGCAGTTCCAGGTCCTGGGCGGTGATGATGGCTTCGTAGCTCAAGCGAGCCGCGGAGCCTAGCGATTCGCCGGCGCACGTCTACGGGGCAGTTGATCGATGCACGTTCAAGGTTCCATGTGGCAAATGTTCACCGGAGGAAACAAAGCCTTGTTTCCCGGACGGATTCGGCTACTGAAGCGGCAGTTCTTTTCATAGGCCGGGAGCGACACGTTTTCCGGCGAGAGAGTCTTCCGCAGTGCGAGGACTCGGGCTTCCTTTCGAACACGACCAATTTTCTCACGGAGCCTCCTCGGCGCGCGATGCAATCGCGCGTCCAGGTGTGCTTTCGTGAGAGGCTACTTGGTCGTGGCCTGAAAGGGAGGTGCGCTTGCGACGCGCCTCTCTCTTCAATTTCAGGGGCCATGGGAATCCGAGTCCGGGCATTAGGAAGTCCGGAAACCAAATCAACCGGGAAGGGAAACACATGAAGAAACCGATCATCAGCACCATCCGGAGAATGGCTGCGGCCGTTCTCATCTTGGCATCGGGCCTGGCCGTTGAGGCCCAGCAGTCCACCGCCAAGGAACCATCGCTGCCGCCCTTGCCGCCGGGCCTGCCTGCGGACACGGCCAAGGCCGCGCCCGCGAAACAGCCCACCGAGCAGGAGAAGGCGGCGGTAAAGGAAGCAAACGAAGCAGCCAAGATGGATCGGCTACGGCTGCTCTCCGAGTTTGAAAAGAAACGCCATATCCCTCTCAAGACGCCCGACGGCGAGGCCGCGACGCTCACGGCCCTCCCCGATTCAAGCCGGGCACGCCTTCGCGACATCGCGGCGGCGGCCTCCGAACAACACCTACTTGAGAAGGCGCAGGTTGACCAATGGCTGGACCAGCAGGCGAAAGCGGGGGCGCCTTACCGGGGCAAACGCCCGCTGCTGATCGACGGGGGCCGTCCTGTTTATTCCGAATCGCGCAGCCTGCAATCCGCGCAGTTGTCCAAGGTGGATCGTGTCTGGCCCGGTGGGGCCGCCGGGCTGAACCTGAGCGGAAACGCTTTCAAGGTCGGAGTCTGGGAGGAGCTGTATCCGCTCCGTGAGCACCCGGAGTATGCCGGACGAGTGGTGGAGATGGACAATGCCGCCGGATACATCGATACGAATGCCCATGCGACCTTGGTGGTTGGGACTATCGCAGCAAGCGGCATCAATTCGTCAGCAAAAGGGATGGCATTCGAAGCATCTGTTCTGATGTATGACACGGAGAACGGGGATATCGCTGAGATGTCCTTGGCCGCAGCAACCAACCTTTTGCAGGTATCGAACCATTCCTACGGAATCCGACATGGCTGGGTATATCTCGATTTTTTTGATCCGGGTCCTGCTTGGGTATTTAGCGGCGATGCGGCTCAGTCGCTCTTTGAGGACAGCAAATTTGGAAAGTATAGTGAACGGTCCCGGCAGTATGACAGTCTGGTTTCGGCCGCTCTATTCTACCTTCCAGTTGTTGCCATTGGCAATGATCGTGGAACGACGGTTCCGCCAAGCCCCGGAGAACCTCCGCGCTACGGCTACTACCGTTTCTATTTTCCTCCCAACGGCACGACCAACGTCTGGCCCTATCCGAACCTTACGGCCACGGTGGGCGACGAAGGAGGTTACGACACCACTCCCAGTGACGCGACGGCCAAGAACATCCTAACCGTCGGGGCAGTCGATTCGGGAGGTTTCGTGGCCTTTTATAGCAGTTTTGGGCCGACGGACGACGGACGGATCAAGCCTGACCTTGTGGCTCAGGGCACCGGCGTTTACGGAAGCACGGTTTCGAGCGGGCAGCCAACGTATGGAGCCAATACGGGAACCAGCTTTGCTGCGCCCGCCGTAACTGGAGGAATTTCCCTGCTGGCTCAGCACTACGGGCAACTTTACGGGACCAACCGGCAACCATGGGCTTCTACTCTCAAAGGGCTGACCCTGCACACGGCAACCGATGTCGCGCAGATGGGTCCCGACTACCAGACAGGCTGGGGCCTGTTGAACGTCGAGAGCGCCGCCCTGCTGTTGAGTTCCAACACGCTGTTCAGCTCCCGAAGTCACCTGAAACAATGCTATCTGGCCAACGGAGGCAGTGTTGAATTCAAGGTTTGGGTAACCAACGGGAGCAGCCCACTGAAGGTGACGATTTGTTGGACCGATCCAGTGGGTCCGTCATCGCCCACGACACTCGACTGGACGAACTCGGTCCTCGTGAACGACCTCGACGTGCGAGTGACTACACCGTCTGAACAGACCTGCTTCCCGTATGTGCTGAACCCGGATTTCGCCAACAAGTCCTACTCCGTCCGTGCCCAGCCTGCCGTCAAGGCCGACAACCATTTCGACAATGTGGAGCAGGTCGTCGTTGGGGTTCCGGAAGAGGGCTGGCATACCGTCCGCGTCACCCACAAGGGCACGCTGCGAAACGCCGAAGGCCAGCCGCTTTCACAGCAGGCGGTCTCCGTGTTCCTTTCCGGCAACAGCCCGCAGCCGAAACCTCCCCTCGTCCTCGGTTCCGTCCTGCTGCCGAGTGGAGCGATCGGGTTGATGTGGAACGCCGTCGTGGGCCAAGGCTACCGCATCCAGACCAAGGACGACCTCAACTTGACGGGATGGACAGACGTTCCCGGAGACTACGTCGCATCCCAGCAGACTGTGGCCGTGGAGTTGCCAGCACCGCCGTCCGGAATGAGGTTCTACCGCATCATTGAAACGGAGTAACAAACATGAAAAACATCTTTTGGCTGGCTGTATGCCTAATAGTCACTTTACCGGATCAAGCACACGGTCAGGGCTCCATTGTCTATTTTGGTCCGGCAGGCATCTCGGTCAACGCCATCTACGGCGACAACTACCATGCGGCCATCGACGTGGACCGTGACGGCAAAACGGACTTCATGTTGAACTACTCTTCCAGAGATTTCTCACTAACTCCGACGAACGGCAATGCGACCGTGTCATCCGTCCCTCCGGTTAACCGATATGGTGATGCAGCCGCATTAAGTCCAGGAGCAGAAATCTCCCGGACCCTGCCGGCGGGCCAAGAATGGAGGGTCGCAATTCCATTTTATCTTCCGACAGGCGAGTTGTTCGGAGTCACCGGGACCGCCATTGGTTCGATCCGGACCCTTGGCCAAGGGATCGCGATCGTCGGCCCGTTCGCGGGCATAGAGGCGTTCCTCGGGTTCCGTATCACTCAGGCGGACGGAGACCACTACGGCTGGATGCGGATGGACATGATTCGCGGCTACGGCGGTCAAGTCGTCAACGTGAGCGAGTGGGCCTACAACACCGTCCCCGGCCAGCCCATCACGGCGGGTCAGGTGCCGGAGCCTTCCATATATGCGTTGCTCGGTGTGGGCGCGCTTTGCCTGTGGAGGTTCCGCCGTCACCGGTCCTGACCCGCCTTGCGCCTCCAGACGCTCATCAACACCAACGGCAATGTGCTGGTAAGCTGGCCGAGCGTGGTGGGACAGCGTTACCGGATGGAATACAAAGACGACCTGAACGTGACGAATTGGACG
>JBBRDN010000225.1:0-6560 GCA_038203875.1 Verrucomicrobiota bacterium
GCGCTGGAAGGAAGCCCTTGAGGCCGACTGCGCGCCCAAGGTCGTCCTCGAAGCCACTCACTCTTCCGCCGTGGAGTTTGTCGACCTGGCGGACTTGCAGGCGCACGCGGCCTGACGATCAGTGGCCGCGGTTTGGCCCGCCCAGTTTGCCGCGCTGCTTCCACAGGTCTCTCGGTTTGAAGATGCCTTCCGGCGTGATGATGCCGGTGATGAGTTCGGGCGGAGTCACGTCGAAGCCTGGATTGCGCGCATGGCTGCTGGGGTTGGCGACGCGGACGTAAGCGCGCTTGCCGGTCTTTGGCCTTTGGCCTTCTTGCTTCGGGTTTGCGACCAAGCCCCAAGCACCGAGCACTTCGCTCTCGTGGCGTTCTTCGATGGGGATGTCGAAGCCACGCTTCATCTCCCAGTCGATGGTCGAGAGCGGAATGGCGACGTAGAAGGGGATGCCGTGGCGATGCGCAAGGACGGCCTTGGTGTAGGTGCCGATCTTGTTCGCGACTTCGCCAGTGCGCCCGAGCGTGCGGTCGCTGCCGACGATCACGAGGTCGATCTCGCCACGCTGCATGAGATGGCCGGCGGCGTTGTCGGCGATGATGTGGTGCGGGATGCCCTGCTGGGCGAGTTCCCAGGCGGTGAGCGTCGCGCCCTGGCTGCGCGGGCGGGTCTCATCGCAGAAGACGTGGAACGAACGGCCGGCTTCTTGCGCGGCATACAGAGGTGCGGTGGCGGTGCCGTAGTCGACGAAGGCCAGCCACCCGGCGTTGCAGTGGGTCAGGACGCGCATGCCATCCTTGATGAGCTTCGCGCCGTGTTTGCCGATGGCGCGGCAATGGTCGGCGTCGGAGTTCGCGAACTCCTCGGCCGCGGCGAGCGCGAGCGCCTGCTGTTCCCCGACGCTCTCGCCGGCCGCCATCTCGCGTCGGACGTCGAGCATGGCGTTGAGGGGATCCACGGCGGTGGGACGCGCTTCCTTCAAAGTCAGGAAAACCTCGTCGACGTGCGCCCCGAAGCGTTTCAAGTCCGATCCACGGAAGGCGCGCGCGCCCTGGGCCAGGCCGTAAGCCGCCGTCGCTCCGATGGCCCCAGCGCCGCGCACGACCATGTCGGTGATGGCGGCGGCGGTTTCCTTGTAGGTGCGCGTGCGGAAGATGGTGAACTCATGCGGCAGCAGGCGCTGCTCGATGAGGCAGACTTCGTTCTTGGCGGCGTCGAAGGTGACGGTGCGATGGGGCTGCGTGCGGCCGCGGAGCGTGACGTTCATGGGCTAGAGAAACCACAGGTGCCGCCAATCTGAAGACAGAAAAACGAGTGCCGACGAAGCGGAAGCCTTACGGCTTCTTCTCCGCCGTCTCCTGCTCGATGACGGCGATGACGACGGCGTAGGCGGGGTCGGCGCGGAGCCTTTTCAGATCCTTGTCCCTCTGCATCCACGAGAAATCCCGGTAACCGAGCCGGATGGAACGAAGCAGGGCCTTCAGCGCCTCGTCGATGCGGCCATTAAGCGAGAAGCTGCAGGCGAGGTTGTAGTGCGCCAGCGCGTCATCCGGGTGCAACTGGGTGATCTGCTCGTCGATCTTCAGGCCGTCGGCGATACGTCCGCGCCGTGTGTAGTCGTCGCCAAGGATCTGCAGCGCCGCTTCGTCCTTGGGATCGCGGCGCAGCACGCCCTCGATGAAGCCGATCTCGACATCGAGATCACGCTGCTGCTTCCGGGTGAGCTTGCTGCGGGTTGGCGTCTTCTTTGGCATGCGACGGGACGAACCTTCGTGCGAGTCCACGGCCTGTCGAATTCTTTTTTCCACCAACCGGACATGATCGGGCGGGCGCAGACCACCAGACGGATCGTTCAAGGCACCGGGATCGAAACCGCCGCTTGCCGACCGGGTGCCGCATTGCGACGCTGACGTCGGAAGTCCGCAATGAAACCTCAAACCCTGCTTTCACTGTCCGCAGTCCTTGCAGCCACCGTCTTGTCCGCAGCCGAGGCGCGGCCCCGGCCGGCGACGACTCTTCCCGGCGCAGCCAATGATTCCGAGCCACGGCCGGTCTCCCTCTTCAACGGCCAGGACCTTTCCGCGTGGCGCAAACCCGTCGGTGAATGGATGCCGGTGAAGGCAGTGCTGCTCGGACGGACGAACGAGGCCGTGTTCGCGATCACTCCCGGGCGCGGGGTGATGGTGAACGGTGCCACCGGGAAGACCGTCGATCTCCTGAGCAGCTTCGAGCACGGGGACGTCGAGGCGCATCTCGAGTTCTGTATTCCGAAGGGTTCGAACAGCGGCGTGTATTTCATGGGCCGCTACGAGATCCAGATCTTCGACAGCGCGGGCAAGAAGGTCGTCACCCCGTCGGACTGCGGCGGGATCTACGAACGTTGGAGGGACGGCAAGGGCTTCGAAGGGCACGCTCCCACGGTCAACTCCGCGCGCCGCGCGGGCGACTGGCAAACGCTGGATGTCGTGTTCCGCGCGCCGCGATTCGACGCCATGGCCAAGAAGACGGAGAACGCCAAGTTCGTCAAAGTTTCCCTCAATGGCATGACCATCCACGAGAACGTCGAATGCACGGGCCCGACGCGCTCGGCCAAGTTCGAGAACGAGAAGGACGAGAAGCCCAAGGGCCCCGTCCAACTCCAGGGCGACCACGGTCCCGTGGCCTTCCGCAACCTCCAGTTCCGACCGGTCAAGCTCGACTGAGCCGCTCGCAAAAACTTTCATGGCTTCGCTTCCCACTGATCCGTTTGCCGGGCCCGCCGGCCCCAAGACGACATCCACCGGAGACACGGCCATCATCGGGATGTCCGGATCCGAAGTGACGTCGTTCATGTCGCGCACGGTGCCGACAGCGGAGGGCCAGCGCCTGCTGGAGGACGGCCGGCGGAAGAAGAACTGGAAACGCTGGGGCCCGTATCTCGCCGAGCGCCAGTGGGGCACGGTGAGAGAAGACTATTCCGCGGACGGCACCTGCTGGGACTACCTGCCCCACGAACACGCCCGCAGTCGCGCCTACCGCTGGGGCGAAGATGGACTGCTCGGTATCACCGACCGCGAATGCCGCCTCTGCTTCGCGCTCGCGCTCTGGAACGGCAAGGATCCGATCCTCAAGGAACGCCTCTTCGGATTGAGCGGTCCCGAAGGCAACCACGGCGAGGACGTGAAGGAGGAGTATTTCTACACCGACTCCACGCCGACGCATTCCTACATGCGGTCCGTTTACCGTTATCCGCAGGCCGCGTTTCCCTACGCGAAGCTTGTCCAGATGAACCGGAGCCGGCGGCGGGACGAAACGGAGTTTGAGCTGGCCGACACGGGCATCTTCGAGGGCAACCGCTTCTTCGACGTCGAATCCGAATACGCGAAGGCCGCGCCGAACGACATCCTGATCAAGGTCACCATCACCAACCGCAGTCCCGAAGCCGCGCCCGTGCATGTGCTGCCCACCGTGTGGTTCCGCAACACCTGGGTCTGGGGCACGACCCACGAGGCGGGCACGCTCAAGCCGCGCATCGCCCGCCATCTGCCGGGGCGTCTGACCTTGTCGCACGAGACTCTGGAGCCATTCTGGTTCGAGTATCCCGCGATGCCCGGCGGCCAGTTTCCGGAGGTCCTCTTCACCGACAACGAGACCAACTTCGAACGGCTTTTCGGCACGCCCAACCAGTGGCGCTGGGTCAAGGACGCCTTCCACGATTACGTCACGAAAGGCCGCCGCGACACGATCAACCCGAAGGACATCGCGACCAAGGCCGCGCCGTATTACGCCTACAACCTCAAGCCAGGAGAAAGCACCGTCCTCCGGCTTCGACTTGTCGCAAAATCCGAGGCGGATCCCGGAATGGTCAGCCGCGAGTTCGACAAGATCTTCGACCTCCGCAAAAAGGAAGCGGACGAGTTCTACACCGCCCTGGAGCCCGGCCAGATGACCGTCGACGAACGCCAGATCGTCCGCCAGGCCTACGCCGGATTGCTCCAGTCGAAGCAGTTCTACCACCTGATCATCGACGATTGGCTGAGCGGCGATCCGTCGATGCCCACGCCGCCGGAAAACCGCCAGCACGTGCGCAACACCGACTGGGGCCACCTCTTCAGCAAGGACGTGATCTCCATGCCGGACAAGTGGGAATATCCGTGGTTCGCCGCGTGGGACACGGCCTTCCACATGATCCCGTTCGCGCGGATCGATCCGCAGTTCGCCAAGGACCAGCTGCTCCTCTTCCTGCGCGAATGGTATATGCACCCGAACGGCCAGATCCCGGCCTACGAATTCGCCTTCGGGGACGTGAACCCGCCCGTGCACGCGTGGGCCGCCTGGCGCGTCTACAAGATCACCGGCGCACAAGGACACCGCGACCGCGAATTCCTCGAACGCGTCTTCCAGAAGCTGCTGCTCAACTTCACCTGGTGGATCAACCGCAAGGATTCCAACGGCAAGAACCTCTTCGCCGGCGGCTTTCTCGGCCTCGACAACATCGGCGTCTTCGACCGCTCCAAACCCCTGCCCACCGGCGGCACACTGCACCAGGCCGACGGCACGGCGTGGATGGCCTTCTACTGTTCGACGATGCTGGCGATGGCCATCGAGCTCGCGCACGACGAGCACGGCCGGCTCATCCGCGCCTACGAGGACATGGCTTCGAAATTCCTGGAGCACTTCGTCCAGATCGCCGACGCGATCAACACGGCCGGCGGCTCCGGTCTCTGGGACGAGAAGGACGGGTTCTACTACGACCAGCTCGTGCTCAACGGCGAAACCATCCCGCTGCGCACGCGTTCGCTTGTCGGCCTGCTCCCGCTCATTGCCGTCGAAGTCTTCGACGAAAAGCAGATCAAGGCGCTGCCTGGCTTCTACAAACGCTTCGAGTGGTTCAACCGCTACCGGACCGACCTCGGACGTTTCACCAGCTGCGGCACACGCAAGGGGACAGGACTGCTCCTGTCCATTCCCACGCGCGAACGCCTCGAATCGCTGCTGAAGTATCTGTTCAACGAGTCCGAGTTCCTTTCGCCCTACGGCATCCGCTCGCTCTCGCGCTGCCACGAGGCCGAGCCGTTCATCTTCAAGATCGGCGATTCGGAATACAGCGTCCGCTACACGCCCGGCGAATCCGATACATGGCTCTTCGGCGGCAACTCCAACTGGCGCGGACCCGTCTGGTTCCCGGTGAACTACCTGCTCATCGAAGCCCTCGAGCGTTACCACCGTTTCTACGGCGACGACCTCAAGGTGACCGTGCCCGGGCTTGGCGACGGTTCGCCCGTCACGCTTCGTCAGGCGGCGGGAGAGATCGAACGCCGGTTGGTCGCCCTCTTCATGCCCGACAAGACCGGCCGTCGCCCGTGCTTTGGCGGCGACAAGCGGTTCGAGTCGGATCCGGCGTGGGCGAACCTCCATCTCTTCCACGAATACTTCCACGCCGACACCGGCAAGGGACTCGGCGCCACCCACCAGACCGGCTGGACCGCGCTCGTCATCCGCCACATCGAAGGCATGGCGGGACGGCGGAAGGCCTGACGAAGTGTCAGCGAGCGTAGAGCCCGGTCGGCGCCCAGACGGCGGCAGGACCGGAAAGCATTCGGGTTGCGGAAGTGCATCCACCAATTGTCCCTGCTAACAAGCCGCCCACTATGAAGGTTCTCATCGCCACCGTCACCTGCGGCGCCGGACATCTCGCGGCCGCGCGCGCCATCGAGGAAGCGTGGAAAGCCCAGTGCCCCGCCGACATTGTCCAGACCGTCGATGTCCTCGACCTCGCACCCAAGCTCATCCGAAAGATTTACGTCGAGGGCTACGTCAAGCTCATCGAGCACGTGCCCGAGGTCTACGCCTACGCCTTCAAGAAGTCCGACAACCCGGCCAAGCTCCGCAAGACCCTCGACTTCCGTCGGAGCGTCTCGCACCAAAGTGTCCGCGGCTTCGCCAAGCTGCTCGCCGAGTTCCAACCCGACGTCGTGCTATGCCCGCACTACCTGCCGGTCGAGATCATCGGACACCTCAAGGACAAGGGCCTATTCAGCGCCCGCACCGTCTGCATCGTGACCGACTTCGAGGCGCATGCCTTCTGGCTCGATCCCGCCGCCGACCTCTATTGCGTGGCGGCCGATGAAACCAAGGCCAGCCTCGTGTCGCGTGGCATCGATGCCGCCAAGGTCGTCGTCACGGGAATCCCCATCGCCTCCAAATTCCAGCAGCCGGTCAACACGCTCGAAGTCCGCAAACGTTACGGCCTGCGCGACGACATCCCGACGTTGCTCGTGCTCGGCGGTGGCTTCGGCATGGGACCGGTGGGCGAGATCCTCGCCGAGCTGGACAAGTTGGAAGGCCACTTCCAGACGCTCGTCGTGGCCGGACGAAACGAAGCACTCCGCAAGCAACTCGCCGTGCAGGACCGCTCCCATGCGACCGACGTGCTCGGCTTCAGCCGCAACATGCACGAGCTGATGACCGTCTCGGATCTCCTCATCACCAAACCGGGCGGCCTCACTTCGTCCGAGGCCCTCGCCCTTGGCAAACCACTCTTCATCCTCAATCCCATCCCTGGCCAGGAAGCCGCCAACAGCGAC
>JBBRDN010000226.1:0-6520 GCA_038203875.1 Verrucomicrobiota bacterium
GATGCCGTTCGGGACGACACCGGCCGCGGCGGCGAGGGACTGCACGGTGCGGATCAGGTTCAGCGCCTGGTCCTCGGCCAGCACGGAGCCTCCGCCTTCCTCGAGTTTCTTGAGCGAGGCCTGATAGGTCGGGGCGTTGGCGATCTCCTTCTTGAACCGGACCAGGTCACGCTGGAGTTGAGCGATCTGGAGCTGGGACTTCGCCACTTCGCCGAACTGCGGCCAGACGAACATGACGTTCAAGACGACGAAAAGGACGAACCCAACCCCCACGACGAGACGGATCTCGCCCGGCTTGAGGTTCAGTTTTTCGAGGAAGCGGATCATTCGTCCTTCCCTCCGAAGATCGCGTCAAAGCTCCAGCTGATCGTCGGTATTCCGGACGCGCTGGGACGCGGGGCCTGTTGAATCGGGGGCGTCACCGCCACGGTCTTGCCGTTCACCACGGCCTTCGAAAGCGCCTCGTTGAAGTCCGAGATCTTCGACGAATCGCTCTGCGGAACGGTGCCGAAGAGGGCCATCTTCTTTCCGCGTGAGAGCGTCATCGAGACGATCTGCATTTCGGGGGGAAGAAGTTCGGCCGTGGTTTTCCAGGAATCCAGCGCGGCGAACTTCAAGGTCGACTGGTCCTCCAGGATCAGGACCCGCTGGCGCATCTGCATGGTGTTGGTGTAGCCGGGACGAACGGAGGCGACCTCCGTTTCGATCCGGCCCTGCTGGAACTTGAAGATGCCAAGCGCGCCCATGTAGAGCGCCGCGCCGATGCAGTAGACGCCCACGGCGGCCCCGAGCGCACCGATCCAGAGGCGGTTGGTCAGCTGCTGTTTGTAGGCGAGCGTCTTGTCGGCCGGGACGAGCCCTTCGACGGTGGCCGATTTCAACGCGCGGTCCGCGTTGCGTCGTGCGAGTTCAGCCGGAGCGAGGGGCGGTTGGACGTCGACGGGTCCGCCGACGACGGCCTGAAGCACGGGCTCCCATTCAGCGATCGTCTCGGGCGCGCCGACCAGGTGCCACTTGGGTTCCGTGGTTAACCAACCCTCGAGTTCGCCGGCCCATTGGACCTGCCCAAGCTGGGCGGTAAGTTGCGCGGCGCGGTCTTCGGCCGAGAGAGAGGTCAACAGCGCGAGCTGCTGCCAGGTGCCGCCGGTCCACCACGCGACGAGGAAGGTGTTGTTCTCGGCCGGGATCAGCCACGCGCTGTCCTCGCGGGGTTCGAGCCCGATCAGCTGGTCGATCAAAGGAACTTCGATGCGATCGGCGATGTAGCCGCGCTTTTCAAGCTGGCCGAGGAACTCGTCGACCGTGCTCCGGGGCACGATGGTGACCGCGATCGTCGTCAGGTTGTTGGCCGAGCCGGGAAGGATCTGGTAGCTCCAGACGACCTGGGAAACGGGGATCGGCGAAAGCTTTTCCAACTGCAGCTCGATCATCGACTGGAGCTCGGTCGTGTCGTTCGAGGGAAGATGAAGCAGGCGGAGGTAGACGCGCCCAAGCGGCAACCACGCGACATTCAGTCGTGGTTGGATCGCGGCCCGCCAGTCCTTGCCGACGGTGCTGTTCGAAAACAGACCCAGTTCGGCGACGGGTGTTTCGGACTGGAGAACGGGCTTCTGTTTTTCGATCCCGAAATGCCAGAGGCGGCGGCTGTTCGGCCGCAGGTCGAGGAGGTTGGCGGACTGCCAACGTTGCGGGGTTGTTTTCTTCGGTAGCGCCATGCGTTAGGTCCTTCGCTCAGTCGACCAAAGCCTTCATGTGTTCCTCGGACTGCGTGACCCGCAGCACCTCCTCGACGGTTGTGGCGGCGTTCATGACCTTGATCCAGCCGTCGTCGCGCAACGTTTCCATGCCGCCTTCGACCGCCTTCATCGCGATCGCCGTGGAAGGGGCGCGCTGCATGACAAGCGGCCGGATGGCTTCGGTGACGACGAGGAGTTCGTGGATGCCGTTGCGTCCCTGGTAACCGAGTTGGCGGCACTCTTCACAGCCCGTGCCCTTGTAGAACGTGGTCGAGTGGATGTGCTGCGTCGGGAACCCGATGGTCTGGAGGTAATCCAGCGAAAGGCTCTGCGGAGCCTTGCAGTGCGGGCAGATCGTGCGGACGAGCCGCTGGGCCATGACGGCCTCGACCGAGGAGGCCACTAGGAATGGCTCGATCCCCATGTCGATCAAACGGGTGAACGCGCTGGGGGCATCGTTCGTGTGCAAAGTCGAAAAGACCAAGTGGCCGGTGAGCGAGGCGCGGATGGCGATCTCGGCTGTCTCCGAGTCACGAATTTCGCCGACCATCACCACGTTTGGATCCTGACGGAGGATGTGGCGCAGACCCATCGCGAAGTTCAATCCGATGTCCGAGCGGACGGCGATCTGGTTGATGCCCTTGAGCTCGTATTCGACCGGCTCCTCGATCGTGATGATGCGCTTGGTGACCGAGTTGATCGTGCTGAGGAAGGCGTAGAGCGACGTTGATTTACCGGAACCGGTCGGGCCGGTGACGAGGAAGATGCCGTGGGGTTTGACGATCAGTTCCCGGATCAGCTTCTCCTCCTTCGGACGGAAGCCGAGCTTCTCCAGGCTGAACATGATCTTGCCACGCATGAGCAGACGCAGCGAAACCGATTCGCCGTAGACCGTCGGCACGGTGGAGACGCGGATGTCGATCTCCTCGCCCTTGATCCGGACGTTGATGCGGCCGTCCTGCGGAAGGCGTTTCTCGGCGATGTTCATCCCGGACATCACCTTGATGCGCGAGATGAGCGCCGCCTGGTAACGCTTGAGCTGGGGAGGCATCGGGGCTTGGAGCAGGATGCCGTCGATGCGGTAGCGGATGCGGAGCTCGTCCTCCTGCGGCTCAAAATGGATGTCCGTCGCGCGGGTCTTGTGGGCTTCCCAGATGATCTGGTTGACGAACTTGATGATCGACGCTTCCTGGTCGTCCTCGGTGATCTCCTTGTTGTCGCCGATGAGCAGTTCCAGCGGTTCATCCTTGGAGATCTCGTCCAACGTCTCGGCGCCGACGCCGTAGAATTTCTTCAGCGCCTTGTCGATGTCGATGGATGTGGCCAAGGCGAACCTGACCGGCCCACGGGCGTCGAACTGCACCGCGTTCAGCATGCTGGAGTCGAAAGGATTGCTGACGGCGACGGTGAGGACTCCGTTTTCCCAGGCGGCGGGCAGGGCGTTGTATTGGAAGGCGACCTTGGTCGAGATCTTGTTCCGGGCCTCGACCGGGATGTCCATCTTCGACACTTCGAGGAACGGCCATCCGAAGCTCGCGGCCAGCTTCTGGAGCAGGGACTCCTCGGAAATGCCGCGTTCCCGGGCGATGAATGCCAGCAGGGTTTCCGTCGCGCCGGTGTCGGCGGCGGACTTCCAAGCCTTGGACCATTCGCTGAATTGGCCGGGCGACGCGATCCCTTCGCGTTCAAAAATCTGCTTTATTGAGGCCAGTGCCATTCAGTTGAGCTTCGTGCTGGAATGAAAACGCCGTGAATCTGGAAAAGTTTCGGCCCGCAGCCAAGGTTTTTGGTTCCTCGGCCTTTTCCTGAAGGGAGTTAACGGATTGCCGCAAGGCATCCGGCGGAGGCCGATAGGGCGAAGGATAGGCATCTTGGGCTGGCCATCTACCTCCCGGATTGCGTGAGTCTGGAGGGCCGGGCCTTCGACGGTCGGCTTTCGTCAGCGATCGATCGGGTTGCAACCGGCTCGGCGCTTGCGCGGAGGGAATATTCTGCGAGCTTCCGGACAACGGTTTCAATCAACTCTCCCCGAAGTATGCCTGATCAAACCCAGCGGACCCGGCCGGTGGTTCCCGGACCCGGCAGTGGCGGAGGTGACGGCCCGGCCGCACCCAAGGTCGACAAGCCGAACACCGACGAACTACTCAAGCGCATGCGAAAGGTCGATCCCGACCAGGCCAAGCGTTACCGCCAGCGCACTGGCCAGTAACCCCTCCGGACACAATGGCCCACCCGATTGCCGGAGATTTCCTTTCGCTTCTGAACGACCACCGTGTCGAGCCCCTGCGCGGGGCCTCGGTGAACGCGGCGACGTTCACCCAGACCCAGGCGACGACCGTGTTCGCGTTCCACTGCGCCGAAGGCGTCCTGATGGCCGGCGATCGTCGCGCCACGGCGGGCAACCAGATCGTCACCGACCAGGTGGAGAAGGTCATCGAGATCGATGCGACGTCGCTTCTCGCCATCGCGGGCGTGCCGGCCACGGCCTTCGAGATGGCGCGGGTGATGCAGACTTCCTTCGAGTATTACCGCCGAAGCCAGCTTCAGCCCCTTAGCCTCTCGGCCAAAGTCCGCGCGCTGGCCCGGCTTCTGCGCGACAATCTCCCCATGACGCTTCAAGGCGTCGGGGTGGTCGTGCCGCTGTTCGCGGGGCTCGACACCTCCGTCTCGCCGGCCAAGCCGCAGATCTTTTTCTACGACCCGCTCGGCGCACAGTTCCAGGCCGTCGGATACTCCGCGTCCGGTTCCGGTTCGCAGACCGTGCGGAGCATCCTGAGTTTCCAGCACAACCACGGGTCTCCGAGGCCTTCCGAGATGAGCCGTGCCGAGGCTGTGAAGTTCGCCCTGCGGCTCCTGATCACAGCATCGGAGTTCGACAGTGCCACCGGCGGCGTCAATCCGGCCACCAGCCAATTCGCCACCATCCGTCTCTTGAAGGCCGACGGCGTCCACATTGTCAGCGACGAGGAACAGAGGGAGTTGCTGAGGTGAAGCTTCCGAACTTCGATTCGAAACTTGCAGAACTGCTTTGGAACCATGAAATCGAGTCTGCTCCATCAGACTGAATCTCCAGTTATTTGGTTTCTTGTATTCGGGCTTTTCGCTGTCGCCGTGTTTACATCCGGGTGTGTCGTTGCACGCCGGGTGCCCACGTCGGCAACTGAGGTGAGACTCAAAGTAAAAACTATGGATCCACTGAATTGTTCAGTTCGGCTCATTTCTGATCGTTCGCGGGATTTCCCCGTAAACTCGAATGGAACGGTGGTTGTTGAAATTCCGAAACGAGACAATGGATGTGACTGGTATTTGTTCGGAACCATTAAACTACGCGACGGTTCTACTGCCAACGTTCCTGCTATTGCCGTAAGCAAAACTGGCAAAGTTGTCCGGACTTTGTCTTCGGCCCAAATCCGAGGCCTGCCGTTCGACGAAGAGGGAAACCGTGTAGTTGGCCTTGGCGAGTGAATGCTATCCGATACGGCGGAAAATGGCGTGTTGGATCGACCGAGATGTGTAAGTCATGACTGAAGAACCCTATCGTTGGTTGGAAGCCGTCTCGAACCGGCGCGACTATGTGCGCGAGCAGTTGAAGGGCGGGTCGCCCGTCTTCGCCGCCAGCCTCGCCGATGGCATTCTGCTGCTAGGCGTCGGCAGCGGGCAGTCGAAGGTGTTTGAACTCTTCGACCGTCACGCGCTCGCCGGTCTTGGCCATCCGGCGGACATGGAAAAGATCCGCCAGGCCGCCATCGATGCCGCCCATGTCGAAGGATTCACCCGGGCTCCCGAGGACGTGAGCCTGCGTCGACTCGTCGGCTTCGGGCTCGGGCCGCAGTTGAAGACGGGCTTCGAACAGATCTTCCAGGCGCCGTTCCTGGTGGAACTCATCCTCGCCGAGTTGGCCGATGCTCCTGACCGCGACCAACTCGTTCGTCTCCGTTACGACGGCACATTCCAGATCCAGCCAGGTGGTGTGATGGTGGCCGCAGGCAATACCGATCTCGAAGCCGGAGCCACCGCGCATCTCCGCACGCTCATCACACCGCAAACCTCGCTGGCCGACGCGGCTCGGGCGTTTCTGGAAGTCTGGTTTGGTCTCACGAACGACAAGCCATTGACGACTCCCCGGACCGAACTCGCAGCCGGTTGGCGGGCGGGCGTCGTGGGTAAGACCATCGAACTCGGCTGGCTGAACCGTCTTGGTCAACGCGCGGCGAGATATGAACCGCTGGCCGCCGCTGGGCTGGGGCTTTGAGGGTTCGTGGTTGAACGGCCCCCAGGTGATTGACCCATGAACCGCATCGTCGGCCTCGAAACGGAATACGGCTGCCTCGCGCCCAGTCTTGCGGGATCGCCCGGTGCGGTGAGCCGGGTGCGGGACTGGATCTTCGCGCGGCAACGTTACGGACTCATCGACGTCCATCAGCGCGATTGGGATGAGCCGGCGGGCAATGGCGGCTTCCTCTTCAATGGCGGTAGGGCCTACGTCGACATGGGCCACCTAGAACTCTGCACGCCCGAATGCCTCTCGCTCCTCGACGTGCTCCGTTACGACCAATCCGGCGACGCCATGATCTGTCAGGCGGTGGAGGAGATGAGCATCGGCGGCGAGGTCAGCTTCATCCGCAACAACGTCGATCACTACTCCGGCGCGACCTTTGGCTGCCATGAGAACTATCTCGTCCGACGTTCCGCCCAGTTGACCGAGGGAAATGTCCTTTCCCTGCTGACGTTCCTCACCTTGCGCGTGCTGCTCTGCGGGGCGGGCAGGGTGGGCTCAACCGTGG
>JBBRDN010000227.1:0-6268 GCA_038203875.1 Verrucomicrobiota bacterium
GATATGCCGGAAAGCCGGATGGAACTTGGGCGCGAAGAAGAACGCAAAACCGTGTTCGGCCAACCGGTCCACCGCTTCCTGGGGCGACAGGTCGATCCTGATGCCGAGGGCTTCCAGGACATCCGCACTGCCGGACTGGGACGTCACGGCGCGGTTACCGTGCTTGGCCACCACGACCCCGGCCGCCGCACACAGGATCGCCACGGTGGTGGAGATGTTGAAGGTGTTCAGCTGATCTCCACCCGTGCCGCAGACGTCGAGGATGTCGATTCCGCGCAAGCCTTCCGGCAGTTCCGGCCGGATCGACAAAACCCCGAGCTCCCGCGCGAATCCGGCGATTTCACCGGGCGTTTCGCCCTTCGTCGCCAGCGCGGCCAGAAAGGCGGCCTTGTCATGGGCCGACACTGTTTCATCCGTGAGAGCCGCCACGATGGGGCGGAAATCTTCGGTCGCCAGGGGATTGCCGGCATCGAGGCTCTGGATCAATTGAGGGAGCACGGACCGACGTTAAAACCGAAACCCGGAATGCGAATACCGAAATCCACGGTTTCAACCGGCGGGACCGGGCCAAGTCCGGCCGAAACAATCGCGTAACCATCCGCCAGTCCCGCTGTCTTCTCCGGCATGGTGGCCATCGTCCCCTTGTCAGGTCAGTGGCCGGGTCCGACACTCGCGGAACCAGCCGCTCCGGCGGCATGCATGACCGAAGACGAACTGAACGTCGCCGAATGTCTCGATCGAGTCCGAAAGGGCGACGAAGAGTCCGTGCGCGCGCTGATGCAGCATTTGCACCCGCTCGTGATGAAGATCGTCCGTTCCCATCGCCCCCGGCGCTTGGAGGAGGAAGATCTGGCCCAGATGATCTATACCAAGGTGTTCACGCGCCTTGAGCAGTATGAGGGAAAGGTTCCCTTCACGCACTGGGTGTCGCGCGTCGCGGTGAACACCTGCCTGTCGGCGATCAAGGCCGAAGCCAGCCGACCGGAGTGGCGTTTCGCCGACCTCGGAGAGGAAGAGCAGGTTGTGGTTGAAAACCTGGCGGCAACGACCGATGAACTGGATGCAGCCCATCAGGCGGGTTCGTCCGAGCTGGTGACGAAATTGATGGAAACCTTATCGCCTGAGGACCGTCTTGTCTTGCAGGCGCTCCATCTGGAAGGCCGGTCGGTGGCCGAGATCCAGCAAATGACGGGGTGGAGCGGAGCCCTCGTGAAGGTGCGCGCCTTCCGGGCCCGACATAAATTGCGCAAAGCTTTGAAGAAACTGCTCGCCGAAAGGTCGCCATGAAAAACGAACAAGACCAACTCGACCGCCTCCTGCGGTCCGCCGCCGAAGCCCGCCGCAACGCGCCGGCCGCCGATGACTCGACCGTCCCGTGGACCCTCGAGCAACGCGTCCTTGCCAGCATTCGCCGGGTAGCCCCGGCCGCCGAACCCGGCTGGCTCCTGCCCGTGATCCGGGGTGCCTTCGCCAGCGCGTCCGTCATCGTCGTGGCCAGCGCCGCGCTCTACTTCACCCAACCGGCCGGGCAGCAGTCCGATTCGGCGGCCCAGATCCCGGCGAATGAAATGGCCTTCGCCGACATTCCGGTGAGCCAGATGTTTGTCTCGACCCCATGAGCACGATCTCGAAAGCCAAGTTCATCTCCAGCCTCGCCGGCATGTTCGCCGTTGGCGCCCTCGCGGGCTCGATGGCGACGTCGGCCTTGGCTCCTTCGAGAACTGCCGGACCGAACGACAACCACCGATCCGAGCGGCCGATGCCGCCTTCCGACCGCAAGGAGTGGTCGTTCGAGAAGTTCATGATGGGAAAACTCTGCAAGGACGTGGGCCTGACCGAATCCCAATCGAACGCCATCAACCCGATGGTGATCCAGTTGGGCAAGGACGTGGAACTGGTCCGCGTGAACGGGATCAAAGAAACCGAACAAATATTCCAGAAGTTCCACACCTCCGTCCTCGGCCTGGTCAACGAGGACCAAAAGCCGCTGCTCGAGAAGATGGAGAAAGGGCGGCAGGAATGGGTCTCGAAGAACGGCGGCAAACGGGGTGGCCCCGGCGGCAAACGCAGCGGCCCCGGCGATGGTGGCCCCGGCAAGGGCGGTGGCAAACCGCCCAAGGAACAGTGATCCGCTCCTCCGGCCAGCGACCGGAATTCCCCATTGCCCGGCTTCCCCTCCGCAGCCCAACGTGAACGCTCCATGAGCGGTTCCGCCACGGCAGAGATATTTTCTACGCACTCCCCCGCCCTCTTCGACGCCGCCGTCGAAAGGGCCGCATCGCTGCTTGCCGCCGGTGATGTCGTCGCCCTCCCGACCGAAACCGTTTACGGCCTTGCCGCCAACGCCCTCGATCCAGCCGCTGTCGCAAAGATCTACGAAACCAAGGGCCGACCCGCCCATAATCCCATCATCGTCCACGTGGCCGACCTCGCGATGGCCCGTTCTTGCGTCCGCGAATGGCCCGACCTGGCCGCCCGACTGGCCGCCGCGTTCTGGCCGGGGCCGCTGACCCTGGTCCTGCCCCGCTCGAACCGGATCCCGGACATCGTCACCGCCGGAGGCGACACGGTCGGGATCCGCTGGCCGAGCCATCCCTTCATGCTGGCGGTGATGCGCCGCACAGGACTTCCGCTGGCCGCGCCCAGCGCGAATCCATCGAACCAGATTTCCCCGACCAACGCCGATCACGTCGCCCGGCACCTTGGCGAAAAGCTCCGCTTGATCGTCGACGGCGGCCAATGCCAGGTCGGCGTCGAATCCACCGTGGTGGATCTCACTTCCTCGCCTCCACGAATCCTCCGGCCCGGCATGGTAACGGCCGAAGACTTGAAGCCATTTGGAATCATCGACGGCACCCGGGTTGCGGCCTCGGCCACGGAGGCTGTTTCCCTGAAGAGCCCCGGGCAATTGGTGAAGCACTATTCGCCCAAGGCCCGGATGATTCTGACGCAGTGGACGACGGAGCCGGACCTCGATCGCTTGATCGTCGAGACGGGCGTGCCGGCGTCGAAAGTCCATGTGATCGTCGTCCACGCGGTCCCCATGAACATCCCGGATCCGACGCGCGTCGTCGTCGTGCCCGACGACCCGGAAGCCTATGCCCGCGCGCTCTACGCCGCGCTCCATCGCTGCGACGACCTCGGCGCTGAAGTGATCCTCGTGGAGATGCCGCCGGAAGCTCCCGGTTGGCAGGCCGTGCGCGACCGCCTCACCCGCGCCGCAATGCAGTAGGATAACCGTTCCAGCCTACGAGGTCTTCCCGTTGACCCAGCTCTTCGCCCCGTCCACGTCGTGGAAAGCGCCCTCCAACTGGGCTTCGAACGCGGCCTTGAGCATCTCCCCCATCTCCGCTCCCGGCTGCCATCCGAGCTCGAGCAAGTGACGACCAAGCAGGATCGGTTTCGGCGCTGAATCCTTCAGCCGCAGTTCGCCCGCATGTTGGAGCAGTTCCACCACTCCGAGCGGCACGATCGCCGGACGCGGCGGACGCCCCATGTGATCCGCCGTCATCACGGTGCAAAGGTCCGCGATGTTCTCCGGCTCCAGGCGCCGCGCCAGTTTTCGCACGGCATGACTGGTCCAATCGCGATGACAGGCCATGTGGTTCCGGATCAGCGGCGGCACGCGGTCGCGCATGACGTTGGGAAGGCCGAGCCGGTTGAAGAAACCCTCGGCCACGGTCACGCCTGCCTCCTCGTGCCCCGGGGACACTATCCGGATGCGTCCATGCCGTTCGGCCTCGTGCGTGACCTGGGGTTTGCCGACATCGTGCAGGAGCACGGCAAGAGACAGCACGATTCGACCGGTCTCGTCCGCTTGCCGCCACTCCTCCAAGCCGACCAACGCATCCAGACAATGACCGGTGTGGATGAACACGTTCCCTTCCGGATGCCACTCCGGATCCTGCGGCGTGCGAAGCATGACCTCGAGTTCGGGGTAGTTCTCGATCCATCCCGAGTCGGCGAGAAACCTGAGCCCGAGCGACGGCTTCACGCTGCGGCTGGCCCACTTGAACCACTCCTCTCGCACGCGTTCGGCCGGCAGCTCCGAGTGTGTCTGCCGAATGCTCCTGCACAGTTCCAACGTCTCCGGCGCTCCGACCAATCCGAAGCGGGAGGCGAACTGCATTCCACGAAGCACTCGCAGCGGATCCTCCGTGAAGGCGTCGCTGGTGTGCCGGAGAATCCCGGCCTCGAGGTCACGACGGCCGCCGAAGAAATCGAGCACCTCGCCGGAACGCGGATCGAACATGAGCGCGTTGAGCGTGTAGTCGCGACGCGCGGCGGCATCGCGCGGTTCAAGCGCCGGATCGAGGTCGATGCTGAAACCCTTGTGGCCGGTCGCGGTCTTCGAATCGCGGCGGGCGATGGAGAAGTCGAACTGCTCGCGATCCGGCCCTGTTAGCTTGGCCACGCCGAAGCTTTTCCCGACGAGATCCACCCGGCCCCAGCGCTCCAATCCCTCCACAAGTTCCGGGTAGTCGACGCCGAAGACCTCGATGTCGAAATCCTTGACCGGCTTGTTCAGCAACGAATCCCTGACACAGCCGCCCACGAGAAACGCGCGGCGAAGCCCTGGCGTTTCGCTGAGGACTTGGCTGAGAAACGGCGGAACGGTCATTTCTTCTTCTTTGCGTCGGCCGGCGCGGGCCGAGTGGCCATGGCGTCGAATCGTTTCTTCAACGTTTCCATTTCGGCCTTCAGATCCTTGTTGGACTTCTGGAGTTCCAACACTTCGCCGCGCAGGCCGGTCACGGCTTCGGGAGCCTTCACACCCTGGTCGAGCGCCTTGATCGCGGCCTCGGCGGCTTTGCGCCGCGTTTCATTCGGCGCGGCCACGGCCAGCCCGGCGAGCACAGGACGGACGCGGAGATCGACGAGTTCGCCTAGGCCGGTGATCGCGCCGCGGGCGACGGGATCCCGGGGATTCGAGGCATGCTTGAGCAACAAATCACGCACGGGAGTCTTGTCGGTTTCGTTGCGCGCGAGGAAGCCGAGCGCGCTGAGCGCTTGGCCTAGGCTGCGGCCTTCGAGGTCCTTCTCCCGTTTCAGGATGGCCTCATGGAGCGGTTTGATGAGCGAGGCATCGTCGGCCGCGCGCAGTCCGGCCACGCCCGCGTCAAAGAGATGTTCGCGGAACGATTTCGACTCCAGCTGTCGGAGCAGCTCGGCGCGAGTCTCGGGCTTGGGATGGCGGGGCAGACTCCGGACGATCGTGTCGCGGATGTCGGGGTTTTTTTCCTTCGGCAACGCGGCGATGAGCGTCTCCAAGGCGGCCGGCTGGGTGAAGGAACCGATGGCATCGAAAACCGCCCGACGGGCCCGGGCGTCGGGCTGATCAGTCGCGGCCCGCAGCGCCGTCAGGGCTTCGTCGGTGCCGATCTGGCGCAGGGCCTTGGCCACTTCGGCGCGGACGAACCACTGCTTGTCCGTCTTGAGGAGGCCCGCGATGCGTTTTACCGCGTCGGCCTGCTTGTCCTTGGCGATCTTCTCCACGGCGAGCACCCGGCCCATGTGGTCGGCCGTGTCCGCGAGCTGCGCATCAAACAACGCGCGCGACGGGTTGAACTCCACCTTGGCCAGCAGCGCGATCTCGGGATCGATACGGACAATCTTCGGAGCCGACGGCAGCGCCACATGGAAGTCCTGCGCGAGGTCGTCGAGCTGGAACACTTTGTCCACCGTGCCGAAGTCGCCCTTGAAGCGCACCGACACCGGCACGCGGAACTGGAGGATCTCGTCGGTGATCTTCTGCGTCTGGCGGATGCCGACGCGGGCGATGCCGGTCTTTTCGTCCCACGAGAAGTCCACCGCCAGCTCGGGATGGCCGCCGTGGTAAAGCCACTGGTCGAAGAACTGGTCGAAGGACTTGCCGGTCACTTCCTCGAAGACGGACAGGAGGTTTTCCGTGACGACAGGCTGGAACTGGTAGCGCTTGAGGTAGGTCTGGATGACCTGACGGTAGAGATCCGGTCCAAGTTCACTCCGGAGCATGTGCAGCACCCACGAACCCTTCTGGTAGCTGAGGTTGCTGAACTGGTCGAGCGCGTCGGGCGCGATCTTCCGGTAGACGATCGAGCGGGGATTCTGGGCGCCGGTCAGGCCGCGGGCGACCTGCCAACGTTCGTAAAGAAAGTGGTCTCGTCCGTAGAAGTGTTCCTGGAACAGCGCGTCGTAGTAGGTGGCGAATCCCTCGTTCAACCAGAGCGTCGACCAGTCCTTGCAGGTGACGACGTCGCCGAACCACTGGTGCGCCAGCTCATGCGCC
>JBBRDN010000228.1:0-6164 GCA_038203875.1 Verrucomicrobiota bacterium
CAGCTTCACTTGATCCCGAATGCTTTTCTCGGCCCGTTGGACGAAGCCCTCGATGTCGCGGGTCTTGAGGTTCACCATCAAGGCGGCGCGGCGCTGGCCATCGTCCCGCTGGATCGGCTCGACCGTCTTCAACGTGGCGAACTCGACGACCTGGCCCAGCGGCAGCAGGCCGTGTTCGCCGACGCGCAAGGGCAGCCGCTTGATCTGCTCGTCGTCCGCCCGGAGTTCTTCCGGCATCCGCACCACGATGTCGAAACGACGGTTGCCATCGACAAGCTGGCCGACGACCTGTCCAGCGAGTGCGGCATTGACGGCGCGGTTCACCTCGCCCGCCTGGAGACCGTAGCGTTGCAACAAGTCGCGCTTCACATTGATCTGCAACTGCGGCGTTCGGCCCTCGGACTCGTATTCCACCTGCGCCACGCCGGGTGTTTTCTCCAGCACGTCCTTGATCTGTTCGGCGAGTTTTTCCAACACGTCGTAGTCGTTGCCAAAAATCTTCACCGCCAGCTCGGCTTTGGTGCCTTCCAACATTTCATTGGCGCGCATCTCGATGGGCTGGGCGAAGAGCAGCGTGTAGTCGGGGCTGATTTTTTTGAGCGCGGCCTCGATCTGCTCGCGGAGTTCCGCCTTCGTCGTCGGCCTCCCGGCGGTCTTCGGCCATTCCACGATGGGTTTGTAGAAGACGTAGACGTCGCTCTCGTTCGGCGGCATCGGGTCGGAGGCGATCTCGCTGGTGCCGATGCGCGAGAAGATGCGCGTCACCTCCGGGAACTCGGCGAGAAGCCTGTTCTCCACCTCGATGTCGGTGCGGAGCGATTCCTCCATGCTCATGCCGACGGGTTTGTAGAGCATGGCGGTGATGGAGCCTTCGTCGAGCTTGGGCACGAACTCCGCGCCCAGATGGGTGAACAGCCACAGAGAACCTGCAAACAGCGAGACGGCGGCGATCACCACGAGGTAACGCAGCCGGAGCGCGAGATGGAGCACGGGTTCGTAGAAACGTTTGACCAGGCGGATGAGCCAGTTGTCTTCCTCGCTGATCTTGCCGCGCAGCAGCAACGAGCAGAGCGCGGGCATCAACGTCAAGGCCAGCAGCAGAGCGCCGCCGAGGGCGAGCATCACGGTGAGCGCCATCGGGTGGAACATTTTTCCCTCGATTCCCGTGAGGGCGAGGATGGGGATGTAAACCACGGTGATGATGACAACGCCGAAGAACATCGGGCTGCCCACCTGCTTGCTGGCGGCCAGCACGGTCTTCGTCCGCTCCTCGTCCGTGAGAGGACGCCCAAGCTGATGTTGCCGCTGCCCGAGCTGGCGGACAATGTTCTCCACGATGACCACCGCGCCATCGATGATGAGGCCGAAGTCCACCGCGCCGAGGCTCATCAGGTTTCCGGAGATGCCGAACTGCCTCATGCCGGTGAGGGCGAAAAGGAACGACAACGGAATGGCACAGGCGACGATGAGCGCCGCACGCCAGTTGCCGAGCAACAGGAGCAGAACCACGACAACCAGCACCGCGCCCTCGAAGAGATTCTTCTCCACCGTTCCGATGGTCTGGCCGATGAGAATCGAACGATCGTATTGGGTCTGGATTTCCACTCCCGCCGGAAGTTTTGTCTGAATTTCGGCGAGCCGAGCCTTCACCCGTCCGGCCACTTCGCGGCTGTTCTCGCCCGCAAGCATCATGGTCGTGCCGATGACGGTTTCCTTGCCATTGAGCGTGGCCGCTCCGGTGCGGAACTTCGTGCCGACCCGCACCTCGGCCACGTCTTTCACCAGCAGAGGCTTCACGGCGGCACCGAATTTGAGCGGCAGGGCCGCGATGTCCTCGACCGTCTGCACCCGGCTGACAGCGCGGATGGTGAGCTGTTGGCCGCCCCGGCTGATGATGCCGCCGCCCGCGTTCTCGACGTTCTGCGCGACCCTGTCGGCCAGCTCGCTGAAGGTCATTCCCACTTCAGTCAGGCGCTCGGGTTTGGGCTGGATGACGAACTGTCGTTCGTAGCCGCCGGTGCCGTTGATTTCCGCGATGCCTGGGACGGTGCGGAGCAGCGGCTTGATCGTGTATTCCTGCAATTCGCTCAGGGCCAGGAGCTGCTCCAGCTCCGTTGCGGCCTTGTTCGTGGCGTCGGGTCGGTAGTTGAGGCTGTAGTAGAATATCTCCCCGAGGCTCGTGCTGTTGGGCGCGAGCTTGGAGGACGCGCCTTGCGGCAGACGTTCCGCGATTCCCTGCAACCGTTCGGTGACAAGCTGGCGGGCACGGTAGATGTCGGTGCCGTCCGCAAACTGGAGCGTGACCTGCGAGAGGCCGAACTTCGTCAACGAACGCATCTCCTCCACACCGGGCAGTCCGGCGAGTTCCATCTCGATGGGCTGCGTGACCAGCTTCTCGGACTCCTCGGCGGCGAGCGCAGGAATCTCGGTGTTGATCTGGACCTGCACGCCGGTGATGTCCGGCACGGCGTCAATCGGCAGGTGCAGCGCCGACCAGAGTCCGATGCCGAGCAGGGCGAACACGCCGAGCAGAACGACGGCGCGCTGGCGCAATGAAAATTCGAGGATGCGGTCGATCATGGTTTCGCCTCCTGCGCCCCGGTGTTGACCAGCGGGGCGGTCAGGCCGGTCAGCCATTCAAGCTGCTGGGCCGCGTCCAGCGCCTCTTTCCGGGTGTCGAGGAGCGATTCGACGGCTTCGAGGTATTGCTTCTGCAATTCGACATACGTGGAAACAGGAACCGCTCCGACGCGGTAATGCCGGTCGGCCAGCGCCGCCGCGTCCTTGAACTGCTCGGCGGCATCGGCCTTCCACTGTCCGAGCGCCGCCAGCTTGCTGCGATAGGTCAACGCCGCTTCGGAAACCTTTCGCTCCACCTCGCGTTGCACGACGACATACGAAGCCTCCGCCTGCATTTTTCGGGCGGCGGCGCTTTCCACGTTGCCGGAGTTCCTGTTCCACAACGGCAGCGGGAACGACACGCCGACGCCGAGGATGCGGTCGCGTCCGCCGGCATTTTCCTCCGAGAACATCGGGCCGGCACTGATGGCCGGGTAGCGTTCGTTGCGGGCGAGATCGACACGGAAGCCCTGCTGCGCCAGTTCCACCCCACGCGCACGCAGCTCAAAGTTGTTGGTGCGGGCCATGGCCAGAAGCAGGTCTTGACTGGCCAGCGCACCGAACGAAAGCCGGGGGCTGGCAATGTTCAGGGGCGCATCGGCTGATTGGCCGCGAAGCTGGTTCAATTCCAGCAACCCGGTCTGCACGGCGAGCGCCGATTCGTGGGCCTTGCGCTGCATGGTCAGGGTGGTGGCCTCGATGACGCGGGTTTCCAGCACCGGCGTCAGCCCGGCGGCGTCGCGTTGCACGAGCACGTCCCGCAGCGCCTCGAAACGCTCCATGACCTCACGGGCCGCCGCCGCCTTTTCCTGCGCGGCAAAGACGCCGTAGGCCAGGGCGCGGATGCGTCCACCCAGCGCCGCACGGAACCGTTCCAAACCCAGCTCCGCCAATTCGACATCATGATTCGCGATGGCCTTGCGGAGGCTCATCCGCCCCGGCCACTCGAAGGTCTGCATGACGGAGACCGACCAGGCCACGCCTTCGCCCGCCGCATTGCCAAAGGCGTCCCGCGCGCGTTTGTGGCCGACTGTGCCGGAGATTTCGGGGTTGGCCAGCAGTCCGGCGCTTCTCCGGCCCGCCTTGGCCGCGAGCAGCTCGGCCTGATAGAATTTCAACTCGGGATTCTTCTCGAGCGCCTCGGCCACGATGGCATCAAGACGCAGGGGGGCATTGGTCGGACTCTCAGCCGCACGGCTCAGATTTCCGGCGACGACGAACAGGGACAGGCAGGGCAAAATGGATTTCAGTTTCATAGGCAGTTTTCGGACAGAACAAGACGGGAGGTCCAATGGGAGACGAGGGAACGGACGCGATGCGTCCATGAGCGGAGAAGAACCCTCAGACGAGAGGCTGCTTAGGAAACGAACGAAGGCGCACGCGCAGGAAGCGCCGTGCGGAAGGAAAATTGCCAGCCCTTGGAAAGCTCCTGGAGAGCGTGGCTGGACAAGGCCGGACTTTCGGGACGCCGCCCCATTCCTTCCACCGTCAGAAGGCCAATGAGCAGCGTCGAAACCACGGCTGAAGGAACGGAAAACTTTACTTCGAAGGATACCGGACGACACAGGCCGTCGGCCGCGTCGTGATCGGCGGAATCGTGATCGTGCGAACCGTCGGGACAAGAATGGTCGTCGTGGCCCTGATCGGCGTGCTGCCCGTGGATGAGGTCGAAAGTCTCAAGAAACACATGGGACGAGGCAGGCAGCCAAATGGCGACCAGCAGCAACGTCAGCATGGATCGAACTACTTTCACTCGTTTCAACGTGTCCGAGCCGGCCGTCTGGGACAAGTGGCAATTCCTGCGGGGCTTGATCAAGGGGGTGAGGCGGGAGTCGTCTTCCCGGCAGTCACATGTCTTCGCGACCCATCAGCTCAACGACGGGAAGTCGACGAGGGAGACGTTGCGGCGGATGTAGGTCGGCACGTCCAGGTCGGAGCCGCCGTGGACCGTCGGTTCGCTCTTGTCGAAACGGCCCTTAGGAATGACCTGGAGTGCGAGCTCCGGCTGCTGGCCCTCATGGCGTTTGCGACGGCGGCGACCCGAGGACTTGTCGGCCGATTCGGAGCGTCGGTCGCCCGTCAGGATCGACGCCGGCGGCACAAAACGAGAGGGCCCGTGCGGCGTGGGCGGCAATTCCCCGAAAGCCTCCTCGGCGTCGTCTACCAGGATCTCCGGCTTTTCCGCAGCAGTGCGCCGCGTGACCACCAGCAGGACGGACAAGCGTCCCGCGTGCGTTTCCTCGCAGACAGCGCCGACAGTGACGTCGGCCTTGTCGGCCTCGCGTTGGACGTGGTCCTTGATCCGGCCGATCTCGGCAGGCGTGAGTTCAGGTCCGGAGACGATGCTGACAATCACGTTTTCCGCTTCGGCCAAGGCGCGGCCCTCGTCGAGCAGCGGGTGTTTGAGAAGCTTGTCGAGAACCGCTTGGGTGCGGCCTTCGCCCGAAGCCTCAGCCACCGCGAACGCGCTCTCGGTGTGACGGCCGCGGATGGCTTTCTGAAGTTCAGGCAGGCCCAGGGGAATAAGTCCGCGCCGGGTGATCAACTGCCAGAGTCCGCGGATGCCATGGGCGACGAGTTCGTCGCTGACGGCGAGGACCTCGGTGATCGGCTGGGATTCGTCGATCAACCTGCCCAACCGGTGGTTGGCCAGGCTGAGAACGGAATCGGCCGACATCTTCAACTCGCGCAGGGAACTGCGGGCGATGTCATGTCGGCGGCTGCTCTCGAAGCTGAAAGGCGTCACCACGACACCCAACGTCAGCGCGCCTGACTCGCGGCAAATCTTTGCCAGGAAAGGAGCCGCGCCGCTGCCCGTGCCGCCGCCGAGTCCGGCAACCACGAAGACCACATCGTGCCCGCCCGCGATGGCGCGAATCTGATCTTCCGCCTCTTCGGCCAGCGCGCGACCGAGTTCGGCATCGGCACCGGTGCCCATGCCCCGGGTCTGCTTGGCGCCAAGGAGAAGTTTCTCCCCACACAGCGATGCGCGCAGAGTGGTGGCGTCGGAGTCAGCGGCAATGAAACGAACTCCGTCCAGCGATGTCGCCAGTCGGTCGACGGACTTGATGCCCGCCTGTCCGAGCGCAATCACGCAGATGCGGACGCCGCCATCCGCCATCGAATCGAGGAAGTTGTCTGCGGCATTCATGTTCAGAACGAGAAACGGCCACCCAAAATTTCTCCGAGTTTGAAGGGCCACCGGAAACCCGGTGGCTTGCGGGTCTTTTCCTGGAACGATCCAAACTTCACCAGGCCGATCGGCGTGACGAACTCGGGCTGGTCGAGCGCGGCGGAAAGGCCGTTGATCGCGGACGTGCGGCCCAACGTGGCCGGCAGGCCGAAAACCTGTTCGGCCAATTCGCGGATGCCCGGAAGCCGGGACGTGCCGCCGGTGAGGAACACGCCGGCACGGACATGGTGCGCGAGCCCGCGCTGGATCACATCGTCCGCCACCAACTCGAGGATCTCGTCGACCCGGTGATGGATGATCAGCCGGAGGTTCTCGAGGTTGACCGAACGATGCTGAAGGCCGGCGCCCTGCG
>JBBRDN010000229.1:0-6099 GCA_038203875.1 Verrucomicrobiota bacterium
AACCGTTCTCGGGGCTTCACCATCCAGGGCACCAACCTGTCGCTCCCCGCCCTGACCAATCTCGACGGTGCCAGCATCTCCGTCAGCTCCGGCGCCGGCCTCACTCTTCCGGGACTCGCGACGTTCACCGACACGGCGGGCTGCTGCGGCGTGCTCTGGGAGGCGAACGGCCCGGGCACCCTCCTCAGTTTCCCCGCCCTGACGAACCTCGCCGGCAATCCCACTTGGACTCCGACCATCCGGGCGTTGGCGGGCGGCCAGATCCAGCTCGGAGCCGTGACGCAGATCCCCGACAGCTACCTCTACTTCCTCGCCGACGGCACCAACAGCCTCGTCAACCTCGGCGGTCTCGCAGCCTACAACGGCCCGGCTCGCACCCTCTCATTCGAGGCGCGGAACGCCGGTTCCATCTCGGCGCCGCTGCTGGTCGACGGCATCTGGTCGGCCTTCACCGTGCGCAGCGGCGGCAGTTTGAATCTCAACCAGCTGACACGCTTTGCCGGCCTGACCGTCGACGGCGGGTTCCTGAATCTCCCGGCCGTGACCAACATCAACGGCGCCAATCTCACTGTTACCGGCGGCGGCAATCTGACGCTGCCAGGCATCACGCAATACACCGACACCGGCGGATGTTGCGGTGCGTTGTGGGAAGCGACGGGAAGCGGCTCAATTCTCAGCCTGCCCGCGCTCACCAGCCTCACGGGCAATGGCACCTGGAGCATGCTGGTGCGTTCCGTATCCGGAGGCCGCGTCAACATGGGCTCGGTGGCTCTGATCCCCGAGAGCTATATCTCGTTCTTGGCGGACGGAGCGGGCAGCCGGCTGATCCTTTCCAACCTCACGTCCTACGCGAGCGTCGCGAAGGCCGGCTGGTTCGAAGCCCGCAACGCCGGCGTGCTCGAACTGACGCCCGGACCGTTCAGCGCCACCCGTGCCACCGTCACCGTCCAATCCAACGGCGACATCCAGACCGGTTCGCTCGCGATATATCCCGGATCGGTCCTTCAGGGCAACGGCCTGTTCGATGCCAACGTCTTCAACTACGGCGGCACGATCGCGGCGGGAACCTCGCCCGGCGTCCTGACCCTGGGCAGCAATCTCGTCCAGAGCAGCGGCACGATCATGGCAGAGATCGGCGGCGCGACCGTCGGCACCGGCTACGATCGGCTCGTGGTGAACGGTTCGGCCTCATTGAACGGCACGCTCCAGATTTCACGTCTGAACAACTTCGTGCCGAACATTACGAACACGTTTGTCCTCCTCACCGCCACCAACATCACCGGCGGATTCACGAACTTCGTCGGACTCGACGCCGGCGGGAGCCTGGAATTCGTCCCCTCCGTCACCGCCAGCAACGTGGCCCTCTCGATGGCATTCTCCTCGGGGCCGAGAATCATCGCCCTGTTCCCGACCAACGCCGTCTCGAATACGCTCAGCAGCTTCACGGTCACCTTCAGCGAACCAATCGTTGCCGGGACATTCACCGCCGCGGACGTCGTGCTCACGGGCCCGTCGGGGATCATCCCCGTGACTGCGGTCGATTCCCTGGGCCAGTCGAACTCCGTCATCCGCTTCGCTCCCCAAACAACTCAGGGAAGCTACAGCCTGGCGGTCGGTCCCAACATCACGGACATCGCCGGCAATCTGATGAACCAAGACGGCGACGCGGTGAACGGTGAAGCCGTCCAGGACGCGTTTCAGACCGTCGTCGCGCTGACGGACAACGCCCCGCCGACCGTCACTTCAGTCAGCCCGTCGGGCGGAGTCTTCAACAACGTCTCCTCCCTCTCCATCGTCTTCAACGAGCCCCTGCTCGTCGGCACTTTCACCACCGCAGACATCGCCCTGTCCGGTCCCTCCGGCACGATCACGCTCACGTCGCTGACGTCGTCGGACAACAAGACCTGGACGGCCTCGTTCGCCACGCAGTCCACCCAGGGAACCTACTCGTTCAGCATAGGGCCGAACCTCCAGGACTTGCAGGGCAACAACATGGTCGCGGCCTATCCGGGAACGTTCACGATCGACCGGACCGGCCCCGTCATCACCGGCATGACGCCTTCGGGAAGCATCACACAGGCGGTGTCTTTTGTGGATCTGACGTTCAGCGAAGTCCTGAACGCGGCCACGTTCACCACGGCCGATGCGACGCTGACCGGACCTTCTGGAGTCGTAGGTCTCACCTCGGTCTCCGGCATCGGCGGCACCACTTACCGGATCAATTTCCCCCAGCAAGCCACCAGCGGCGCCTACACCCTCATCGTCGGGCCAAACATCAACGACGTCGCGGGCAACCTGATGAACCAGGACGGCGACGCGACTTTCGGTGAAGCGACCCAGGACCGTTACACGAACAGCTTCACCGTCAGTTCACCCGACATCGCCGTGCTGGCCGTCGCGGGTCCGATCAATGCCCTGCCAGGCCAGGTCATCACGGTCAGCTGGTCGGTGGCCAACTTCGGCAACGCTCCCGTCAGCCGGACCATCGCCGAAGTCGTCTCGCTCTCCGGCGACGCGGCCATCGGCAACGACTTTCGCGTCGCCGTCTTCGCCATGACCAACGTCCTCGCCCCGGGCGAATGGCTCGGACGGACGCAGCAGGTGACCATTCCGGTCAACGGCCCGGCCGGCATTCTCCGACTCGTCGTCCAGGCCGACGCCAACAACGAGGTGCCGGAAGGAAACGAGACCAACAATTTCGCCATCGCCTCGGAAACGATCACGGTCCCGCTGGCGTTGAGCCTCCAGCTCGCCGCTGCATCGATCACGGAAGGCGGGAGCCTGGGCGCGATCATTTCCCGGAACGGCCCGGCCACCTCCGCTCTCGTCGTGGGCTTGAACAGCCTCGACACCACCGAACTGACCGCGCCTCCCACCGTGACCATTCCGG
This sequence comes from Verrucomicrobiota bacterium, assembly GCA_038203875.1. GTDB lineage: Bacteria > Verrucomicrobiota > Verrucomicrobiia > Limisphaerales > CANJSG01 > CANJSG01. The sequence continues at coordinate 2,891 of JBBRDN010000229.1, forward strand.
CCGGGCAAACCGAAGCGGCCTTCAACCTCACGGCCGCCATCGACGGCATTCCCGACGGCCCTCAGCTCGTCAGCCTGCTGGCAAGCGCGCCGTCGTTCCTGACCGCCACCGGCACCGTGACCATTCTCGATGCGGACATTCCAACCCTGAGCCTCGTCATCAGCAACGCGCTCCTCGTCGAAGGCCAGACTGGTTTTATCAGTGTCACACGTCAGGGCAGCACCGCCGCGCCGCTCACGGTCGTGCTCGGCAGCTCCAGTCCCGGCCAACTGACGGTTCCGGCCAGTGTCACCATTCCCGCCGGCCAGAGTTCGGCCGCCTTCTCGACGTTCGCCGTGGATGACGCCTATGTGGAATCGTCCCGGGGCTACACGGTGACCGCCGGCGCGGACGGCCTCGTCACCGCTTCGGGCACGGTCACCGTTCTGGACAACGACCATCCCACGCTGCTGCTGAGCCTGGACCAGCCCCAGATACGGGAGGGCGCGGGCCCCGACGCGGCGACCCTCACCATCACACGACTCGTGGGCGCACCCATTCCGGTGGAAGTCCTGGTCACGGCCAGCATCCCCAACGAACTGCTGTTCGCGGCCTCCGTCACCTTCGCGCCGACCGAGCTGGTGAAACGAGTGCCCTTGTCCCCACGCGACGATCTGCTGATCGAGCCCAACAAGACCGTCGTCCTTCTGGTCCGCGCTTTGGAGACTCTCTCGCTCAGCCCGATCGCCCCCGGAGTCTCGACCAACATCGTCATCCTCGACGACGACGGCCCGTTTCTCCGACTCGCGTTCTCGAGGGATTGGATCTGCAGCGGTCAGGGGCCGGTCTCGGCGCTGGCGTCCGTCACCGCCACGTTGACCCGTTCAGTTCCGACAAACGTCATCACGACCGTGGTCCTCTCAGCCGACTCGACGGGCCTGCTGGCGATGCCGGCCAGCGTGGAGATCCCCGCCGGTGCGACCCAGACGGTCTTCAACGTGAGCCTCGGCACGAACACGGCCCCGGGCTTGGCCCTGTCGATTGTCGTAACGGCGAACGCAACCGGAGTCTCCAGCGCCGTTGCCGCGCTCCAACGACTCACCGGATGCCAGCCGGACCTCATCATCAGCAGCCTCGTCACGCCGACGAACGGCGTCACCGACGCCTACTTCTCAGTCAACTTCCGCGAGATCAACGTCGGGGCGGCCTTCGCGGTCACCAACCACCCGCCCGGCGTCACCAACATCTCGCAGAAGGTCTACCTCTCCACCGATCCGTATCCCGGCGGCGACACCTTCGTCGGCAGCGTGACCTTCAACGGCCAGGTGAACCCGTATCTTTTCCTCGACCGCAACGCCACCTTCCGCCTGCCGAGCGTGCCCGGAAACTACTGGGTCGTCGTCGAAGCCGACGGCAGCAACGACGTGGCGGAAGCCAGCGAGGGAAACAACTTCGCGGTCTCGCCCCTGCCGATCCAGGTCGACGCCGCCTACACGGCGACGGTCACCGCCGCGTTCGAATCGGCCCCGGCGGGAACACCCGTCGGCTTGTCAGGAACGGTCCGCAAGTTCGGAACCCTTCTGCCCGCCCCGTTCGAATTGGTGAACCTGCACATCGGCCTGCGCGGCACGACCCGCGTCATCTCCGCCTTGTCCGATGCGGACGGCAACTTCTCCGCAACCTTCACGCCGCTTCCGGGCGAGGCCGGCACCTACACCGTCGGCGCGGCGCATCCGGGCGTCACGAACGGCGTGCCGGCCCAGGACACGTTCACCCTCGTCGGCATGCGGGCCAACCCCGCCACGCTTGCGCTGGTCGTTCCAGCACTGACCACTGTCACACAGTCCGTCTCGCTCTCGAACCTCGGCGACGTGGCCCTTTCCGGGCTCAACCTCTCCGTCATCGGATTGCCTCCCGAGTTTTCCGCCGCGGCGACGATCCCCGGAAGCCTTGCGCCCTTCGCTTCGGCCAACCTTTCGCTGGTTCTCGGGATCACGGCCGACACCAATCTCACCAGGACGTTCACGGTGCGTGCGACCAGCGCGGAAGGTGCCGTGGCCGACGTCCTCGTCACGCTGACCGCGCAATCGCTCCGGCCCCGGCTCGTCGCCATTCCCGGAAGCCTTAGCGCGGGAGTGGTGCCCGGCTCGCAACGCTTCATCGAGTTCACCGTGGTCAACCAGGGCGGTGCCGCCAGCGGGCCCCTGACCGTGCAACCGCCGGTTTTCCCGTTCCTGCGCGTGCTGTCGCCGCCCGCCTTGCCGGCGCTCGCGCCGGGCGCATCCAACATCGTCTCGCTCCAACTCGCACCCGCCGCCAATCAGGCACTCGGCCTCTACTCGGGCGACATCCTGGTGACAGACGGTTCCGCCAGTGTCGCCGTGCCCGCGCAGTTCCGCGTCGTCTCGACCAACACCGGTTCGCTGCTCGTGGAAGTCACCGACCAGTTCACCTACTACGCGGAAGGCGCACCGCGCGTGACCAATGCGGTCGTGGAATTGAAGGATCCCTATACGGGCACGGTGCTGCTCACCCGGACGAACGACTCCTTCGGCCTCGCCGCGTTCACCAACCTCACGGAAGGCTACTATTCGGTCGGTGTGACCGCGGCCGAACACGAGCCGTTCTCGGCGACCTTGTTCGTGACAGCCGCATCGACCGCCTATCAGGAGGCGTTGATGAACCGGGATACGGTCCAGTTCTTCTGGAACGTCGTTCCGACCGAACTGGGTGATCGCACGAAGCTCACGATCGAAGCGGTCTTCGAAACTGTCGTGCCCGTCCCCGTGCTCACGGTTTCACCCTCGGTCATCGATCTCGCGAACTATCCCAACGGCGGCAGCATCAACCTCACGATCACCAACCACGGCCTTCTCGCCGCGCAGGCGGTGCAACTCGCCTTCAGCCAGTTCGACTGCTGGCGGATCACCCCGCTCATTTCCGACGTGGGCACGCTCGCGGCCCGCAGCTCCATCACCATCCCGGTCGCGATCTGCCGCGACCTGACCTGCTCCGGAAACTTCGCCAATTGTCCCGCCGGTGGCGGCGTCGGATCGCAGGTCAGCCTGTCTTCAAACCGCAAGAGCATCGACCGCGTCCTGGCCGACGTCCGGGGACTGAGCGGCGCCGGCGGCGGCGGGGGATGCGGCGGCGGCGGGGTGACATACATCGTGCCCTGTGGAAACGGCGGCGTCGGCGGCGGTGCGCCGGTCGGCGTTTCCAATGCCGGC
>JBBRDN010000230.1:0-6086 GCA_038203875.1 Verrucomicrobiota bacterium
TGGCCTTGGCTATCGGATTGACGGTGTCGTTCACCGTCACGGTCTGCGTGCAGGTCGCGGTGTTACCGGCGGTATCGGTCGCGGTCCATGTGATCGTCGTGACACCCTTCGGATACGCGGCACTCAACGGTTGAGCATCGCTGCGAACTCCAGTCACGAACATGATGCCGCAATTGTCGGTCGCCGTTGCCGGGGTCACCGAAACCATCGCCGAACATCCGCTAGCGCCCGTGCTTGTGACAATGGGCGAAGGGCAAGTAATGACGGGCTTGGTATCGTCCGTCACAGTCACCGTGAAGCTTGCGGTCGCCGTGTTGGTCGCCGCATCAACCGCCGTGTAGGTCACGGTTGTGACTCCGACAGGGAAGGAGGCGCCGGATCCGTGGCTGCTGGTAAAGCTGGTCACGCCACAGTTGTCCGTAGCCGTCGGGAGCGTCCACGTCGCCACCTGCGCGCATGTAGCCGGGTTTCCGAGCGAGCTGGTCAGGCTGATGTTCGCGGGCATTCCGCTGATCACCGGTTTTTCGTTGTCGATGACTGTGATCGTCTGCGTGCAGTTGGTGCTGTTGCCGGCGGCATCGGTCGCGGTCCAGGTGATCGTGGTGACGCCCTTCAGATAGGCGGCATTCAAGGGACGTTCGTCGCTCCGGATTCCGCCGACGGCGGCGCCGCAGTTGTCGGTGGCCGTAGGAGGAAGAACGTTCACCAGCGCCAAGCATTGGCCGGGATCCGTGGTTTGAACGATAGGCTCGGGGCAGGTGAGCTGGGGAGGTTCGGTATCGGTTACCGTCACCATGAAGGTGTTGGTCTTCTTGATGGGCAAGTAGGTGTCGGTCGCGATCATCGTAACGACCGTCACTCCGTAGCCAAAAAATGCGCCTGAAGGAATTGAGTAGGAGACCGTGTTGGTTCCGGAGCCGCCTGACACCGTTGCCGTCGGATAGTTCACCGGAACTCCGCATTGGCCATTAAGGTCGGGGGAACTCACCGTGAAGGGGATGCTCAGCGCGACACCGTCAGCAACGAAGAAGATCTTGTCGTCATCGCCCAGGAAGGTGAACGGAATCTTGATGTCCGTGCAGTTGGTCGGGTCGAAGAAAAAGGGTCCGGCCAATGTGACCTCGCCCTTGAGCGTGCCATTCGTTTCGAGGTCTTCGATGTCCCGGGGGGCGCCAATTCCTTTGAACTCGATGGCCCGGAGCCACACTCCGGCGCCTTTGGTGGCAAATCCTTCCAGCGCCAGATAGCCGATCTTGTTCGGGCCGTCCACGAACGACGTGGACTTCACGTTATACCTCGCGAATCCCGCCGGAACAATGGGCAGTTTCGCGGTCAGGGCGGGGTTGTCAGCCGTGGCACCGTCCATCACGAACGCATCCCATGTCCAAACACCGGGAGCGGTTCCGAGACTCCTACTAAAGATTTCTTTGGGGGTTCCGTCGGGAAGACCTATGGACACCGTGCCGTCCGGGAGTCCCTCGAGTCCGTAATCAAAATCGTAAACGGCCGAGCTCGGGTTAGTCGTGAGAGTGCTCTTGGCGGTGTTAGTGACGCCGTTGTAAACGACGGTGTTCACGGCGACACCACGGCCAAAAGTATTGATCATCGAACCTTTGGTGCCGGCGTGGGCACTGTGCATCCAGCATGCGGCGGCGAGGAGCACGGCGAGGGTCCTCGGTAACGAAAGGCGGGTGATGAATCTCATGATCTGGGGCGATGTTAGGATTTGACGCGTGAGACGAGAATGAACCCCTGATGTGCTGGACAATCTGAGGGCTAAATCTGTTTTTACAGTTTTGATTTTGTGCAGTCAAGTCCACTTTCAGGACAACCTTATCAGTTGCACTCGCAAACAGAAAAAGCCGAAATCGCACGGCCGCAGCAAAAACGCAGAACTGACTTCCGCGGAAACGAAGAACCGGGAGACGCGTTTTTGGTTGGCCGAGTTCGCAAGCAATCCCTGAACGACTGACAGACGCCGAAATGCTGCGCCCTTCCACCAAGTCGGCACAGATTCTGAAAATTCCGGCCAGCCATGACGCGACCCGGGTGCGATTCCCTAGTCCCGGAAATCGTAATTGGATCGCCTCCGGCGGGTAGCGAGGAGCCAATACACCCAGTGCCGGACTCTCAATGGACCTGTATTCCGCATGGACCAAAAAGCGGCTGCCGGACATTCTCCTCCAAGAAAATGGACGCATCTCACATCCCTCTCCGCGACCGGGCATACTCAGGGTCGGACCCTGCCTCCCAGTTCCTCGCTGAGCTCAACCCGGCCGGATGCCTGGCGACAAATCGCAACGGCTGCGCACCATTTCACGGTTCGGTAATGACCCGCCCACAACCCCGTCGGGCGTCCGGTGATCGAGCCCTCCCGTTCCAAGAGCAGCTCCGCCGTCGACTGGTCCGACGCCCTTTCGGCCATTGATTGGAGCAGGCAGATCTCGACTCCATTTCTTTCCATTTCCTATCCCATGAATCCCCCTCCCACGGACGGCTACAGCATCACCCTTCGCCTCGGTCTCGCCAACAAACCCGGCGTGCTGGGACTGGTCACCTCCACCATCGGCGCCGTCGGTGGAAGCATCGGCGCCATCGATATCGTCGAGGCTGGCTTTGATCAACTCGTGCGCGACATCACGATCGCCGCCGGAAACGACCAGCACGCCCAGAAGATCGTGGATGCGGTGAAGGGCCTGCCCGGCGTCACCTTCATGCAGATGTCCGACCGGGTTTTCCTCCTGCACATCGGCGGGAAGATCGAGGTGAAGAGCAAAATCCCCATCCAGACCCGGGCCGACCTTTCGCGCGCCTACACCCCCGGTGTTGCCCGCGTCTGCATGGCGATCCACAAGGATCCTTCGAAGGTCTTCAACCTCACGATCAAGCGGAACACCATCGCCGTTGTCACCGACGGCACAGCGGTTCTCGGCCTCGGCGACATCGGACCCGCCGCCGCCCTACCGGTGATGGAAGGAAAGGCGATGCTCTTTAAGGAATTCGCGGACATCAACGCCTTCCCCATCTGCCTCGACACAAAAAACGTCGACGAGATCGTCGCCGCGGTGAAGGCCATCGCGCCGGGCTTCGGTGGCATCAACCTCGAAGACATTTCGGCCCCTCGTTGCTTCGAAGTGGAACGTAGATTGCGAGAAGCCCTGGATATCCCGGTCTTCCATGACGACCAGCACGGCACCGCCGTTGTCGTCCTCGCCGCCGCGATCAATGCGCTGCGGGTTGTTGGAAAACCCTTAGCTGAAGCAAGGGTCGTCGTCTCTGGTGCCGGTGCCGCTGGAACGGCCTGCGCCAAGATGCTCGCAACCGCCGGAGTCCGCACGCTGATCGGCTGCGATCTCCACGGAGTCATCCACCGCGACCGCACCCAGGCGGGCATCCAATGGTGGATCGACGATACCAACCCCGCCAACGAACGCGGCTCCTTGGCCGACGTCATCGCAGGCGCGGACTTGTTTTTGGGCGTCTCCGCCGGAGGCGTGCTTACCAGCGCGATGGTCCAAAGCATGGCCCGCGATCCCATCGTCTTCGCCCTCGCCAACCCCACGCCCGAGATCACACCGGAAGAAGCCGCGCCCTACGCCAAGGTCATCGCCACCGGCCGTTCGGACTATCCGAACCAGATCAACAACGTCCTCTGCTTTCCGGGGATCTTCCGGGGCGCACTGGACTGCCGGGCCTCCACGATCAACGAGGAGATGAAGCTCGCCGCCGCCCACGCGATCGCGGCGATTATCACCGACACCGAACTTCACGCCGACTACATCATCCCGTCCGTCTTCAACCGGCGCGTGGCCCCGGCAGTCGCCGCCGCGGTCGAGGAAGCCGCCCACCGCACCGGAGTCGCCCGCCGCGAACGATCCAATCTCAACGGTTAGGAGAACCTCCGTTTGGCTGCCATCAGACGCGGCGATGCCCGGCCCCTACACCCGCAGGAATATCTTTCGATTGAAGAGAAACCGGCAAATCAGGACCGAGAATCCAAGCGCAAGGAGAGCCGTCACCAAAGCTCCCAGACCCTGATGGACATTTTCGAGCGACGAATGGACTTCGCCGCCGACGAAGCCTTTGGCGATGGCTTCGAGTTTCACAAAATGGGCGACCAGATAGATCGTGATGGCGTTCATTCCGATCCAGACAAACGGACGGCACCAGCCACGGTGGTTTTTGATGTCGATCACGTGATAGAAACCCGCCAACAAGAGGGCGCTCATGCCCGCCGTCAGCAGCACGAACGACGAGCTCCATATCTTTTTGATGACCGGAAACTGGAGATGCCAGAGCAGGCCTGCACCAATTGCGGCACAGCCCCACAGGATCAATAACCGGACCTTCCGCTTGGGATCGACGGACGAGTTCCTTATCAGCAATCCGGCGAACACCCCCAAAAGGCTCGATGCAATCGCCGGCAGGCTGCTCAGGAGACCTTCCGGATCGTGATCGCCGTCCCACTTCCGGAAGGGCAGATACATCTTGTCGATCCAGTTTGTCAGGTTGTGCCCTTCGGCGAAGTCCCCTGCCCCGAAGCCCGGAACGGGCACGAACGTCAGCATCGCCCAGTAACCCACCAGCAACGAAATCGTCAGCCCGACGAGCGCCCGCGTGCTCATCCAGACAAAAGCCAGTCCAGCCGCACATGAGCAGATGGCGAGCCTCTGGAGCACGCCCAGAAGCCGGACGTGGTCAATGCCGTCGGCGATTCCGTGGTAGGTCAGGACTCCGAGCAAATAGAGAATAAGACTTCGCCTCAGGATCTTCACAGACGTCGCCGCTTTACCGTCGATCGCGACCGCCTTGGACAGCGAAAACACCAGCGATATCCCGACAATGAACGCGAACAACGGAAAGATGAGATCGTAGAAATGGAAGCCGGCCCATGGCGCGTGCTGGACCCGGTCGTTCAGCGACGGCGTCATCGGGAACATCTTCGAAAGCGCCTCGAAAACTTCCTCCATGCCGACGATGAAAAACATGTCCGCACCTCGGAGGGCATCGATCGACATGACCCGCTGCGCGGGAACCCGGGCCGTGTCCGCAAGTATTTCGGGTGAACCTGGAATCCGCTCGGGAGTTATTGCAGGGATGGTGGACACACGCGGATGCTGCCGGCCCTGAAACGGGGTTCAAAGGAAAACTGCGGCGACAACGCCGAGGAGACGCGGACGAGGCGATCAACAACCCCGGCCCACTGGTTGCATTGCCCCCGAAGCGATCGGGAAAGTGTTTGCTCGGCTCGTCGATCACCACGTGGCGGCTCGTCACGAGAAAGAGCCGGCCTTCCCGTTCGAAGAAAAAGCCGCTGGCTCCCGTAAGCGGACGCTTCCCGTCAAAAGTGGAAACACGGGCGGTGGTAAGCAGGATGGGCTCGATCATAGTTGTTCCCGTTGAAATCGCCGAGAGTAGCCTCGCCGCCTAGGCTGCGCGTGTCGACACGGCAGCGGGCGTAGGAGAACATTTCGCGCCCGGACGTCGGCGAACGGGGATTGGCGAAAACGCCAATGACCAGTTCGTTCTTCCGCCGCATCAAGGTCACCGCTAGATGATTTTCGTCTGGCTCGACCATGAACCGAGGACCATCGTCCGTAAAACCCAGATCGACCTGCCCGAATCGCCCTACCCAACGTCTGGGCCCAAGTGAGCAGCGGCACGCGACACAAACGCCGCATCCACTCGGACCAAGAGAGCGAATGCGGCGTTGGGCAGACTTGGGCCGCGACCGTTTCATTTACCGGACACCATGACGAAGAGCCGTCGACCACCGCGGGTCAGCATCGCCAGCCTCCTCCTGGCGGCGGTTTGGGCAATTGGTGCCACGTCTCTGTTCGCCACGCCGGCCAACAAGACGGCGCTCGAAAAACACTACGACCAGTTCCTTGTAAAGAACCTGGCCCGCTGCACCACCTGCCATCTGCCCAGCGAAAACAAGAGCCCGGAGAGCTTGGAAGATTTCCCGCATAATCCGTTTGGTGCCCGGCTCCGCGCTGTCGGTAAACAGTTGGCGTCCGACGGAAAGAAGAAGGACATCCCCGCCCGGCTTCAATTGATCGCTCGCGAAGACTCCGACCATGACG
>JBBRDN010000231.1:0-5852 GCA_038203875.1 Verrucomicrobiota bacterium
CTGCGCGTGGGAGTCGAGCACAGGGAAAGCAAGCCGGTCCGGCAATGTGCCGTTCTCGCGTGGCTGATAGCCCACGATCACGTCGCGCGCATAGATCTTGCGCACGCTCTTCGTCGGCCGTTCGAATGCCGCCGACATCGCCTGCCGCATCGCGTAGTCCGCCGCGCTCAGGTAACGCTCCATCTGCACGAACGAAACGTCGAGCGCCTCGCCGCTCTTGTTGAACCCGTGGCGTTCACCTTCGAGCGGCAGCTTGTCCCTCACCTGTGCCCAGGGGACGTTCAGCAGGTCGCGCAGCGCGTTTTCGTATTCGTAGCGGTTGAGGCGGCGCTGCACTGCGCGGCCATCGCTCGCAATCCTGGCCCGCTCGGAAGCGGTCAAGGTGGAGGACATCGTCTGCACGAACGCATCGAGGCCCGCCGTCTGCGGCCGCGTCTTCTTCTTGGGCGGCATCTCGCCGGCCTTCACGCGGTCATGCACCCTCACCCACCGCGCGAAGTTGGCCCCGTCAGCAGGGTCGTAGGCCAGGCTCGTGAGGTCCAACCCCGCTTCTTTGTCGGTGGCGTTGTGGCAGTCCGCGCAATGCTGGTCGATGAACGCCACCGCCGCCGGCGGGAGCGGGGCCGCGTGCAACGCCAAGCAGCCGACCAATACGGTCGCACCCGCAAGAAGCGCTAGAGAACCACGGAAAGAAAACCCAGGGGATGATGGGAGTCCGTTCATGGAGCGGCTTTAAGCTTCGTCGCTTTCACCCCGTTGGATGCGAGCAACGTGAGCCAGTTTTCAGCGTAGCGCCGGCCCAGTTCGCGGTAACCCGCCGCCGTGAAATGCAGGCGGTCCTGGCGGGCGAGGCACCCGGCCGAGGAAACGACATGGGCCGTAGGAATGGTCTTGGGCAGGTCGGCGATGATCTTGTTCATGCCGGCGCAGACGCCGTTCTGGTCTGCGTTCACCACTTCGCCCGCGATCAGGGGCACGTCCTCCGCCTTCAGGCCGAGATCCGCGAGGAGGTTGCCGTAGATGCCTTTGACCTTGTTGGGCCATTCCTTGTCGTTCGTGCTCGATTCGCCCTGATGCAAGATGATGCCTTTGATGACGCCGTCCTTCTGGGCCAGCTTCGCCATCTCGACGAAGTGCTGATACGGATTGCCGCTGTAAGTGGCGATGGTGTTGGTCATCCACCGCGGCGCGGTCGCGACGTAGCCTTGGAAGGAGTCCTTCTCGAACAACTCGATCTTGCAGCCGCCGATGGAGACGTAGACCACGCCGACTCGGATGTGCGGCGGGAGATTCGAGACCAGCGTCCGGCCGAAGTAATCCACGGGCCCAAGTCCGGCCGACGGCCGGGACAACGGCGGCACGGCAGGATACCAGTTGCCCTTCATGCGGCTCTGCTTGGGGAAATCCACACGGGCCAGCATCTGGAACCGCTCGTCCACCGGACCCTTGTCCTCCTCGGCGATGCCGGGGAAGCCCTCCATGTTCGACTGGCCGAAGCATAGGAACACAAAGAGGTTCGTGTCCTGCGCAGAAGCGTTCGGATTCACCAGCAACAGTCCGAGCAACACGAGCGAGGCGAAAAGCTTGTTCATGTTCGGAGCAAGTTTGGGATCAGTCGCGGAACATCTGCTGCAGGAGTCGGTGCAGGTAGATCCGCCAGATCTGGTAGTCGTGTCCATAGCCGAGGTCTTCGCTCCAGGTATGCTTCACGCCTTTTTCCGTGAAGGCCTGGTGCAGCGTGCGTCCGCCGTTGACGGCGGTGTCTTCCGTGCCGGAGCCGATGAAGATCAACTTGTAGTCCTTGTTGGCCTTAGCCGTATCGTTGAGGAGCGGTTCGGCGGCCGGACGGCTGTAGCCGCTGAACCCTCCGACCACGGAGAACAGCTCGGGATGTCGGAAGCCGATGGTCGTGCTGTGGCCGCCGCCCATGGAGTAGCCCATGATCGCGCGGGCCTTCTTCTCCCTGATGACGCGGAATTCCTTTTCCACGTAGGGCACGACGTAGCCGAGGAGATCCTTTTCCATGTAGCTGGGACCGGTCCCGCCTCCGAAGGCGCCTCCCGGTCCGCCCCGGTTGGAGTTGGTGGGGGCGGAATAGCCGAGCGATGCCTGCAGCGCCCGGACTTCCGGCAGCTTGCCGGTGGAGCCCGTCGTGTCGTGGCCGAACGGCATCACGATGATCGCCGGGACCGCTTTGCCGTCGGCGATGAGATTGTCCATGATCGTGTTCGCCATGCCGGTCTGCGTCCAGCCGCGCTCGTAGTCGTTCGCCCCGTGCAGGAGATAAACGACGGGGTAGCTCTTGCCGCTCGTGCCATAGCCGGGCGGCGTGTAGATGACGACGCGGCGGGCGGTCTTGTTTTCCGGATTGAGATAGTGGTGCTCGGTCAGGTTGCCGTGGGGCACGTCGCGGAACATCATGAATTCCGCTTCCTTACCGGGGAGGGCGACGATGCTCTTGTAAACGCCGGAAGCAGGGCGGACGAAGGTGTTCTGAGGGTCGGGAAACGAGGACCCGTCCATCACAAACCAGTATTGATAGTAGCTCGGCGCGAGCTTTTGGGAGGTGTAGGACCAGACACCGTTGGTGTCCTTCGCCATGTCGAAACCGGCGGAGCCGTTGACCGGAACGTCGCCGAGTTTGGGGAAATCCGTGAAGACCCGCACCGTCTTGGCGTTGGGCGCCTGCAGACGAAAGGTGAGGGTGTTGTCGGCGTTCATCACCGGCGAGCGGGCGGCGGTGACAACGCTGGCCTCAACGCCGGGACCCCGGCCCCGGCCTGGTCCGCTGCCGCCGGGGGGATTGTTGTTGATCTGGGCCTGGGCCGAAATGGCGGCCAAGGCGCCGATCAAAGCCAAGGAGGGCAAGCGGTGGTTGGGTTTCACGGGTCGGTTTGGGTTGGGCGTCGCAGGGTTGGATGCGGCGCTACTTGGTCGCGGGTTGGTAATCCTTCCAGAGCCATTCCAGCGCGGGGGCCAGGGTCTGCGCGCGGACAGGGCGGTCCACATGTCCGGCCTCTTTGGCGAAGACGAACTGGTAGGGATAGCCCTTCGCCTTCAGCACCTCGGCCATGTGCAAGTTGGCGAGCACCCAGTTGCCCATGCCGGCATCGGAGGAATTGGCGCCATTGTCACGGTCGGAGACGTGCAGCCAGATGCGCAGGGGTTTGTTCGGCGTGGTCTTGGGAATGAAGTTCTCATGGTATTCCCACCCGCCATGCGGTGCGTCGGGGCCGTTCCGCAGGTTGACGAAGGTGCCGGAGAAAACGAGCACCCGGCGATAGAGTTCCGGGTGGAACCACGCCATCGATAGTGCCGCCGCGCCGCCGGAACTGCCACCGAGCACGGCGCGGGCATCGGGGTCGGCAGTGAAGGTCACGCCGCATTCTCTGGCGACGCGGGGAAGCACCTCGGCCTCGACAAACTCCGCGAACTTTCCCGAAACCGTGTCGTATTCGAGGCTGCGCTGGTTGCTCGGCATGACCATCACGGCGACCATCGCGGGCAGCCGTTTGTCGGCGATCAGGTTGTCCAAAATCGTCGGCAGGTAGGGCGCGGGTTTGGTGTCATGCATGCCCATCGCGTCGTGGCAGAAGAGCAGCGGCGCGGGTGTGCCGGGGACGTAGCTGGCGGGAATGTAGACATTGACCTCGCGCGGAGCGGGCGGAGCGCCGTCGCGACCGGCGACCGGCGGGTAAAATCTGCTGCCCGCCATGTCCATGTGGAATGTGACCACCTTGCCCTGTGGAACTCCGTCGCGGGCCGCGTTCTCGGGCGCGGGCGAATAGGGCGGAGCAATCGAGTAGTCGCCGTCACCGATACTGGGCCTCCATGCGGGCAGCCCGGCCAGTTTGGCGATGGCGGACTGGTCCTCGGCGGTCAACGGGCCACCGCGCCCGCCGCGCTGTGGCCCGGCGGCAGGCGGGTCGGCCGCGAACACGGCCGTGACGCCGGAGAAAAGGCAGATCGCTACGGCCGCAAGGACGAGGCGCGGCCTCAGGACCGATGGAACTCGTGACGGATACATGGTTCGATCCGGGTGTTTATAGGTTCTCAAGCCGGCCCGTGGAATCGCCGAACCGCTCCAGTCGCTGAGCGCCGCCGATGCGGTCGAGCATGCTGAGATAGAGGTTCGTCACCGGCAGGTCGTTGAACTTGGTGTGGCGTCCGGGGTTCAGCGCGCCCCCGGCATGGCCCGCGAGGATGATGGGAAGGTTCGAATGCGAGTGGCGGTTGCCGTCGGAGTTGCCGCTGCCGTAGATGATTTGCGAATTGTGCAGGAGCGAACTGCCGTCGAGATCCTTCGCGGCCTCCATCTTCTCGAGGAAGTAGGCGAGCTGCGTGACGTAGAAATGGTCGATCGTGGCGACCTTCTGGATCCAGTCCTGCCGGTTGCCGTGGTGGGACAGGTTGTGATGGCCGTCGTTAACGCCGATTTCAGCGAAGTCCCGGTTGTTCCCGTCGCCCGAGATCATGAAGGTCGCGACGCGCGTCGTATCCGTCTGGAATGCGAGGAAGAGCATGTCGAACATCAGCCGCACGTATTCCCGGTAGCTGGCGGGGATGCCGGCTTCCGGCGCGGGCACCGTGGGCTGCGACCGGCCGGCGCGGGACTTCTCGGCAGCCCGGATGCGCTGCTCGATCTCCCGCACGCCGGTGAAGTATTCGTCGATCTTGTCACGGTCGCGGCCCGTCACCTCGCGCGTGAGGCTCCGCATGTCGCCCTGGATGAAATCGAGGATGGAACCCGTCTGCTGCTGCCGGATGGCGAGGTTCTTGGCGCGTTCCTGCGGCGTGCCGGCGCCGAACATCCGCTCGAACAGCGCACGGGGGCTCACTTCGGGGGTGAGCGGCGTCGTGGGCGAGCTCCAAGCGAGATTGTGCTGATAGACGCAGGCGTATTCGGTGTCGCAGGTGCCGACGTTGAGCACGGTGTCGCAGGAAAGCTCGAGCGAACGAAACGGCGTGAGCAGGCCGATCTGCTGCGCCATGACCTGGTCGATGGAAACGCCGGCCCGGAAATCCGCGCCGTTGGTCTTCTTGATGCGCACGCCGGTCAGGAAGGTGCCGTTGGCGCGCGCATGGTCGCCGCCGCCGTCGGGGCCGCCGTTGGCCGATGCATCGCCCAAACCGCCGAGCACCTGGATGTGCTGCTTGACGTTGGCGAGGGGCTCCATGGTGCGGTTGAGCGTGAAGTCGGCCCCGGTGCCAGTGGGCCACCAAGCGGACGGGATCGCGCCGTTCGGAAAATAAAGGAACGCCGTGCGCAGCGGCACACCCGTGGCCGTCGTGGCGGCGAGCTTCGACGCGGCGTCGGCCGCGAAGGTGCGCCGCGGAAACGCCTCCAGCGCAGGCAGGGCAAGGCACACCCCGAGATTGCGCAGAAAGAGGCGGCGATTCACGGCCAGCGGATCGTTCGACGGGGATTTCCTGATGTTCATGGAGTTTGCTTGGAATTGTGGGCCTCGGCGGACGGAGTCGCCGGTTTCTGGTCCCGGTGGGAGGTGTTCGGGGCGGTCCGGCGTTGTTGGAAAGGGGCCGATTCGAGGACGCCGATGAGCAGCGTGGAGAAGCGGCCGTTGTCCTTGTCCAGCTTCCCGGCGATCGCATCGACCGTCGGCACGTCGTAGTATTCGACGCCCCGACCGAGGATGTAGGTCATGAGCTTCTCCGTCAGGGTCCGGTAGAATTCCATGCGATGCTTTTCGACCAGCGCCTGCTTGAGGTCGCCGACGCCCGAGAATTTTTCACCCGTGGCGAGCTCGCCCGACGGATCGATCTTCTGGCCGGACTCATACGCGCGCACGCGGCCGAACGCATTGAAGCCCTCCAGCGCCAGGCCGGGCGGATCC
>JBBRDN010000232.1:0-5843 GCA_038203875.1 Verrucomicrobiota bacterium
CCCAGGTGGACGGTGAAATCGCGCTGCATCGCTTCGTAATGGAGGAAATATTCCTTGATCATTTCGCCCTTGTAGCCCACGCACAGGATGAACTGGCGGTGGCCGTGGTGGGCGTAGGTCTTCATGATGTGCCAGAGGATGGGACGGTTGCCGATGGGGACCATGGGCTTGGGACGGAACTCCGTTTCTTCACGGAGCCGGGTTCCTTTTCCGCCGCAGAGTATGACGACTTTCATCTTTTGGAATTTCCTGTAGAAAACTGTGTCCGAACCAACCTGCCGAAGCGAGCTCGGTCTCGGCGCGGACTCGTATCAGCCCAATGTCCTGTGATCTACGGATCCGAGCCCAATCGCCTCGGAGGTCGCCTCCAAGTATTTGCGGCCCCACTTCTGGCAGGGCTCGAGGTGGTTGCCCTCGGCCCATTCGTTCCAGGCGTTGATGAAGACGAAGTTCTCCTCGGGATTGGGAGGGTTGAACCGACGAAGGGTTTCGGAGAGCCATTCCCCGTAGCGTTCGGGCGTGGCGTTGCGAAGGATGATGGCATGCTCCTTCCGGCGGGCACAGTTGTCCCAGCTCGGTGTCACGCCCGGGAAGCGGAGATAGTCCACGGCCGGCTTGGCCAGCATCCGCTCAGCGACCTCCGAATATTCGAAGATACGGTGACGGGCATAGACCCCTGTGCGGAGGCGCATGATGCGTCGTGGCATCCAATCGAGCCATGGATTCACCCTCTGTCTGGGAAGGTTCTTGAGATCAGGAGCGAATTCGACAGCAGCGTCCAGCCCGTGACGCGGCACCAGGCCATGCTGGTCCAGATCTGCTTCAACGTTGCAAAGATAGAGTCCCGGAAAACCTGCGGCTTCAACGGCCCTCCGCCAACGTGCGACAGTCGCTGCCGGATCCGGGAGATGGCTCAGCTTGTAGACCAGCAGAAGCGGTTTGCCGTGGACTTTGATGTAGCGACGATCGCGGAACGCGGTGATCAGCCAAGCAATGTGATCGAGGTCATCTTTTGCCGAATAGTTCTGCCCGAGGAGGATCTCGGCTTCGCTGCCATCCCAGCGGCGGGACCAGTTCTCGTTGGCCCAGCAGAGGCAGAAGGGGAAGTCGGGTTCACCCAAACGGAGGATTTCGTTGACCGGGCGCTCAAGGATGCGCCGGCCGTTGAACCAATAATGGTAATAGACGAAGCCGTGGATGCCGTATTCCCGGGCGAGGTCGGCCTGGGCCTGACGGGCCTCGGGCAAACGGAGGTCATAGAAGCCGAGGTCGGCCGGAAGATGAGGCTGGTAGTGACCGGGAAACTGGGGTTTGGCGCGAGTGACGTTGCGCCATTCGGTGAATCCTTTACCCCACCATGTGTCGTTATCAGGGACCGGGTGAAACTGGGGGAGGTGGAAGGCGAGAAGACGGTGGTTGGGCATTTCAGGATGATGTCGGGTTGTCTTTGGGGAGAGGACCGCTTGATCCGAACCTTATAGATGGGTCGACGGGTTCCGGTCATCGGCTATGGGAAGCCTCCAAAGTTCCGCCAGCCGGTGCATATCGTCGAGCAATGACCGACGCGGCGAACGACTTCAGCATGTCCCTCCAATAGACGCGGGTCGGATACGACCGAAGAAGGGTCGAAATCAAAAGCCGCTTCCAGGCACGGCGGAAGATCCGGAATGCCGTGGTCCATCGCCCACTTGACAAGAGAGGAAGGACGCGAGGCAGGTGGCGGGCCAGAACGTAGTGGTGTTCCTCGGCCATGCGGGAGCGGCCTTCGCGCAGGGTCGTCATCTGGTCGTGGCGACGGTAGTGGAAAAGCTGTCGGGCAATGAAACAGACACGGGCGCCGTCCAGCAGCAGGTCGAGATGGAAATTGGAGTCGCAGATGTAGGGGTAGTCCGTGTTGTAGCCCCTGACAGCCCGGAACCGTTCCGCCCGGATCAAACTGGTGATCGAGAACGGGAGGCTGTTGCGCCGGTAGATCTCGGAAACCAGCTCCGCCGGTTCAAAAAGAGTCTCCGTTCCCCGAAAAATGAACCCTGTCCACGGCGCATGATGAGTGGTGTGACGGCGGACGCCTTTGCCGTCGATCTCGATGAAATCGCACATGGTCAAGTCGGCGCCGGTTCTGCGGGCGGATTCGATCAGGGTGGCAAAGTATTCCGGTTCCAGGACGTCGTCCTGGCTGAGGATGCAGAGGTAGTCGCCGCGAGCTTCAAGTGACAGCTTGTTGATGTTCCCGGGTATCCGAAGGTTCTTCTGGTTGGAGAAAACACGGAGACGCGGATCAGCGGCGGCCAATTCCCGGCAAAGGGCCAGGCTGGAATCCTTGGACACGTCGTCGCAGAGGAGAATCTCCCAGTCCGGGAAGGACTGCCGCTGCACCGATGCCACGGTGGTGCGCAGATAGTCGACGCCGTTGTAAACGGGCAGCAGGACGCTGATGACGGGGCTTTTCATGGTCGAAGCGGAACGGGTCTCCAATTCAGGCGGAAGGGGAATCAAACATGCAGCGCCAGGTTTCTTGGGCGGTGCGGGTCCAGGAGTAGCGGTCATTCAGGGCACGGCTTGCAGCTGCAGCACCGGCCAGCGCCGTCGCGTCGGTCCAAAACCTGCCCATGCAGGCGGCGATGGCGGACGGATCGGCGGAGTCGAAACGGAAGGCCGGGTCAGTCTGGATTTCGCGCAGGCTGGAATTGTCGCCGCAGACCGAGAGCCGGCCAGAGGCCGCCGCTTCGAGAATCGGCAGACCGAAGCCTTCGTTCATCGACGGATAGACCGCAAAGGAACAGGCGTGGTAGGCGGTCCTGACATCGTGGTCGGACAGGCGGGGCAAGGGGATGACGGCCGAGGCGATGGAAGAATCCCTCAAAAGTTCCGCAATCTCAGGGCGGGAACGGACTCCATGATCATCCAGACCGACGAAGGCGCACCTGAAGCCGGGACTCGAGGCATGGAGCAGACCGCAAGCCTGCAGCAGGTTGGGTATGTTTTTGCGAGCGGCGTAGCCACCGACGTAGAGGACGAAGCGTCCAGGCAGTGCGTGTTTCGCCGAGAAGGAAGCTAGATCAGAGGGCGCGGGCGATGTCGCGAAAAAGGGCGATGCAGCCAAAGGCACGATCCTAAACGAATCCTTGGGACGTCCGAACACTTCGGCGGCATGGTCCCGGACAAAAGCGGAGTAGGTGATGAGACGGCCGGCGGCGGCGACGGCGCGTTCCTCAAGACGCCTGACAAGGGGGCGAATAGGGAGTCGGCCGCGCGGGTCCCAGAATGCCTGGCCTGGCCGGCGTTGCCCGTAGTCCGGGTAGAGGCGGTAGGCGAGGTCGGGAACAACGACTGTGTTCCTCGACTTTGAACCGTAGTTGAACAGGTAGGGCAGGTAGTGGGGCGTCGTCCCGTCCTCAATCCGACGCAGAGCCCTGGCGGCAGCGCCGCCCCATCGCCAGCGTGTCACATAGTCCGTGCGGGATGTTTGGAAGGCGATGCGGTGGGCAAAAATTTTGGCATGATCCAAGCCAACGTCTGCCAGTCGCAGGCCATCAGGAATCAGCAGATTGATCCTGCTGCACTCCGGCAGTCCGGCAAATGCCTTGAGGATCTCAGCGGTGGCCACCGACAGCCCCGTTCCCGGGAACATCAGCTGGTATCCGTCTACCGAGATGGAGCGGCCTGGAAACGTTTCAGACATCGATTTTTCCCCGATACAAAACCCAGGTTGATCGGACGAAGTCTTGGATAATCGACGGAGTGGCTTTGAGCATGAAAAGCGGCTGCCGTAGATACTCCTTGGACAGGTTTTTGACGATGTGACGGGAAGCCGCATGCACATAGGCGCCGGCGGTCATTCCATCGGAATGCTCCGGATGAATCTTCCTGAAGATGATCATCGACGCCAGATGACGGCGTCTGGCCAGGTCCGTGCCGATCTTCCACGGGTGCAGGATACGGGCATCGGGCACGAAGACGGGCACGATGCCTTTCAAGCGCAGTCTAAGCGCGAATTCCATATCCTCCATGGCCGCGTAGGGAAACCGTTCGTCAAAGCCGCCCAGGCCACTGAACACATTTTTCTGGATCGCAAAGTTGCATGACCACAGGTGGCCTCCGTTTTCGTTGCTAGGACACTCTGCGAACATGTTGGGTTTGGTTCCGTAAGCACTGGTCCTACCTTCGAGAACGGACGGCGTGGGATTTGCCGCGAAAGCGTCGGCGTAGGCCTTGAGCAATCCGCGTTCGGGCAGGCAGTCGTCGTCGCAGAAGACGACGAGGCCGTGCGCGGCCGCGCGGGCGCCGTTGTTGCGGTTGGCGGCGGGCCCACGGCGCGGGCCCTGGACCCAGCGGACCCACGGGAACTGCGCTTTGACCCGATGCTCGGTGGTCTGGTTGGGGCTGTCGTCGGTGACGATGACCTCGAACTGGTCCGCCGCCATCGACTGCGCGGCGGGATCGAGCCGCCGCAGGCAGAGGGCGAGTTCATCCGGCCGGTTGCAGGTGGGGACAATGACGGAGAGCTTCATCAGGCAAGGAAGGAGGCGGATTTCACGGATGGACGTGGATGAAGGAGCAGAAGCTCAAAATGAGGAGAGGGAACATCCGGCATCCAACACCGAACGGGTTCAGGCTCTCCGCGGTCAGCGCAGCAGTTCGGCAAGCTGCTTGGAGAACAGCACGGCACCGGCCGGGGACAAATGGAGGTCGTCCTTGAATTGGCCGTCTTCTATGCCCGCAGAATCCCCGACGAGCTCCGCTCCGCCGCCTTGGAGTTCCTTCGCGAGCTTTTCCCGGTAGGCGGCCCATTCGGGCGTCCGGTATTGGCGGTTCAACTTCGACGGGAGGGGCATTTCGACAAAGACCAGCCGGAGCTTCCGTTCCTTCGCCAGTTGGATGATGTCACGGAGCGGCGGAGAGAGCAGGGAAGCCCGATTGGTCCATTCCACGGTATCGCTTGTAAATGTCTTGTCGTCCGACTGCATCAGCTGGCCGAAGCCGCCGCCCCCGGGGTTCCCGGCCGCGGCCGGGCGGCCGATCGAGGAGATGGTGCGCCTCACCTTCTCGGTCTTGGCCCAGAAGAGATAACGGTCCGTGAAGAGGGCGAATTTGCTGGCGGCGCCGAAGAATACCGGCGCGATCCACGAGTTGGGCGCGTAGTGGCGCGCCGAGACCTCCGGGGCGACGTAGTAGGAAACGGTGAAGTTTCCCGATAAACCGCGCCAGTTGTCGTTGGTGTGCGTGCCCAGCTGATGGCCGAAGAACGGATAGACCACGGTGCGCGTTTCCGGATGACGCCGCAGGGCGGCGGTGAGGATGGCCGCATGTTGGATCGGCGTCGTCCAACCCAGGCCGAGATTTTCACTCGGTCCCAAATCCGGGCGGGCCTGGTCGAAGGCGGCCGCATCGAAGCCGGCCGCCACGACCGAGTTGCCGATGACCAGCGTCTTCAGTGGGCGCGGTGACTCCAGCCGGGTGACGACCTGGCGGGGAGCGGCGTTGCGCCAAGCCCAGAGGACAGCCTGATTTGTCAGCATCAGACCGACAAGGGCCACGAGCACTGCCTGCATGAGACGTTTCCGCTCCATCAGAAATCGATGTAGATGAACTTGGAACTCTGCCCGCAGGTCAAGGCGATGATCATCAGGAGAAGGGTCCACCAGAGGCCCCAGATCCATCCGGGCAGAGTGCTGCGCCGCGCGTCGTTCCACCAATCGGTGCAGCCATTGGCGTGTTCGATCAACCGTTTCAGTCTTCCCGGCGACGGAGTCGTTGATTTGGGCGGTTTCATCCGAGGAAAAGGCGGCGCAGGAACAGCATTGAGGTTGGCAGATCCATGCAGAAGAAGGCCCAGCCCAAGT
>JBBRDN010000233.1:0-5800 GCA_038203875.1 Verrucomicrobiota bacterium
CCGCAAGGCCCTCGACGACCCGGAATTCGAAACGCCCGGAAACACCTGGAACAACCTCGGCACCGCGCTTAACGCCAAGGGCGAGCACGAAGAAGCGATCAAGGCCTTCCGCAAGGCCCTCGACGATCCGAAATACGACACGCCCGGGAACGCCTGGAACAATCTCGGCAACGCGCTTCGAGCCAAGGGCGAGCACGACGAAGCGATCAAGGCCTACCGCAAGGCCCTCGACGACCCGAAACTCGACCCGCCTGCGAGAGCTTGGAGGAACCTTGCGCAAGCGTATGTCACAGTGGGGAAGCAGAAGCAGGCGGAGGAGGCATTTGAGAAAGCATTGGCAAGTCCCGATGCGCAGGGAGGTGACCACGCACGTGCCCGCATGGGTTTGATGCTGCTCAAGTCGAAAATTAAACCTGCGGCCTTGTCGCCCGACGATCGGGCCATGGTGGGAAAGGCGACCTCCAGCGTGCAAACGGATGAGATTGAAAGTGGAGTCATCGCCGCCATTCAGGAAGCGGGCGAAACCCAATACGAAAAGTATATCGCCAAGGCGGATTCCAAGCGTGACGACACGTTAAGCATTCTGCGCGGATGGAGCAGTGCGGTGACGCTGCTAGAAGGTTCGGAACGACGCTGGCGCGGAGGCGGTTATTTCCTGAAGTGGCGCGGCCATGGCATCGTGATCGATCCGGGCTTCGACTTCTTGCGCAATTTTCACGATGCCGGATTCCATGGCCGGGAAATTCAGGTGGTTGTTGTCAGTCACAATCACCCCGACCACAACAGCGATCTGAAGGACATCGACGACCTGGGTTACGAACTCTTCAAGCGGCTATCGGCGACGAATGCGGCACGCAGCAAACCCTATGTCTTGCTATGGGATCAGGACACAGTCGGGGCCACAAAATTTGGCTTTCAACAGCCACAGCATCAGCATGAGCCAGTGGTTCTGCCGTCGGGTTTTCCGCAGTCGATCAACCTTATGAGTCACGCGGCGAAGATTCCGGTGCGTGTCATTCCGTTCAAAGTGAACCACGGAAGCGATGTGTCGCACGCCATGGGAATGGTGGTGGAACTTCTCGATAAGAAGGGCAAACCAGCCCTGCGCATTGGCTACACCGCAGACACTGCCTACTTTGAAGACCTGCACCAGCATCTCGCCGACTGTGACATCCTGATCGCGCATATCAGCCAGCCGAGCATCGAAGAGTTGCAGGACGCGTCCAAGCTCAAGGAGGTTCACCTCGGTTATCGTGGCACGGCGCGGCTCTTGAAAGAGTGCAAGCCCAAGCTGGCGCTCATCGGAGAATTTTGGGCGGGCTTCACCGATTTGCGTATCTCGCTGGTCAAAGGCCTGCGTCAGCGTTCCGGTTTCGAGGCGATTCTGCCTGCCGGACTGGGGATGCATCTGCGGCTGCCGTCTTTGGAGATCGAATGCACGGAGTGCGGAAAGCCGACCCCATTCTCGGTGATCAAAGTCGCACCGCCTACAGATAACTTTGGTAGTCTGGCGTATCTCTGCCCGAAGTGCATGATCGGGTGATTGCAGTGGGGACTAAGAGTTTGGTTTACCCACGCTTTGGTATGAGATGGAGCAGTGCTTCGGCAGCCCGGAGATTCACCAGCGGGTGCGCGAAATGCCGGAGGAGTCCTCCATCGAGCCGGGCAACCAGAGCAAGGAACACGCGCTGGTGGGCGAGGTCATCTCCACTGTGGCGCTCGCGGAGCAGATCAGCCGGGAGAAGGCGTTGGGTTTCCGATGAATCCATCGGGCCATTGGCCGTGGCCTTGATCCGGAGATGGTCCGCCTCGGCATCTCAGCGGCTCCGGATGCGCGACCACGGTTCAGTGATACTCCTGCACGGTGCGGACGGCGTAGCCGCTTTTCTTCAGCGCGGCGATGCCCATGGCGGCGGCCTTGGCGCCGCTGAGGGTGGTCATGATCGGCGTGGCGGTCATGACGGCGGTGGTGCGGATTTTGACCTCGTCGGCCCGGGGGCTGGCGCCGCTGGGCGTGTTGATGACGAGCTGGATCTCCTTGTTCTTGAGGAGATCGACGGCGTTCGGCCGGCCTTCGGAGATCTTGTAGATGCGCTGGACCTTGAGCCCGGCCTTCTCGAGGACGGTGGCGGTGCCGTTGGTGGAGACGAGTTCGAAGCCGAGGTCGACGTAGAGTTTGGCGATGGCGGCGGCGCTGGGTTTGTGGGCGTCGCTGACGCTGATGAACAGCTTGCCCCCGAGCGGGAGCGGCGAGTTCGCCGCCATCTGCGACTTGGCGTAGGCGATGCCGAGATCGGCATCGAGGCCCATGACCTCGCCGGTGGAACGCATCTCGGGCGAGAGGATGATGTCCTGGCCCTGGAACTTGTTGAACGGGAAGACGGCTTCCTTCACGGCCCAATACTTCGTCCAGATCTCCTCGGTGAAGCCGAGTTCCTTGAGGCTCTTCCCGGCCATGACCTGCGCGGCGAGTTTGGCCAGCGGCTTGCCGATGGCCTTGCTGACGAAGGGCACGGTGCGCGAGGCGCGCGGGTTCACTTCGAGCACGTAAACGACGTCGTCCTTGACCGCATACTGCACGTTCATCAGGCCGGATACGCGGAGTTCGCGGGCCATGGCGTGGGTGTAGGTGCGGATTGTGTCGATGGTCTTCTGGTCGAGGGTGTGGGGCGGGAGAACCATCGCCGCGTCGCCGGAATGGACGCCGGCGAACTCGATGTGCTCGAGCATACCACCGAGGACGATGGTGCCCTTTGTCGGATCGTCGAAGTTGCCCACGTCGGCGATGCAGTCGACATCCACCTCGGTGGCGTCTTCGAGGAACTTGTCCACGAGCACGGGCCGGCCGGCGGAGATTTCGAGCGCGGCGTTGTTGTGGAAGTAGTCGCGGAGATCGGACTCGGAGAAGACGATCTGCATGGCGCGTCCGCCGAGGACGAAGGACGGCCGCAGAAGGACGGGATAGGTGAGGCGCGTGGCGACGGCGACGGCCTCCTCGACGTTGGTGGCGGTGCCGTTGGGCGGCTGCGGGATGTCGAGCCTGGTCAACATGGCCGCGAACAGCTTGCGGTCCTCCGCGGTCTCGATGCTCTCGACGGAGGTGCCGATGATGTTGACGCCGTTTTTCTTCAATCCGGCCGCGAGGTTGAGCGGCGTCTGGCCGCCGAACTGCGCGATGGCGCCCCAGCACTTTTCGCGTTCGTAGATGTGGAGGACGTCTTCCAGCGTGAGCGGTTCGAAGAACAGCTTGTCCGACGTGTCGTAGTCCGTGGAGACGGTCTCCGGGTTCGAGTTGACCATGATGGTCTCGAAGCCGTCGGCCTTGAGCGCGAAGGCGGCGTGGACGCAGCAGTAGTCGAACTCGATGCCCTGGCCAATGCGGTTGGGGCCGCCGCCGAGGATCATGACTTTCTTGGCGACGTTGCCCTTCACCTCGTCGTCGCCGCGGTCGTAGGTGGAGTAGTAGTAGGGCGTGTAGGCCTCGAACTCGGCCGCGCAGGTGTCGACGAGACGGTAGCTGGGAACGAGGCCGATCTGCTTGCGTTCGGCGCGGATGGCGTCCTCCGTGGTGCCGGTCAGATGGGCGATCTGGCGGTCGGAGAACCCGAGTGATTTGGCTTTGGCGAGAAGGTCTGCGTTCATCATCAGTCGAAAAGTCGGGAAAGTAGGCCGGACGACTTCCTGACTGGCAAGCGACAATCCGAACGCTGCGCGAGCGGCGAATGATAAAGCGCGAAGGCCAGAGGACAAATGGAGCGAGGATACGAACCTTGGCCTTCGCGCTTCGCGCTTTGCGGAGGCTCAACGCCCGAGGTGCGGCATCTTCTTGAAGCGAGCCAAGGCGTCCTTCCGCCAATCACCGGTGCTGGGATCCGGCTCCGCCGGCGGCGCTTTCGGGGACGAAGAGCTCGGGC
This sequence comes from Verrucomicrobiota bacterium, assembly GCA_038203875.1. Classification (GTDB taxonomy): domain Bacteria; phylum Verrucomicrobiota; class Verrucomicrobiia; order Limisphaerales; family CANJSG01; genus CANJSG01. Next base: position 3,915 of record JBBRDN010000233.1, read on the forward strand.
GGAGGGTCGAATACGAAGGCGTGGGAGCGAGACTTGCCTGCCTGATCTCGATGGCAACCGGTTGCGCTACGGGGGCAGGCGCGGGTTGCGACGCAGGTGCCACGACGACCGGGGCCTGTTTCTCGAAGAAGGAGGTGGCGCCGTAGTTCGGCAACGGCGGAGGGGCTGGCGTGGTCGAGGTTTCGGCCATCAACGCGGGAGCCATCTTCTGGGCGAGCAAGTGGGCTTCCTCTTCCACGTCCTCGTGTTGCCGACGCCAGCAGAGCCTCACCGTCGGAACGGCTCCGATGTGGACGATGAGCCCGCGGAAGCTGAGGTCGGCGAGCTGCACCTTCTCCTCCAGCGCTTCGGCGCGGATCAACGCGTTGAGGATGGCCTGCAGCGTGCGTTTGCCGGAAATCTCCTTCATCAGGGATTCCAACGGCGTGGTTCGGGCGCTTGCGATCTGGTCGAGGTGGACGATGACGCGCGGAGCCGGGCCCTGCTCGATGTCTACGCCGCCGAGATCGTAGCCCGCGCGGGCCAGCGTGCCGATGCCGCCATTGAGCTCGACCAAAGTCTCGGCCAGTGAGGCGTCGCTGTCGGACTTGAGCGACGCGACCGTGCCCTGCACGTCGGCACGGAGCTGCTGGAGCTGGCCCGTCGTTGCGTTGACGGCATCGCGGAGCTGCGCGGCCTTGGCCGGCGCGGAGTCGACGGCCTGCTTGAGCTGCGCGGCCTTGTCGCGGAGGGCCTGGAGGCGGGTAAGGACTGTGTTCATGGCGGGAGAGGGATTGCGCTGCGAGAGAACCACGGATGATTCCAATTTTGCACCACGGAAAAGGATTGCGCCCAAACCGGCTGACCGTCTCCAAGAAAGACCCACGGATCTTTCCAGTTGGCAGAATTCCATCGACGCGCCCGGCACCGGGCGGTTTAACAGCCGGACCGATGAAACAGTTCCGCCTCAACCGCCTGTTCAACCCCGCTTCCAACCGCTGCTTCGATGTCGCCATCGACCATGGCTTCTTCAATGAACGCGGCTTCCTCGCGGGCATCGAAAATCTCGAGAAGGCCGTCCGCACCGTCGTCTCCGCCGCGCCCGACGCCGTCCAGTTGACCGTCGGCCAGGCGCATTACCTCCAGTCCATTGCCGGCAAACAGAAGCCCGCGCTCGTCCTCCGCACGGATGTCGCCAACGTCTACGGCTCGCAGCTGCCGCGCACGCTGTTCAGCCGCATGATCGATTCGCCCGTCGAACAGGCGCTGCGCCTCGACGCCACCTGCGTCGTCGTGAACCTCTTCCGCATTCCCGACCAACCGGAGGTTTCCGACCAGTGCATCCAGAACATTCTCCGCATCAAACCCGAGTGCGACCGCTACGCCATGCCGCTCATGATCGAGCCGCTGGTGTTCCAGTCGAACACCAAGGCCGGCGGTTACATGGTCGACGGTGATCTCGAGAAGATCCTCCCGCTCGTCCGCCAGGCCGTGGAGCTCGGCGCCGACATCATCAAAGCCGATCCGACCGACGACGTGTCCGTCTACAACAAGGTCGTCGAGATCTCCGGCAAGATCCCCGTGCTCGTGCGCGGCGGCGGCAAGGCGTCGGACGCGGAAATCCTCGCCCGCACCGAGGCGCTCATTCAACAGGGCGCGGCCGGCATCGTTTACGGCCGGAACATCATCCAGCATGCCGATCCCGCCGGCATGACCCGCGCGCTTATGGCCATCGTGCATGACGGCGCCTCGGCGACCGCGGCCGCGAGCTTCATCAAGGCCTGACGAATCGGTCTGATGTCTGGGCATGCTCGCTTCGTTGGTAGGGCGCGGCACACCGGGGGCGCCGCCCCCCCAGCCGGGGGCGCGGGGGCCGGCGGGCGGGGGGCGCTCGGGGGCCCGGTGGC
>JBBRDN010000234.1:0-5747 GCA_038203875.1 Verrucomicrobiota bacterium
TTATTGATGGCAATCCGGCCGAGACCCGCACCATCAACAAGGTCGGCATGGAACGCCACGGCGTCTCCGAGGAAGCCCAGGCCGCGATGCGCCAGGCCTACAAGATCCTCTTCCGCGAAGGGCTCACCGTCTCAAACGCCCTCGCCAAGCTCGAAGCCGACCTGCCCAAGCTCCCCGAGATCGAGCACCTCATCGATTTCGCCAAGACCAGCCAGCGCGGGTTGGCGAAGTAGGTTCTGTCAGTTCGGCCACTTGGGTAGGGAGTCGAGGAATGGCCGGCTTGCCCCTGAAACCCAAAGGGTAGTCCCTTTGGATTTTTGCAAACGAGCCGGCCTGTCGAAGGTCGATAGGCTCAAGCTGGTCGCCAACACCGAGATCAGCCCAAGGGTCGCTATGGCTGAAGGGATCGCGCCCGCTAAGGCCATAAGAATTCCGCCGAATCCCAGAACGAAGGTGGCTCCCGCCATCCAGCTCTTCATCCGTTTTTTCTTCCCGCAAGCGAGGCAGAAATGGACTTGGATGCTGAATGAACGATTGATCGTGAAACTTCGTTCCATCTTGGCTTTGACGGTCGTCTGAACGTCCGAGGAGTTGCAACGAAAGCATCGTCTCGGCAGTTCAGTCTCGGCCTCCGTAACCACCAGTTTATTGTCGGCCCATGCCTTTACCCGATTGGTTAAGGGCAAGCCTTCCTTGATCCGCTGCACCACCATCGGCTTGCAGGCTCCACAAACCTTTAGGCCGGATACGGCGACCAAGTCATCAGGCGAATAGAACGTCCCGCACTGCGAACACGCCTCCTGACCCGCTTTGGGAATCGCCGTTGCCTCACGGATCGACGAGAGCGGATGCCAAACGGCCATCCCTTCCCGCCAGACCAGCGTTGCCGCGTCGATCACGCCGCGCGCCGTCAGAGCATCCAGTTCGGCGTCGGAGACCGGTCCCGTTTCCCTGCCGTCCTTCGCGTAGAACCACATGGCTGCCGTCGGATGTAGCCTTCCCGGTGAAGAATTCCAAGCAGCCTCAGACATGGAGTGCGGTGGCTGGACACCGCTTTGGTGCGCGTCCGACTTCACATGGAAGGCCACTGCTCCGGGCCAGCCGCTCCAAAGCGTCGTCGAGCCGACGCACTCCAAATTGGCCGGCCTTTGAAATCGGGCACCAGGTCGGATTGATCAGCCCGTCCGCCGCTTGAAGTTCACGAACAGGTTTTCCGGCATCATGGACAGGCTGCCTCCGGGGCAGAACTGCTCGTCCTGCGGGCAGGCGTGCATCGTCACCAGATGCGACGACGGCGGACGGCAGGCGGATGCTTTCAGCGCCGGATGAACCAGGGCTCCGCGTTGCATCGATTCACCGGCGTGATGTCCATCAATCCCGTTGCTTAATTCCACGTCGCACCCGTTTCGGCCCTTGCCCGAAGCCCCGGCTTTCGTGAGACGGTGACCACATGGCGATTGATGGGTTCCTTGTGCGAGGATGCCCGCCACGTCGCCCGTTCTCGCCTCCGCCTGACGTTTGGTTGGAGGCGATCTTTTTTATGCGAAATACCGTTGTTCCGTGTTCCGCGATGGGTTCGGTTGGATTCGTTGCCTTGGTCTGGTTTCTCATCACCAGCTTCGTCGTTCCCCACTTGCAGGCCCAGCAACGGCCTCCCGAGATCCTGTGGGCCAGCCATCCGGACAACCGCGCCGTCGACGGGGTCAATTCCCCGATCACCTCGGTCTATCCCGGAGCGTGCGTGACGGATGCGGCCGGGAACATCTTTGTCACGGCAACCTTCAGCGGCGTGGTTTCGCTCGGGGGCAGCAGCCTCACGAACACGGTGCCGGGGTTTACCGCCGGGGACGTGCTCCTGATCAAATATGCGCCGGACGGCCAGGTGCTGTGGGTGCGCCAGGCCGGCGGGAACTATGCCGACCTGGGACGCTCGTTGGCCCTCGATGGCGTGGGCGGCGTCTATGTGTCGGGCACGACCGACAGCGACACGGCCCTCTTCGGCACGAATGCGATCAGCGCCGGGGCGGATACCGCGCTGTTCCTCGCCCGCTACGATGCCGACGGCAATTGCCAGTGGGTGAGGCGCGCCGGAGCCTGGCAACAGACCTTCTCCTCCGCGGTCAATCGGTCCAGCGTCCGGGACAGTGGACTGGTCGTTGATTCGGTCGGGAATCCCGTCCTGGGAGGCCGGTTCAACGGCAATCCCATGTTTGGCGGCACGCGTGTCGTTTCCCAGTTTTCACAGCTCATCTACACCAACGGCATCGTGCTGACGAACCGGATGCTCTCCTTGGCCGCCTCTACCGAGGACATCTTTTTTGCGAAGTTCAGCCCGGCCGGAAACATCCTTTGGGCGACCAACCACGGCACCACCAACGCGGAGTTCGCCAGCGCCATTGCCCTCGATTCGGCGGACAACATCTACGCGTCGGGCGGCTTCACCAAGAACACCATCCTGGGCGGGGCCCTTTACACGAACTCGATGTTCCTCGCGAAGTTTAGCCCGGCCGGCGTGCCCGTCTGGAGCAGCAATCTGTCCGAGCCGACGAACAATAACCTGGGAACCGCCCTGAGCGTGGTCGTCGACGCGTCGAACCGGGTGACCGTGGCCTTCTCGACAGCAGCCCCGATTTTCAGGCTTGGCACGAACTCGTTCACCAACGAAGTCCAGTCCCCGAACTTCAGCGGGGTCACCGGCAGCGGGTTGGCGCAGTTCAGCTCCAACGGCGCGTTGCTGTGGATGAAGCGGACGCCTTTCAACGTGAACGGGAACTCCGGCACCGTCGGCCTATCGCTCTCGGGCGACACGGCGAACAACATCTACCTCCGTTCCGTGGCCAATCTGATGACCAACCGGTTCGCTCTCGGTGATCCAGGGTTGTCCGTGCTCAAGATGCAGTGGGAGGGCGGCGAATTTTGGACCAACACGGTGAAGAACGTCCAATTCCAGACGACCCTCGGTGACGGTCAGAGCGCGGATCAGCGCGGCCTCCCGGGCATCAGCGTCGCCCCCAACGGCCGCATCGCAGTCATCGCGAACGTCTTCGGGGACCGCACGACGCTCGGCTACATCGGCTGGACCAACGTGCTGGCGTTCACCAACGGCACCGGCAACAACCTGCTCACCTACCAGATCGAGTCGAACTACAGCGGCGTGCTTCCTCAGTTCATCAACCAGCCGACGAACATGGTCTTCCAGCCGCCGTCGGCGTTGACCAACTACGCCCTGGCCCGCGCCTGGCCCGTGGCTGACTACCGCTGGTTCAGCGTCACGAATGGCGTCCCAGGCCGCATCGGCACGAACCAATTTCTGTCTCTCGGCGCGACGACGGTGGCGAACGTAACGACCTACTTCGTCGTCGCGTCGAACCTCGTCGGGCAGTCGACCAGCACGGTGGTCTTCGCGCAGGCGCTGCTCGCGATCCTTCCCGGGACGAACCCCACCAACGCCATCCTCCTTGGCGGCTCTGGCACGCTTTCCATCAACGCCACCGGCACCACAGCCATCTCCTACCAGTGGCGCTTCAACGGAACGAACATTGTTGGAGCAACCGCTCCTGCCCTTGTGCTGAACAACGTCGCGACCAATGTCGGCGGCCTCTACACCGTCGTGGCCTGCAACGACTGGGGCTGCATCACCAGCGCGCCGCCCATCACGGTCAGGGTGATCCCGCCGGGATCGATCGACGGCACCTACATCACCTCGCTCACGGGAGAATACGGCATGGCGCGTCTGCCGGATGGACGCCTCCTCGGTGCCGGTGGCGGCCTCTACCCGACGCTCTTCCGCGCCCTGACCAATGGCGCGTTCGACACGAACTTCTACCTCAAGCCCCCGTCGCTGGGCGGCACCTATGCGTGGTGGCGAACCGGCAACTTCGACCAGCAGGGTCCGCGCGCCTTCGTCGGGGAGCCGGACGGCCGGATCGTGGTCGGCGGTAACTTCCCGGTCTTCTTCACCAACTATCCCTCGGGCTCCTGGGCCAGCGTCGGCAAGATGGTCCGGCTCACCGCCGATGGATTGCTCGACCGCGACTTCAATGTCGGCGGCGGACCCTCTGACCCGTCCGATGCGGCCGGACTATCAGGTATCAACGCCCTTGTCCGCCAGCCGGACGGAAAACTGATCGCGGCCGGATGGTTCCGGAACTTCAACGGCGTAGCCCGGACGAACATCGTCCGCCTGAATACCAACGGCACCATCGACGCCACGTTCACCGGCCAGACCTTCGCCTACGGCTCGGACTATAACAACGTAGGCAACGCTTTCGCCCTCGCGCTCCAGCCCGATGGGAAGGTTCTCGTCGGAGGAAACTGGCAGCGCGTCAGCGGACAGGACCGCCCTGTCCTCATCCGTCTGAACACCAATGGAACTCTCGACGAATCCTTCGTCGTCATGCGTGTGAAGAACAGTTCCTCCACTTGGCCGGCCAATGGATTCTGCATCGTCAACTCCATCGCCCTGCTGTCTTCCGGCAAGATCCTGATCGCCGGCAACGGCCTCCGTTTCAACCAGACCGGCTATGACAACAACGCCGTCTTCCAGCTCAACGCCGACGGCACGGTGGACACCAACTTCGTCGCCATCGCCACCGGCGGCATGACCGCCTCTTCCATCGTCGCAGTTCAGCCGGATGGAAAGATCCTGCTCGGAGGATCGCCCACCGTGAACCGGTTCCTCGCCACCGGCGCGGCCGATCCCGATTGGAAGTTCGACACCTCCCTCGTGTCGCCGAACACCGGCCGGATCCTGATCGAGCCGGGCGGCTTCACCGCGCTCATGGCCGGCAACTACGGCATCAGACGCATCCTTACGGTGGACACCGGAGCGGTCGCGCCGCCCGGATTGCCGACCGGCTCGGCCGTGCGCCTGCCGAATGGCCAGTTTGGATTCACCACCTGCGGATTGCCGGGACAGGCGTTGGTCATACAGGCTTCGACCAATCTGGTGAACTGGGACTCGATCAGCACGAATTCATCTCCTGGAGGCTGCATCGACTTCATCGACACACAGGCTCCGCTGATCCCGAACCGCTACTACCGGGTGGTCATCCTGCCTTAGCGGGTATCGCGGATCCGCTTCAGGCCTTCGTCGCCTTAAGCATCCGCTTCAGTTCGTCGGAAGGGTTCTCGACGAGCTTCGCAGTGACGGAGAACTGCCTCACGCGGCTGTTGGGCAGGCGGAATTTGAGATCGCGGAAGACGCGTTCGCACACGGTCATCAGGCCCCGGGCACCGGTGTTTTCGCCGCTGGCCAGTTGGGCGAGCGCGCGCAGGCCTTCGTCCTTGAACTCGCACCGGATGCCGTAGGCTCCGAATGCGCGCTCGTATTGGTGGATCAGGCTGCTCTCGCTCTTCCGCAACACGTCGAAGAGATCGTCGGCATCGAGGCCGTGGCAGGCGACCCGCACGGGCAGACGCCCCACGAACTCGGGCTCCAATCCGTAGGTGACGAGGTCCGCCGTCGAAGCCTGCTGGTAGAGCTGGTCGACGTTCTGCAGCTTGGCCGCCTTGGTCTGGCCCGTGCCCATGAGGCGGTCGCGGATGATCTGGTCGATGCCCGAGAACGCGCCGCTGACGATGAACAGGATGTGGCGGGTGTTGATGACTTCCGGCGCTGCGGCACCGCCTCCGCGCATGGCGGACATCGCCGCCTGGAGCTGGCCCGTCATGTCGTTGGGAGAAACCAGCGGCACGTCTCCATCCTCCATTAGCTTGAGGAGATTCGTCTGCACGCCCCGACCGGA
>JBBRDN010000235.1:0-5714 GCA_038203875.1 Verrucomicrobiota bacterium
CGGTGACCTCCTGGCCGATGCACATGTTCGCGATGCTGCCGAGCGGCCACTTCTTTTCGTCCTCGCGCTCGGGGAAAATCCCGACGGCTTCCTGGCGTGGCATGATTTCGGTGCGTTCGCCCAGATGGAACCGCTCACCCACTTCGATGATCTTCTTGAAGCCCGCGCGAAGCCCGTGATGGATGAAGTAGCTGTTGCTCGATTTGATAAAGGCTTTCTCGAAGTCGTAGAGCCCGGGCGCCGCCGTGTCGCCGATCAAGCGGTTGCCGACGGCGATCGCGCCGCGGCCCGCCCGTTTTGGATTGGGTTCAACACGGAACTGTTCCGACGGGTTGAGTCCCGACTCAAGGCACGCGATGGACGTGAGGATCTTGAAGATCGAACCCGGGCTGTAGAAGGCCTGTGTCGCCCGGTTGAATTGCGGTTTGAGGTGGGGATCGCTGATCCGAGCCCATTCATTGGAGCCGGCGCCATTCACGTAGATCGACGGATCGAACGTCGGAAGCGACACCATCGCGAGGACGTCACCGTTGCGCACGTCGACCACGACCGCGGCGCCCCGGACATTGGGCATGGCGGAGGCGAGCGCACGTTCCGTCGCGATCTGAAGCTGAAGATCGAGGGTGAGGAAGACGTTGTCGCCGGGCTCGGAGGGACTGATGAGATCCTCGCGCTGCCGATAGCCGAGGTTGTTTACGAGGAGCGATTTTACGCCCGGTCGGCCACGCAATTCGTCGTCGAAGGCGGACTCGATCCCTGTGGCACCCGTGTAGTCCGGAAGCACGTAGCGGTAGTTGATGTCCTCCGAATCGAAGTTGTCCATGCGCCGGACGAATCCCAGAAGGTGGGCCGCTGCGACGCCTTGGGGATAGGCCCGAACGGGCTGGACCTCGAGTTCGACTCCGGGGAACTCGGCCGCGAGTTCGACAAACCGGGCCACCTTTTCCGGTTCGAGATTCTTGATGAGCGGAAAAGGCACGAAAAGGCTGCTGCTGTAGTGGCGCAGAAAGCCTGCCTGGTCCAACTGCCTGGGTTGTTTCAGGAAAGTGCTGACTTGGAGGAGCAGGTTGCTGGCGACGCCGTAGCGCGCCTGGGCCTGCAGCATTTGGCGGGTTTTCAGCGGCAACTTGGGCCGGGCGGGTTCCTTGCTTCCGAACAGGCCGAAGAAACGGGAACCGGTCTGATTGGTGGCAGGCGGAAGCGGGTTGTTCGCCAGATAGGTAGGAAGAACCCGGTTGGTGTATTCGAACAGGAAGTAGGGCGGCAGTTCCTCCAGGTAGAGGTTGATGTCGTAGCGCGGCCCGTTCTCGGCCAAGACGAGTCCGTTCCGGTCGAAGATTTTTCCGCGAACACCGGGCACTCGGACCGAGCGGAAGGATTGATTGCGAAGATCTGTTTCGTGTTTTCGGGAGGACACGACTTGGACGTTCCACAGGCCGGCCATCAGCAAGAGCATGCCGGCGAGCAGCACCATCGCGAGAGTTCGCAGCGAGCGATCGTCCTTCCTGAGCTGGTCGAAGATCAGCATGCGCGTCAGGTTCTCCCCCGTTTGATCTCGCGGTCCTGACGGAAGGAGGACTCGGGAGCGGGTTGATAGGTGAGAGCGCGATCGATGCGATCGAGCACGAAGAAAACCAAGGGAGTCAGCGCGCCGGTTCCGAGGGAGGAGACGGCTCCCTGCCAGAGTGTCGCCCAACCGATGACCGGTTCCAGGTGGACGGAGAGCAGAATTCCCAGCGACACGAAGAACAACATCGCGGCGGCGCCGGCACCGAGCATGAACTGGGCGTAGGGCAGGTCGCGGAGGAGCATCGAGTCGAAATGCCGCATCAGCACTCCGGCCAGGATCAATGGGATCGCCGAGACGCCGAGCGGGTTCGCCGAAAGCGAATCGAGCCAGAGACCGCCGATGGCCGCGGTCAGCGTGAGCATCCCCAATCCAGAGCGAAGCGCGGCAAAGACGACGATCGCCGGGAGCAGATGGATCCGCACGGCGAGAAGGCGCTCCGGCAGGTTCAGCTGGGTCTCGGCGAAGACCGCGAGTAAGGCCGCGACCAGTATGAGGATTGGGCGCGCGAAGTTCATTCGAGGATCACCCAGACCTGCTCCAGCTTGCCCAGATCCGCGGCCAGTTTGACGCGCGCCTCGATTGAGAGTCCGTAGCCAACAGTCCGCGAATCGACAACACGGCCAACGACGATGCCCTTGGGAAACACACCGCCGTCGCCGCTCGTGATCACAGCCTGGCCGGCCTTTAGCTGGCTGCTGCGGGAAAGGAACCCGAGGTCGATGAACTCGCTTCCCGGGGAACCGCTGCTGCCGGCCATGATGATGCCGTGGTCGCGGGTTTCCTGGATCAAGGCGGAGACCCGAAGCGTTGGGTCGCCAAGCAGAAGAACGATCGAGCGGTTGTCTCCGCACGAGGAGATTTTCCCGACCAGCCCATCGGTCGAGATGACCGCGAGATTGGGGCGCATGCTTTGGGAGGTTCCGAGGTCGATCTGGACGGAGCGCCACCAGTTCGCGGGATCACGCGACATGACCCGGGCGGCACGGGTCTTCCATGGAAGCTGGCGCTGCCAGCCCACCAATTGCCGGAGGCGTTCGTTCTCGCGGAACACTTCAGCGGTCTGTTGGGTAGCGACGCGAAGTCCGTTGACCTCCTCTCGGAGCTTCTCGTTTTGGGCCAGGACTTCGGACTTGGGCAGGAGCGCATTGCCCGTCGCATCGGTCAATCGGTTGGCGGAACCGGTGAGGCCGAAGAGGGGGAGAAAAACGGAACTGACGGCCAGTTTGAGACGTGAGGAAACGTCGCCCGGGAGCTTCAGCAGCACCAGCATCAGCGCGATCACCGCAGCGATCGCAATGTATTGCGTCCTTCTAGACATCTCGCCCCGACTGGCCGCGACCTGCGGTTGTTGCCGTGGCCCTGTTTTGGGCCGGCATGGATGGAGGCGAACGGGAGGGGAGCTTACTTGTAGGAAGTGACCCGCTGAAGAATTGACATCTCGTTGAGCACGCGGCCGGTTCCTTCGGCCACGGCGCACAGCGGATCGTCCGCGATGTGCACCGGCAGGCCGGTTTCTTCGGCCACAAGCCGGTCGATCCCGCGCAGGAGCGCCCCACCGCCGGCCATGACGATGCCGCGGTCGACGAGGTCGGCGGCAAGTTCGGGGGGGCAGCGCTCGAGTGTGAGACGGACGGATTCCAGGATGCTGGAAAGAGGTTCTTTCAGGGCTTCGCGGATTTCCTCGGACCGGATTGTGATGGTCTTCGGAAGGCCGGATGCGAGGTCGCGGCCTTTGACTTCCATAGTAAGTTCCTGCTCCAGCGAGAAGGCCGATCCGATCCGGATCTTGATCTCCTCAGCCGTGCGTTCACCGATCATCAGGTTGTAGGCGCGCTTCATGTGCGCCACGATCGTTTCATCAAACTCGTCCCCACCGACGCGCACGCTGCGGCTGAACACGATTCCAGCCAGCGAAATGATCGCGATCTCGCAGGTGCCGCCGCCGATGTCGACAATCATGTTGCCGGCCGGTTCGTGCACGGGGAGACCGACTCCAATGGCCGAGGCCATGGGTTGTTCGATCAGGTAGACTTCGCGCGCGCCTGCATGGGTGGCGGAATCCTTAACCGCCCTTTTCTCGACTTCGGTGATCCCCGAGGGCACCGCCACCACCACGCGGGGTGCGATCAACTTGCGGTGATGGACCCGTTGGATGAAGTGCCGCAGCATCGCCTCGGTAATCTCGAAGTCGGCGATGACGCCGTCCTTCATCGGCCTGATGGCCACGATGTTACCAGGGGTCCTGCCGATCATCCGCTTGGCTTCCTCGCCGACGGCCAGGACGTTGGTGGTCCCGGCCTGGATTGCTACGACGGAGGGTTCGCGCAGCACGATGCCGCGGTCACGGACGTAAACGAGGGAGTTGGCTGTCCCGAGATCGATTCCGATATCGTTGGAAAATAGGCTTTTAAGGTGCGCCAGCATGAAACGTCGTTTCAAGCGCAACTAAAGGCGCTGGCATGGGAAGGGTCAAGCGCCACGTTGACCCAATGGGCTTAGATATCGCGAAAGCGGTCCAGGACCCGAAGTGTTCGGCGGGTGGGACAATCCGGATTGTCCATGAATTCACTGGCCAATTCGGTCCAGCGACCGCAGCAACCGTGAAATGATGCGGTGCCTCTTTTCCGCTGTCTTTATTTCATGGCCGGCGTTCTGGCGATCGCGGCGGGTCCGGAGATGGTCCCCATCTTCAACGGCAAGAACTGGAATAGTTGGGATCTCCGAGGGCAGGCCAACTACCAGATCGCGGACGGAGCAATCGTCGGGACTACCGGAAAAGGAGGCCACGGATGGCTCTGCACCACGAAGACCTACGGAGACTTCATCCTCGACGCCGTGGATCTGGACGACGTCATCGCGCTGCAAGTCCACGGCGGGCAGAACGGCGACGTGTGGTTCAAGGACATTGAGATCCTCGACGACGCCAAATAACCCTTGGCGGGACTGGGTTGGAAGGGGCTTGGCACGATCGGGACGCCGTGGGAGAAAAAGGCCCCGATCGGCTTGCAAATTTATGAAGACCTATGCCTCCCCGTTCCGCGCCTGGCTGTCATTGCTCGCCGCCCTGGCGCTGTCCGTCACCGCATTCGCCCAGCCTACGCTCGTCTCCACCTCTCCGACCACAGGAGCCACGGGCGTGGCGACGAACATTGGCGTGGTCTTCCAGTTCAGCGAACGGATGAACGTGACGCCGCCTGGGGCCGGCCTCACATGGGTCGCCTTGATCGGTGGGACCATGTTCCAGTCGATCGACGCGAAGATGACCTACGAGTGGACCAGCGACAGGAGCTTTACGGCCCGGTGCACCGGCGGTTTTCCTTCGGGAGTCCTGATCGCGTGGGACATGACCGCCTTCGACTTCACCCGCTTCATCGACGACTCCGAACTCGCCCAAGACTACAGCGGCGTATTCAACACGGCCGCCGGATCCGGCGGAGGCGGGGGAGCGGGCACCGGTGATGCCCGGTTGAGCGTCGTGGTGCAGGCAAACTACTCGCAGTTGTCAGCGGCTGCGCCTGTCCTCGTGCCCACAAATTCCTACCAATTCTCCGCCAACGTCGAACTTCCTCCGACACGGAACGCGACGACGGCCACAGTCACCCCACCCGGCAAACCCGTCCTCAACCTGTTTGGAACTCCGTTCAGCAGTCCGACCAACTTCGTGGCGTTCGCGTTCTCCAACTCTCTTGCCCAGTTGCAGGCGAGTTTCCCGGCGGGCACCTACCAGTTCAGCATCCAGGGACCCTCCTCCAATCAGCTGGCCGCCGTGACATTGCCCGCGGGATCCACGCCGTCCGCGCCGTCCCTCGTGAACTACACCCTCGCGCAGACCGTTGATCCGGCCCTGCCGTTCACCCTCCAGCTCGATGCCGGCGGGATCGCCACGAACTTCGTCTCCGTCCAGGTCGAGGATGCGTTGACCAGCCAGACCATCTACGAATCCCCGGATCTGGGCTCGCCCGGCGCGCTGACCGGTGTGTCGAACCAGGTCCGGTTTACCGCTGGAACTTTTCAGCCGGGGCATACCTACGACGTGTATGCAGCACGCTATGTGGTCTTCAGCAACAGCGTCAGCGGGGCCTTGTCATTGGCGGGTTACGGTTCCGCAACTCAATCGAAGCTGAGGACGATCGGCGGCGCGATG
>JBBRDN010000236.1:0-5655 GCA_038203875.1 Verrucomicrobiota bacterium
ATCCGCTCCCTCACCGAAGCGGACCTTCACGCATGGTTGGGAGAACTCGACGAGAAGCCCTACCGCGCCAAGCAGGTCCTCGCCTGGCTCTACAAGCAGCGCGTTGCTTCATGGGACGCGATGACCAACCTGCCGATGGCCCTCCGGGAAAAGCTGGCGACGGCATTCTCGCTCCGGCCGCTCGAGTTGGTCCGCCGCCAAGGCGCCCGCGACACGACACAGAAGTTTCTCTGGAAATTGACCGACGGGGCCATGATCGAGAGCGTCCTCATCCCGGCCAACCCGTCGCTCTACGGCGAGGCCAGCGACCGCCACACATTGTGCATCTCGACGCAGGTCGGCTGCGCCTACGGCTGCCGCTTCTGCGCCAGCGGTCTCGATGGCTGGAAGCGCAACCTCAGGCCCGAAGAAATCCTCGACCAGGTTCTGGCCGTGGAGCGCTGGAACGATTCCCAGCCCGATGCGCCGGAGGCTCCCGCGGAGCGCCTGATCAACAATCTCGTCATCATGGGAATGGGCGAACCCATGGCGAATTACGACAATCTCATGGGTGCCCTCCGAACGTTGAACGCGCCGTGGGGCGTGGGCATTGGCGCGCGCAAGATCACCATCTCGACCAGCGGTGTCGCTCCGCGGATCAAGCAACTGGCGGACGAGCCCGAACAGTTCCGCCTCGCCATCTCGCTGCACGGCGCGACCGACGAGGTGCGGGACAAGATCATGCCGGTCAACCGCAAGTATCCGCTAAGGGAGCTGAGCTCGGCCTGCGACTACTACGTCGAAAAGAAGGGCCGGATGATTACCTTGGAATACATCCTCCTCGACGGCATCAACGATGATCCCGCGATCCATGCGGCACCGTTGATCGAGCTCGCCCAACGGTTACAGGCCAAGGTGAACCTGATTCCCTACAACAAGGTCGACGGCCTGCCGTGGGAACGTCCGCAGGAAGCGCGCTGCATCCGCTTCGCCGACACTCTCCGCGAAAAGGACGTGATCACCACGCTCCGCCTAGAGAAGGGCCACGACATCGACGCGGCCTGTGGGCAGCTCCGGTTGAAGACGGAGAAGGAACTGGCCGCCGCGTAGCCCGTTCTTTGAAGTGAGCGGGTTGCCAAGTCGCCGATTCGTTTCCAGACTGCTTCGACCAGATGATCGCACTGATCGACTACGATTCGGGAAATCTCCGTAGCGCCCACAAGGCTCTCCTCAAAGTGGGAGCCGATGTTCGGGTCGTCCGCGAAGGACGCGAGTTGGCTGATGCGCATGCCGTGGTATTGCCTGGGGTCGGCGCCTTCGACGACTGCGTCAATGCCCTCGCCAAACAGGAACTGCTGGGTTCGGTGAAAGAGTTCATCAAGTCCGGCCGGCCATTCCTCGGCATCTGCGTGGGTTATCAGGCTCTGTTCGATCGGAGCGAGGAGTTCAACAGCTGCGCCTTGGGCCTAGGTGTCTTCGGCGGCAGCGTCGTGCGCTTCCACGAACGGCCGGGGCTGAAGATTCCGCAGATCGGTTGGAACACCCTGAAGATCGAACAGCCGGACTGCCCGCTCTTCCGTGGCATCGCTGACGGCAGCCACGTGTATTTCGTCCACAGCTTCCACCCGAAACCGATTGATCCGTCCATCGTCGCGACCTCCACCGACTACGGCGGCTCGTTCGCGTCAGCGGTGTGGAAGGACAACGTCTACGCGACGCAGTTCCACCCGGAAAAAAGCCAGGCTGTCGGGCTACAACTGCTGAAAAACTTCGTCGGCCTGTCACGTTGATAAGCGGACCCCTTGATTCGACCGGCACCTCTGTTACGATCCTCTTACCTGATCTTCGCCTGCCTAACTTGGCGAAGTGGAAACCAAGAAAACACCAACCCTATGGCATACGAACTCGCCCCTCTTCCCTACGCAAAAGACGCACTCGAACCGCACATCGACGCGCCGACGATGGAGATCCACCACGGCAAGCACCACAACGCCTACGTGACCAACCTGAACAAGGCCATCGCCGGCAATGCCGCACTCGAAGCCAAATCCATCGATGCTCTCATCTCCGATCTCGCCTCCGTTCCCGACGCGATTCGCGGCCCCGTCCGTAACAACGGCGGCGGCCACTGGAACCACACTTTCTTCTGGAAGCTGATGGGACCGCACGCCGGTGGAGCTCCGACCGGCGCTCTCGCCGCTGACATCACTGCGACCTTTGGCAGCTTGGACGCCTTCAAGGAAAAGTTCGAGGCCGCCGGCCTTGGCCGTTTCGGTTCCGGATGGGCTTGGCTCGTCGTGAATGGCGGCAAGCTGGAGATCGTTTCCACGGCCAACCAGGACAACCCGATCATGGGCAAAGCCGTTGCCGGAGTTGAAGGCACCCCGATCCTCGGCGTCGATGTCTGGGAACACGCCTACTACCTCAAGTATCAGAACCTCCGCGCCAGCTATCTGAAGGCCTTCTGGAACGTAGCGAACTGGGCCGTCGTCTCGGAAGCCTACGCCGCCGCGAAAAAGTAGGCGGATCGGAAGTTCCATTCTCCAACGGCGCGAAGGCTTTCGTCTTCGCGCCGTTTCTGTTGTCTGGAGGCACATGGCCAAACGACCACTTCTCTACATCGGACTGATGTCAGGCACATCGGCAGACGGGATCGATGCTGCGCTGATTAAAGTGACGCCGAAGCCTGCCTCGTTCGGGATTGAGCTGCTCCGCCATCTTCATGTTCCGTTTGCGCGGGCTCTTCAGGATCGGATCCATAGGATTTCCCGGGATGGCAGGGTCGATGAGATCTGTGAGTTGAACTTTGATCTCGGCAGGCGATTTGCGGGCGCTGCAAATCGTTTGATCAAGACCGCTTCAATCCCACCGGCATCTGTTCGAGCCATCGGTTCCCATGGCCAGACGATCCACCACCTTCCCAATGGACGGAGTGGTTCGACGCTCCAAGTCGGCGAGTCCGCCGTGATTGCAGAAGAGACGGGTATTCCCGTGGTATCCGATTTCCGCGTCGCCGATATGGCCGCCGGAGGGCAAGGGGCTCCGCTTGTTCCGTTCGTCGACTGGATCCTGTTCCGCCATCCTACCGAACATCGGATCATCCAGAATCTCGGAGGCATCGCGAACCTCACATTCCTGCCAGCCGGGGCCGGGCTCGATTCGGTCAGCGCCTTTGATACGGGCCCGGCCAACATGGTAATCGATGGTTTGGTGCGAAGGTTCACTTCCAACAAGTTGACGTTTGATAGGAATGGAAGGATCGGGCGGGCGGGAATCGTTTCAGAGAAACTGCTCGCTCAATTGAAGATGCATCCGTTTTTCAAGAAGGCGCCGCCGAAGACAACAGGGAGAGAGATGTTCGGAGACGCATTCACCGAGCGATTGGTTTCACAGGGGACCGGCCTCGGGTTGGGCCCACAGGACATGGTTGCAACGGCGACGGCCCTCACAGTGTGGTCCATCGCCGAGGCCTACAAACGGTTCGTGGTGCCTTCAGTCGCTCCTTCGGCTGCACCGTTCCGTGTGATCCTGGGAGGAGGAGGCGCCAAGAATCCTTTGCTACGGGAGCTGTTGGCGACGGAAGCGGGCGGGTTCGCCAACGTTGAATCCCATGAGGATCACGGCTTCAATTCCAGTGCGAAGGAGGCGATGGCTTTCGCTGCATTGGCGCATGCACACTTGGAATCCATCCCGGGAAGCCTGCCGCAGGTTACGGGCGCCAGGCGTCCGGTGGTTCTTGGGAAACTGACGGATGGGAGAAAGTCGCCCTAAAGCGCCGACGCTGGGTCGCCGATCTACTGTCAGAAGTGAGAAGGCACCCGAGGTGCTAACTCATCATTCATGCGGACGAGATCGGATTGGCAGCAAACCCGGCCCCGTTAACCGCAACAATCAACACTGCAGCCAATCAAAATCACATGAAGACCATCCAGAATCGCAAGTCCGGCTTTACCCTCGTTGAAATCATGATCGTCGTTGCGATCATCGGCCTCCTTGCCGCCATCGCCATCCCGAACTTCGTCAAGGCCCGCACCACAGCGCAGACCAACGCCTGTATCGCCAACCTCAAGCAGGTCCAGGGCGCCATCGAACAGTGGGCACTCGAGACCAAGCAGGGACCGGCCTCAACCGTCACCATCGGTGACATCGCCGGCAACTCCGACAAATACATCAAGCAGGCCATCAATACCGAACTGAAGTGCCCCGCTGGCGGCACCTACGCGGTCACCACAGTGGCCGTGAACCCGAGCTGCACGGTGACCGGTCACAGCCTCTGATCGTTCGCACCTATCGTTTTCAAGAACCCGATCCGGAGACGGATCGGGTTTTTTCGTGCCCGCAAATTCCCTCCTAAAGGTTTGGCGGCTACCGGCCGATTCGATGTGCAGAAGTGCGACGGCATCTACCTTGCTAATCTCCCTTCCATGCGGATTTGTCCGGGCAATACGTGAACCAAACCCGTCATCATAGATTACATCAACCGCCCGGCGAACGGTTCACACCGCAGCCAACATCGAAACACAAAATGAAGACCATCCAGAACCGCAAATCCGGCTTTACCCTCGTTGAAATCATGATCGTCGTCGCGATCATCGGCCTCCTTGCCGCCATCGCCATCCCGAACTTCGTCAAGGCCCGCACCACGGCGCAGACCAACGCCTGCATCGCCAACCTCAAGCAGGTCCAGGGCGCCATCGAACAGTGGGCCTTGGAGCAAAAGAAGGGACCGACCTCGACCGTCACCCTCAGCGACATCGCCGGCGCGTCCGACAAATACATTAAGCAGGCCATCAATACCGAATTGAAATGCCCTGCTGGCGGCACCTACGCGATCACCACGGTGGCCGTGAACCCGAGCTGCACGGTGACCGGTCACAGCCTCTAATCCCGCATTCAACGCTTTACCCAGAACCCGGACCCACACAGGTCCGGGTTTTTTCATTGCCGTGAACGGAATCCGTATCCCCGGGCCACGAGAATCCTATCGCCGGGACCTCAGCCGGGAGCTAGACCGCGTTCTCGAAGACACACCAATGGCGGACAGGCTCCGGCCGGTCCTGCTGCCGCACCAGGGTGTAGACGATGAGCGGGTCGATTACGTCCAATCCGGCCGCGGAGATCCAAGTGTTCACGTCCATAAGCCTAGGTTGGCGTCCGACGGAATCTGCCTTGGGTGCCAAACGCGTCGGATTGATCCCGCCGCCATCTCCGCTAGGGTCTCGCCGTGGATACACCGATCGCGACCTCCCTCCGGTTGATCCGGGACGGAGTGTTTACATGGCAAGCGTTCTCACCTCATCACAAGGTGGAACTGACCTCTTCGGCCATCGTCGTGAACGAAGACCTATATGTTTTCGATCCGATTCGTCTCACGGAGGAACTGATGCAGTCGCTCGAGGTCCACGGGTGTCCCAAGGCCGTGATCCTCACCAATGAAAACCACCTGAGAAACTCCGAGGAAGTTGTCGAACGGTGGAAGATTCCGGTCTTCGCCAGTGGCGAGGCTAGGTTCGATGGAGTTGCAGTGGTCCCCTTACGCCCAGGGCAGAGCATGTGCGATAGTTTTCAGGTAATCGAACTCGGCGGAGGAGCCACCGGTGAACTCGCATTGATCCAGCCCGAAAAACGCGTTGTGATTCTCGGAGATGCGTTGTTCAACCTTCCCGCGCACGGATT
>JBBRDN010000237.1:0-5638 GCA_038203875.1 Verrucomicrobiota bacterium
GTGTCGCGGATGTCGGGGTTTTTTTCCTTCGGCAGGAGGGCGAGAAGTGTTTCCAAAGCCTTCGGCTGGGTGAACGAGCCGAAGGCATCGACGACCGCCCGGCGGACTCTGGCATCGGACTGGTCCACCGCGCTTCGCAGCACCGTCAGAGCTTCGTCGGTGCCGAGCTGGCGGAGGGCCTTGGCGGCTTCGACCCGGACGAACCACAGCCTGTCGTTCTTCACCACGCCCTGGATGCGCTTGACCGCATCAGCCTGCTTGTCCTTGGCGATCTTCTCGATGGCGAGGATCCGTCCCATCGGATCTGCGGCGTCGGCCAGCTGGGCGTCGAGCAAGGCGCGCGAGGGCGTGAACTCGACTTTGGCCAGCAGGGCGATGTCGGGATCGACCCGGACGATCTTCGGCGCGGACGGCAGCGCCACATGGAAATCCTGCGCGAGATCGTCGAGCTGGAACACCTTGTCCACCGTGCCGAAGTCGCCCTTGAAGCGCACCGTCACCGGCACGCGGAACTGGAGGATCTCGTCGGTGATCTTCTGCGTCTGCCGGATTCCGACGCGGGCGAGGCCGGTCTTTTCGTCCCACGCATAGTCGACCGCCAACTCGGGATGGCCGCCGTGGTAAAGCCATTGGTCGAAGAACTGGTCGAAGGATTTCCCGGTCGTTTCCTCGAAGACGGACAGGAGGTTTTCCGTGACGACGGGCTGGAACTGGTAGCGCTTGAGGTAGGTCTGGATGACCTGCCGATACAAGTCCGGGCCCAGGTCGCTCCTGAGCATGTGCAGGACCCACGAGCCCTTCTGGTAGCTGAGGTTGCTGAACTGGTCGAGCGCGTCGGCCGCGGTCTTCCGGTAGACGATCGGGCGCGGGTTCTGGGTTCCCGTCAGACCACGGGCGACCTGCCAGCGTTCGTAGAGGAAGTGTTCCCGGCCGTAGAAATGTTCCTGGAAGAGCGCGTCGTAGTAGGTGGCGAATCCTTCATTGAGCCAGAGCGTCGACCAGTCCTTGCAGGTGACGACGTCGCCGAACCACTGGTGCGCCAGCTCATGCGCCACGAGGCTGATGGAACTGCGGAGCGTCTCATACTCGGCGGTGTGCAGCGTGCGGTCGGTCAGCGTCGTGACGGACGTGTTCTCCATGCCGCCCCATTGGAAGTCGCGGACGACGATCTGGTAATACTTGTCCCAGGCATAAGGATACCCGAGTTCTTTCTCGAAGAAGGCGAGCATCTCCTTCGTGCCATCGAGCGATTTCTTGGCCAACGCGGCGTCGCCCGGCGGCACGATGAAGGCGAGCGGCAACTCCTTGTATTTGTCTTCCACGACGGCGAACTGCCCCGCCACCAGCGAGACGAGATAGGCGGAGTGCGGCTTCTCCTGCTTCCAACGAAAGGCGGTCAACCCGGTCGATGCGTTCTTCTCCTGCGAGAGCAGTTTGCCGTTGGCAAAGACCGTCATGCCGTCGGGCACGTGGCAGACGACCTCCGTGGTCAGCTTCTCGTTCGGGGAATCCAGCACCGGAAACCAATGCCGGGCGAAGACGGTTTCGCCCTGCGAATACAGGTGGGTTTCGCCCTCCTTGTAGCCCTGCTCCGGGGTGCGGAAGTAGAGGCCCTCGCCCGGCGTGGCCGTGTAGACGATGGTCACCTTCTGCTCGACGCCGGGCAGGAGCGGCTTGTCGAAGGTCAGGACCACCTCGTCCGCCGTGGACTGGTAGCCCTTGAGTTTGGCCGACGAAACGACCGACGAAACCTGGAGATCGACGCCGTTGAGACGGAGTTCGTCCATCGGCTGGCCGATGGGTTTGAAGGTGAGCGTGGCCTGCGCGGCGATGCTGCGCTGCTTGAAGTCGGGCGTGACGTCGATGATCAGATGCAGCAGGTCCGCGCGGCGATCCGGCGCGTAACGGCGGATGCCGGAGCCGGGGCCGGCCGCCGGCGCGGCATGGACGTGGCCATGGGCGCAGATGAAGTTCTCGGCGTGGAGGGGCAGCACACCCAACGCGGCGGTGGCCAGGAGGAGAGGGATTCGTTTCATGCGGACGTTCCGGCGTTTGTAGCGGGCGGACCAAAGAACAGGAAGACCGGAGAAGCTGACTTCATTCCCGAAGCGAACTTGCCTTCGCCGAGCACGCCCGGCATCAAATCGGAGAAGCCACAGCGGGGACAAGACTCACGGTCTCAATCCCAGCCAGGGGAAAAATACGAACCTCCAAGGCAACAAATGAAGCTGAAGACCACACTCATGGCCGTGCTGCTGGGGAGCAGCCTGCTCGCCACCGCGCAACAGACCGCGACCAAAACCCAGGAACCGCCGCCGGGGTTGCCACCCTTTCCAGACGGCATCGTGCTGAAACGGGGCGACCCGACGCCGGAGCAGATCGAGGCGGCGAAGAAGGCGCAGGAAGCGCAGGAGGCGGCGGTCAAGGAACGCTGGGAAAAGGAGTTCGCCCCTTGGCTGCACGTGGCCCCGCCGAAACCGCCCGAGCCGGTGCCCTTCGACAAGGAGAAGGCGATGAAGGCGCACGCCGAGGAGCGCCAGCGGGACGACGCGGAGGTGAAGGAGAAGGCCGCGAGGTTGAAGCTCCCGCTGGTGCTCAACGATGAGAAGGGCGGGCGCTTGCGGTTGCGCTTTTCCGGCGAGATTCCCGTCTACACCGGCAATGAAAACCTGAGCGCCGCGCGCACCGTGCGGGCCGACCAGCTCTGGCAGCCCAACGTCTTCAACCTCCACGGCTCGAACGTGGTCGTGGGAGTGTTCGAGGAGGGCGAGATCCGCACGAGTCACTACGTCTTCACGGCTGGGACCTTTCCCACGCGGGCGAACAACTACGAGGCGGGCTACACCGACAACGGTTCGGTCCAGCACGCGACGGGCGTGGCCGGGACCATCGGCGGCTACTTCCCGCAGCCGCTCGACACCTCCGGCTTTCCCGTGCCGAACCGGACCAACGCCACCGGCATGGCGCGGGGAGCAAGGCTGGAGAAGTTCTCTGGCCCAGCCAACGTCCAGGACATGCGCTTCACCGTCGGTGCGCAGTTGGCCAACTTGTCCTTTGGCGACCGCACCGGCTGGATCGGGATCAGCCAGTTTTTCAATTCCGGCCCCTTCATCGGCAACTATCCGATCTGGCATGGCAACCTGTTCGTCTCGACCAACGAGTCGCCCTACTTCGGCTCCTATGACAGTCTTGCCGCTCGCGTGGACACGATGCTCTCGACCAACCGGATGCCGCTGGTCGTGGCGGCGGCGGGCAACAACCGGGCTCCTGACCGCACACCCGTCTCACAGCCGACACCTCACGCGATCCTTGAAGACTACCTGCCACCTGGCATCGTCCCAGTCGCGATTGCCGACGGATACGCCCTGGTCACAAATGTGGTCCACGACGGCAACGGCGGCACCAACGGCTACGACACTCTGATTGGTTTTTCCACCTCCAAGAACCCGCTCTTTGTCGGCTCGTGCAACAAAAACCCCGACGGCACGAACACCTGGTCCGTCAGCCCGTTCTCCTCTTTCGGCCCGACGGACGACGGCCGCATCAAGCCCGACCTCGTGGCGCCGGGCGAAGCCATCGTCACGGCTTCGGCCTCGGGCGACGACTGGTATCAGACCGTAGAAGGCACCAGCCTTTCCGCGCCCGTCGTCACCGGCGGACTCGCGCTCGTCGAGGAGCTGGTGAAGCGGCTCCTCGGCACGAACTTCTATTTCAACGGCGCGACCTACAAGGCCGTGGCCATCGCCGGAGCCAAGCCCTTCAGCAATGTGCCCGGCCCCAGCTACCAGACGGGCTGGGGCGGCTTCGACGCGCCCGGCTCCGCCACCTTCGTCTACGGCGAGGCGCAGAATGGCCGGAACTCCAGCATCAAGGAACTGCTCATGACCAACGGGAAGCAATCCCGCTTCATCGTGCGGGCGGGCCTGTCGGGCACCGTCACGCTCACGCTCGTCTGGAACGATCCCCCGGCCAACAACTACATCTTCGGGGCCATGAACCGGACCAACTCGATGCTCGTGAACGACCTCGACATGGTGGTCGTCAAAGGCGGCGTGACTAACCGCACCTACGTCCTCAATCCCTTCAACCCGTCGGCCGCAGCGACGCAGGGCGACAACTGGCGGGACAACGTGGAGCAGGTCACGGTCACGAACGTGACCGCCGGGGATGAGCTGCTCGTCGTCGTGACCCACAAAGGCACGCTCACCACCGACGCCTACAACAACGGCCAGTGGGCCAGCCTCGTCATCAACGGAGCCAAGGACGAAACCACCCATCCCCTCGTCCTCCAGACGATGCTCGTCAGCACCAATCAACTGGCCGTGAGCTGGCCCGCCCGCGTCGGTTCCCGATTCGAGCTTCTGGCAAACGACGACCTCGGCACGACCAACTGGACCGCCATCACGGGAGAAATCGTCGCGCTGCAAACTAATGTCAGTGTTCTCCTAAGCACGACCAACACCCAACGCTTCCTCCAAGTCCGCCAAACGCGCTGAAAATCATGAAACCTTTCATCGCATTGGCTGTATTCACAGCAGCGGCCCTCCACGCCCAAGCGCAGAGCATCGTCTACTTCAGCTACGGAGCGGGTATCCGGGTTGGATTCCCACAAAGCTTGGCTCCGGTCGCGGAACTCCTCATGGACATCAACGGGGATGGCGTGAACGACTTCCGTTTCGTGGGGGAGAACCCGTTCTCGGGCGGCCTCTACCTCGAACCACAGAACCAGAACGGCGTGCTGGGCTATCCTGAGAGCCCAGCACGCGGGCTTTTCCGAGTGCGTCGTCTCCTGGCCGGGGCCGACATCTCGGCCGGGGCCACGG
Source organism: Verrucomicrobiota bacterium (assembly GCA_038203875.1). Lineage (GTDB taxonomy): Bacteria > Verrucomicrobiota > Verrucomicrobiia > Limisphaerales > CANJSG01 > CANJSG01. The sequence continues at coordinate 4,824 of JBBRDN010000237.1, forward strand.
CCACGGGCCTGGAGTGGGTCGGCTACCAGCCCAACCCGACGAGCTCGGTCACCGGCCCCTACCTCCTCTACAACTTGAGCAACGGCGGAGACGGCGGAGGCGAGTTCGCGCGGGCCAATTCCATGCAGACCGAAGGCTACGTGGGCGTGCAGTTCTACGCGGCCGACGGACTGCACTACGGGTGGATCCGCGTGCGCGGCGGCAACTACAACGACGGCCGAATCCTCGACTACGCCTACAACACCGTCCCCGGCCAGTCGATCTCGGCGGGAGCGGTGCCCGAGCCTTCGACTTGGGCGTTGATCGGTGTGGGCGCGTTTGCCCTCTGGAAGTTCCGCCGTCCGAAATGACTCTCTTTGCTCCGGGCCAGGAACGGCAAGGCCTTCGTTTTCCACCAAAGCACCACTCGGGAGAATTCTGAAACCTTCTCCCGAGCCCTTGTGTCCTGCTTGGGTAACATCATGCTTTCGCAACCATCCCAAGTCCACGTCCCGCGCATGAACTCCGTCCCGCAAAACCTCCGGCCCGCCGCCGAAACGAAAGGCTCCCTATGATCATGGCCGATGTCCTCAAGTGGTTTCTCCTCATCCTCGGCGTCATGCTGGTCTTCATCAGCTACTGGGTCGTGGCCGAGGCGCTCTTTCCCGGCTTCGTCACACGGGCGCGAGAGCGCTACGGACGGCCGGTCAAGCTGACTTTCGTCGGGCTGCTCGCCATGGCCCCGGCCATCGCCATCGGCATCGTCCTGCTGAACGGGGCCAACCCGGCCGTGAAGGTCGTCGGTTGGCTCGTGGTCGGCGTGCCGATCATCCTCG
>JBBRDN010000238.1:0-5619 GCA_038203875.1 Verrucomicrobiota bacterium
TGGAATCGCAGGTTGGTGACCGCATCCAGGCTCCAGAGGAAAAACGCGCAGGCCGATCCCACCGCCATCGCCATCGGGATTACCAGGGCCGCCCACTTCAGCGCGGCGTTGGTTTGCTTCCGCCAGTTGGAGAACATCGGCGTCACTTCAGCGATTTGATGTAGAGGATGAGCGCCTCGATCTGCGACTCGGTCATGATGCCCTCGTAGCTCGGCATGCCGGTGTCGTTTTTCTCGAAGCCGCTGACCACCTTGGCCGCCGGTTCCTTGATCGATTCGCGCAGGTAGGCTTCGTCTGCCGCAACCTTCCCACCACCGACGATCAACCGTTGGCTGGCGAAGAGACCTTTCCACGACGGGCCCACTTTGCCGACGAGCGAACCGTCGTTCGAATGACACGCGACGCAGCCCATCAACTCCGAGACACGGCGCCCTTCATCGATCGTGACAGGCGTGTTCGCCGTCGCGATGGCCCCCCGCGGCGTGAGATCGACGACAAGTTTACCGAAGCCGTCCTTCTCGGGATCGAAATGTGTCAGAGCCTTCGGAGTGAAATACGCGCTCTGCTCGAAGGTCGCTCTCGCCGCCGTCTTCAGCGACCAGCCCAGCCGCATCTGCATCACCGTCCGCATCTCCGGCAATCCGATGAAGGCGCTGCGGCCGTCCTTCGACAGGTAGGCGCTGCTGGCGGCCATCGCGTCCTGGCCCTTCGAGCCGTCGAGCTTGAAGTGCGGCGAGCCGTAGTTGGCCGTGCGGACGTAGTTCCAGCGTTCCACGGAGAAGTTACCCGGCGTGACCGAAGCCCCGTCGAGCGGCACGTCGAAGCGCACGAGCAGACCCTTGTCCATCGGCACGATCTCGCGGGGGAAGGTGTTCGGCGCTCCGGTGTAGCGCAGCCGCGCGAGGCCGCTGATCTGGTTGGCCGTTGTTCCCCAGATCTGGAATCCGATCACGTAGAGCTGGCCGTCGATCGGATTCACCGCTCCGGCCAGCGGCGGAAATTCCAACTGCCGCGTCAGGCTCATGACAGAGGCCTGCGTCTGCGGGGCGCGTTCATTCAACCGCACGAGGAAAATCTCGGGCCGGTAATATCCGAAATGGATCAGGGCATCGTTCAACGGACCCATCCTGGCGTCGGTCAACCAGGCCTGCCCGGCACCCGAGGCGTTGATCGGATGCGGAATCCACGTCAGCGGTTCCTCGATCGGCTCGGGATACTTCTCCTTCGGCAGGATCAACGGGATGAACCCGTGATAGGCATCGCCCGTGAGCAGATGCAGAGGCGTGGACGGCACGTAATGGCCTTGCTGGTCGCTGGCGGTGACGAGGCCCGTCTTCGGATTCACTCCGATGAACGGCCCGCGAAAGCCATGGCCCAGCACCGTCGATGACATGCCGTCCGCCGCGATGCGGAGCACGCTGCCGTTGTGCCGGCCGACGGTCGTGCTCTGCTGGCCGCCCTTGGCGATGACGAACGAACCGTCCGGCGCGGTCCGGATGCCCGAGGCGAACTCGCGCGTCTCCGCCGTCTGGGTGAAGGCGTTGGAGAAAAGCTCGTGGACATCCGCCTCGCCGTTGCCGTCGGTGTCGCGCAGGCGCCAGACGCCGTTGCGGTCGAAGACAAAGAGTTCGTTGTTCCGTGCCGTTATTCCGAGCGGCTCGTGCAAGCCCGAAGCGAACCGCCGCCACGTGACCGCCTGAAGATTTCCGGACAGGCCGGATATCAGCCACACGTCGCCGTCGAAGGTGACCGCCGCCGCCGTGCCGTCCTTGAGGAAGGCGATGTCGGCAAAGCGCACGTTGCGCTTCCACGAGTTCGCGTTCGGCAGCGCGATGTTGTCGAGGACGTAGGCTTCCTTCGCCTCGGACACCTTCGCCGTCGTCGACATCGAACCATTCCAACGAACGGGCGGACGCTTCGCCGCCGAAGCCGGACGCCCCTTGATCACGCCCGCCATGCTGAGGGCGATGGAGAACTCGGATGGCTTACCCGAAGCGGGAACCCTGACGACGACCAAGCCCGTCGACTCATCCCGCGCTTCCAATGTCGCGTCGCCCGACACCAAAAGATTCAAGCCTCCTGCCAGCTTGGCCGGCGCTTTGCCAAGGACCAGCCGCAGCGGCCGAGATGTCGGTCCTACTTTCAGAAAACGGCGAACCACCGGCGTGCCGTCCTGCAGATCGGCCTCGAACCGGTCCAAGATCTCGGAACCCAGCGCGGTGTATTCCAACTGCGCGCCGCCGTCGATCAGCCGGACGGCTTTGAAGCGCCCGAGAGATTCGGATAGCGGCCCGCGCCCGACTTCCCTCGCATCAGGACCGGCTGCGCGCGGATCGGCGAAGGACACCGTCTCGCCCGATTGCCACGCCGGATACGCCCCGCTCGCCAGCCACGGCGAGCCGACGATCTGGGGAAGCTTCGTCTGTCCTTCGGGCGCTTTGGCTCCCGAGACGTGATACGAACCCTGCGCCATCGAGACCGGGCTGACGCCGTTGCCGACCCAGATGGCCGAGACGCGCAGCAGCTCCGTGTCGAAAGCCACCCAGCATTCGTGACCGAGATTCAGCACGAGCGCCCGCGGCGTCAGATTGTCCGCAGGCAAGCCGTCCCCCAGCTTCCGCGCATCGACCACGCTGGAAAAAAAGGGGAAGTCCGCCTCCACGAAGTCGCCCCACGACAACGGAGCCGGCTTGGACTTCTCGGCCGCAAACGCGCCAAAACCCAGGGCGAGAAAACTCGCGGCGATCGCGGCTGGAAGTGACAGGGGCGAAGACATGGTGACTCGGGCAGATTCCAACACCGGTCGCCCGAATCAGCCAACAGTTGTTCTTGGCCAGACATGGAGCCCGATGCTCCGAGGATTTCGACAAGCCGAGTCGGCAGGTCGCCGGCAGCGTCGTCAACTCCCTGCGAAACCTTCCGCCCGCTGAACCATGGGGCCGCCAATCTCCTGATCGGCCCGATGGCTTGTGACGCGAAGGCGCCGTTTTAAGAAGTGTGACAAGGTCACTATTTCCCGGCCTTGTGGCTACGCGGTTGGTTGCCGCGTTCGGGCGCGCAGACCGTCGTCCGCGGAGCGGAGCGGCGGGGTTCCTCGCGGCGGATCTCGGTGCGGCTAGCCTTGCCTTGGACGTCGCGGGCGGCCGGATTCTGCCTCGGATTGGTAGGGCGCTTCTTCGCGACCACGGCTTTGGGGGAGCGCACGGCGATGACCGGTGTTTCCGGAGGAGGAGGCAGGACCACGAGGTTGGGCATACGGGCAACGGCTGGTTTTTTGGGTTTCACACCTCAACCGTCCGCCGCTGCCCGGAAGAGCGCAACGACGGCTATTGCCCATTCCTGCACCTGCTTTGCTCTGTCTTCTCCGTGCATCCGCTTCGCCACCTCGGAGGCTACTGCTTCTTCTTCAGCCCGATGCTGCTGCCGCGTTTCGCGATCTTCCGGCTGGTGGTGACCTTCGTCACGGTGCCGATGGCGAGATACTTCCGCTTCACCGTGTCGAGGATGGTAGGCCTCACCCGTTCGCATAGGTGTGCTCAGGATGACGCTTGAAGTGGTGGGCGAAACACAAAGCGGAGGAACTCGCGCTGGAGAAGACAACTTTGGGATGCAGGCGACCAAAGCGTCACCGCTGTCATCCGTAGAACGGCCAGTCTGAAAGCGTTGGTCGGCCAAGAGATTCTTGTTCGAAATTCTTACGCGCCCGCTCCATGTGCAGCGGGTGGAACTCACGTCCGGTTCGTTCGCGCAAGTCGCGTAGGATGTCAAAACCGGGTTCATCACTGTCGCCGAAATGCCAGAACTCGAGCGTCACCGGGAGGCGTTTCAGCAACGCCAAGGTGCCGGAGCCGGGAAAGCTGGTTTGCACGAGCAGTTCGCCGCTCCGCAGCTTGGCCAACTCGTGGAAGCTGGTTTCGTTCTCCACCGTCAGACAACGGTGCGCCGTGGTCTCGATGGCTTCGGCGCGAACGATGTCTTCCAGCGACAGGCGGAACGGTCCGTGGAGCAATCCTAAGTCGAGCCATTGGCCATCCAGCAGCAGCAGCAGCGGTCCGTGAACCAGTGCGAAGCGCGGGTTGGGCAGGATGCCCAAGTCATCAAGTGTGCGAACCTCGCCCCCCGTAATTTCCTCCAGCAACCGTCCCAGTTTGCCGCGGAGTCTGTCGCGGAGTTCACCGTCTTTCTCCTGCGCGGCCAGTTCCTCAAGGCGCTTGGAGTTTCCGAGCAGCACACAACTGGCGAAACGCACGAGCGAGGAGCGACGGGTTTCGTCAGGCTCCGCACCCCACGTCAGAAGCTTGGGAAGCAACGCGAGCAGCTCGGCGTTCGCGGTGCGGTCGGCCCGGTCAAACGGTGCGAAGGCGTCACCGCAAAGCGCGGCGTCCCGCCAACGTTCGCAGAACGCCCTCCACGATTCGCGCCACATTTCGGGCACTGCGGCAGAGACCGCTTCCCTGAACTGCTGTGCCAGCGCCTGTCGTCGTTGGGTGGGCGAGTCTTCACCAAGGAAGGTGAAAAGAGCGGACTCGTTTGCGAGGGGAACGCGAACCTTGAAGATGATGTCACGGTCACGACGATGGCGTTCCAAGCGAATCAATCCGTGAGCTTCCGCCAGTTCCAAGTCGCGCACAGCAGCCGCACGCAAGTCGCCATCCTCACACCGGGCGGCACGCAACACCTCTGGAAGTTCTGGCTGGAAGTCGTTCGTGCCGGTGCCGCTCCTGCCCGCTTTGGATTCCGAATAAAGACGGGCCAGTGCGTGCAAAACTGGCGGCCCGGAGTTCATGCGCTGAAACCTTCGCTGGCAAACTCGGCACCACATTGCGGGCAGCGCCACCAAACTTCCTTGCTGTCGAGCGGGGCAAAATGGAGTCCCGTGTCCGTTCCCGGCGAGTCTGGCTCGCAGGTGATGAGTTTGCCCCCGGAAAGCACGTCTTCCTGAAAGCAACAGTGCGGGCACTCCAGCAACTCGCGGTCGTTAGCGAAGAGTCCGGCACCCTTCATCTCCGCTTGAAGCTTCACAATCTCGGCGGCCAACGGCTTCAACTCGGCGACCAATCCTTCGTAGCCTGCCGGCGTGTCGTCGTCGGGTTTGGTTTGAGGAGGCGGCATACTTGGAAAGTTTACGTCTTATCGCCTTGGCTGCCAACGGGAGGTTATGAATGCCCCTGCATCCACTCCTGCCCCTCTTCGGAATCACGGAGGATGCTCACGGGCACGTTGCGGATGTGCGGACGGCCCGCGCGCTTGTCCTCGTTGCGCGAGACAATGATGAGCTGGTCACACAGGCCAAAGGCACCGGGGACGTTGCCGGTGCTCATGGAAAACACTCCCTGGAGGTCGAGTTCCTTGATGGCTTCGATGCAGTCCTTGATGCGGCCGGTGTCCATCTTCGAGAACGCCTCGTCAATCGGCACGAGCGCTAGCGATGGGTCGCGCCAGCGGGCCTCGTGGCGTTTGTAGGCGCGCAGGTAGCTCGCCAGGATGACGACGAAATAGGGCGACTGGTTCTCGCCCCCGCTCATCTTGCCGCTCTGCTTGTCCACACTGATGGGCCGGGCCGCCGGATCGTTCTTGTCGCTGACCAGCAGGTCGTAGTCGTAGAAATGCCGGTAATCG
>JBBRDN010000239.1:0-5596 GCA_038203875.1 Verrucomicrobiota bacterium
CAACGCCGCGAGGATGAGGGCGCGGTTGGTGATGCTCTTGGAGCCGGGCACGGTGATCTCCGCCGTGACGGGCGCGGTAAGCGGGACGATTTCGATCAGGTCTGGAAGCGGCATGGAGGGGGATAAAGGCCGGCGGTCTGACGGCTCGGGTCAGGGGGTGAACTCATTCGGGCGACGACGATGAGCCTTGGCTGCACCAGGCGTCGCGGCGTTGTTTGGCCTTGGTGAAGAATTCCTCGATCGCGCGGACGTCCTCGTGTTCCAGCGCGTGCTGGAACTCCTGCAGGTCCTCGATGAACACGCCGAGCACGCGGGCGAGGTGGCGGCGGTTGGCCATGGAGATGTCGCGCCACATCTCGGGCGAACCGGAGGCGATCCGCGTGGTGTCGCGGAAGCCGGACGCGCACAGGAGCGCCTGGTCCTTGGGGAGCGCTGGACTGAGGACGTAGTTGGCCAGTTCGGCCGCGATGACGTGCGGCAGATGGCTGGAGCGGGAGACGAATTCGTCGTGGAGATCAGGCGTGAGCCGGAGGACGCGGCTGCCGAGCGCCTGCCAGAAATGCTCCACTTTCACGGCGGCCGTCCTCGGCGTTTGCGCGGTGGGCGTGACGACGCAGACGGCGTTGTTGAACAGGTCTCCCCGGGCGGCCCCTGCTCCCATGCGTTCGCCACCGGCCATGGGATGGCTGCCGATGAAGATGCCCCCCGCCGACGCAAAGACGGGTTCGAGCTCGGCGACGACGGTGCCCTTCACCGATCCGACGTCGGTCACGATCGCTCCCGGAGCCAGCGACTTGGCTACCCGTTCGGACAGGGCGCGCATCTGGGCGATGGGCGTGCAGAAGATGACGAGATCCGCTCCGCTGACGGCCACAGCGAGGTCGCACGTCGCGGCATCGACGACGCCGAGCCGGACGGCTTCGGCGACGGCTTCGGGACGACGGACGTATCCCTCGACGCGGGCGGCGAGCTTGCGCTGCTTGATGGCGAGCCCGAGCGACCCGCCCAGCAGGCCGACGCCCACGAGGGTTATTTTCTGCCACGGCATGCGGGCGAGCATGTGGGCTCTGGCTATGGAAGTGAAGAGGGAGAAAGAGGGAAACCGGAGACCAGGGACGGACCAGTATTACTTGGGAACGGCGGCGTAGGTGACGCGGACTTTGGCGCGGACGACGATTTCACCGAGTCCGCCGGGCGCTTCGCTTGCTTCCGGAGAGGCAAGGCCGCCGCGCATGGAAACGAGTCCGTCCGTCGCAGATCCCGCCATGGGGGCGTATGCCTTCTTGTTGCTGATGTTCTGGTATGGAATCGGCATTTCCGAAATCTCCTGCACGGAACGCGGTTCCAGCTTTAGGCTGAGCTTTTCCTCAACCACCTTCCTCCGTTTGTCGGCGTCGTCGATGGCTCTGGCCATGGCATCGCGGCGGAGCGACGCGACGTCGGGCGGGTTGGATTCGATGGAATGAAACTGGATGTCGGTGATCTGGTCTCCGACGCCGACGACCGCCTGGAATTCCGCCTCATCCTTCACGGACACCTGGACGAGGTTCTCTACCTTGTAGCTCTTCACCTTGTCGCCGAGCCAGCGGAGCGTGGGCGTGGAGGAGAACTTGGATGCGGTGACGCGGTCGGCCGGGATGCGTTTTGCGGCGAGTGCATCGACAAGCCTTGCTCGAAGAGCGCGGTTCGCGCCGATGGCGTCGGCGAGGGACTTGTTTTCCGTGGAGACCTTCATTGTGACGAGGGCGCGATCGACGGGCTTGGACTTGTCGAGGAAAGCGGAGAGCTCGGATGGCTTACCGGTGATTTCCGGTTCTGCATGGACAGGAAATGTTCCTGCGGTGACGAGGGACAAAGCGGCAATGGAAAGAAGGATGTGTTTCATGGGATTTGGCTCCGGGAAGGACGCTGCCCCGGACAGTGGGGGCTGTCCAGCGGGGGACCTCGAGGACCGCAGTCTTGACCGGGTTGGTCGCGTTGCTACGTTGCCTTCCGTGAATTGCGGCTATCGATTTAGCTACGGGTTTTGGCGGGCCGCGTTTGGCTCCGCCTCCTGTGCGCTTTCGAGACTGCGATGATACCACATCCATAACGTCACCGAAGCCGCAGGTCGCCACCTGCGGCTCTTTTGTGGGTGGTGGTCCGGCGCAGGAACCAAAAACCATGATCGTCGTTCTCAAACCCAACACCTCCCGCAAGGACGAGCTCGCCGTCCTCCGCGAGATCCGCAAGCTCGGCTACAAGCCCCACGTCATGCGCGGCGTGGCCCGCACCGTCATCGGCGCCATCGGCGATGAGCGGAAAAACAAGCCCCTCGAACCGCTCGGCTCCTGGCCGCAGGTCGAGAGCGTCACGCCCATCCAGAAGCGCTTCAAACTCGTCAGCCGCGAAGCCCACAAAGCCGATTCCACCATCACGCTGCCCAACGGAACGGTCATCGGCGGGAAGAAGCTCGTCGTGATGGCCGGACCGTGTTCGGTCGAGAGCGAGAAGCAGCTCCTGACGACGGCCCATGCCGTGGCTAAGGCCGGAGCGACTGTCCTGCGCGGCGGAGCTTTCAAGCCCAGGACGTCTCCCTACGAGTTCCAGGGCCTTGGTGTGAAGGGGCTCAAGATGCTGGCGAAAGCGCGCAAGGAAACCGGCCTGGCGGTCATCACCGAACTGCTCTCCGAACAGCATGCCGAGATGGTCGCGGAGTATGCCGACATCCTCCAGATTGGAGCCCGCAACGCGCAGAACTTCCAGTTGCTCATCGCTGCCGCCAAGACCGGCAAGCCCGTCATGCTCAAGCGCGGGCTTTCAATGAAGATCGAGGAGTGGCTGCTGGCCGGTGAATACGTCCTGGCGAACGAAAACCCGGGACTGATGTTCTGCGAACGGGGCATCCGCACCTTCGAGACTTATACGCGCAACACGCTGGACCTCTCGACGATTCCCATCATCAAGAAGGAGTCGCATTGTCCGATCGTCATCGATCCGAGCCAAGGCGCCGGCCGGAGCGATCTGGTCTTCTCCATGTGCAAGGGCGCCGTGGCCATGGGTGCCGATGCCCTGCTGATCGAAGTGCATCCCAATCCGTCCGAAGCCTGGAGCGATGGAGCCCAGCAGGTGACCCTGGAGGGCTTCGCGCAATTGATGGATGAACTGCAACCGTTCCTGGCCGCAGTGGGCCGGGGATAGGCGCCGTCGCTTCGGTCTTCGAAAAGCAAAGCCGGGCTTTCGAGCCCGGCTTTTTTGCATCCGAGGCCAATTGGTCCGGGCAAAAGAAAACCCCGGAGGAAGACGCCTCCGAGGTCGAAATTGCTAACCGGAGTCTGGCGAGGGCCTACTCCGGGGGCTTGGTCTTGCGCAGGCCGGTCACGCGCTCTCCGTCCTTCCACGCACCGCGTTCCTTGAGGAGTGCGACGCGCTCAAAGCGCTTCAACACGTTTCGTTTTGCACCCAGGGTGCTGGATGCCCGCAGGCTTCGATGCTGTGACATATCGTATTTGCTCCGTAAAATCTGGTTGGCCCGCCGAAACGGGGACGCGTTTAGTATCAGGTGGGAGATGGATTGCAATAGGTTAAATCCTCAGCCAAGGGCCCATCCGCTCCTGGTGCGAAGGTGTTATTGCGGTTGGGTCGCCACACGTGAATTGTCCGTCAATCTGGTTTTCCGGCACCCATGCAACTCTCCACAGCCACCCTGAAGCTCCATCCGAAGACTCCGTTCCGGATTTCCCGGGAGGCCCAGACCGAGGTCCAGAACGTCATCATCAAGCTGTCCGCGGACGGTGTGGTTGGCTACGGGGAGGCTTCGCCCAACAAATTCTACGGGGAAACGGCAGGCAGGGTCGTCGAGCTGATCGAGGGCCTGCGGGACTATTTCATCGGATTGCGTGTTGCCTCCGTGGCCGACATTGAGCGCGTTTGGAACGAAGTGTGGCCCCGGCTGCAGCCATCCCGGGCGGCCCAGTGCGCGGTGGACATCGCCCTTTGGGATTGGTTGGCGAAGAAGAACGGGGTCTCGGTCTGCGAGTTGGGACTGGGCCGGAAGGCGGGACCGATCGTCACTTCCTTTACCATCGGAATTTCCACTCCCGAGGAACTGGTGCGCAAGGTCGAAGAACTGAAGGCCGTGCCTTCCATCAAGGTGAAGTCCGACGCCAAGGGCGACCTGGCGCCCCTTCGGTTCATCGCGGCGAACACCGTCGCAAAGCTCCGGGTCGACGCCAATTGCGCGTGGGCCGAGCTGGATGCCAAGGCTCTTTCCACCGAACTCGCCAAACTCCGCACCGAGTTCATCGAGCAGCCATTGCCGCCCGATTGCCGCGACCAGATGCCCGCGTTCCTCGCCGAGTCCGTCCTGCCGGTGCTCGCGGATGAAAGCTGCGTCGTGCGGGAAGACGTGGAGCGCATCCCGGGGCATTTCCATGGATTTAACATCAAGCTCGTGAAGTGCGGCGGCATCACGCCGGGATTGGCCATGATGCGCCGGGGCAGGGAACTCGGACTGAAGATGATGGTCGGCTGCATGCTCGAAACCAGTCTCCTCATCGCGGCCGGTGTCGTGGTGGCTCAAGGGACGGAGTATGCGGACCTCGATGGTTCATGGCTGTTGGCCGACGATCCTTTCGTGGGGCTTTCCTACGACAACGGCACGATCAACGTGACCGGCAAGCCGGGCCTGGGTGTTGAAGCGGATATCTGAAAGGGGCCAACTCCTAGGCGTGTAGGTTGACCTATAAGTTTTCCGGGGAAGCCCGAAAAAAAGCAGGTTCCACGACACAAAAAGGTAACGCGCCCTTTTGCTGAGGGCGTTTTCAAAACTGACCGGCCAGGCTACGGGAGGCAGACTGGCTTCAATTGTCTACCCCCATCCACAGGCGCAATGCCCTCCATTTTGGAGGGCTCGTTTCTGGGGTGGGAAAATGCTCTGGCCGGGCGGCGTGGACCGCCTGATTTGCCGGGTTCCGCCATGGTCGCTTTGAGGCCGAGGTCCGAGGGCAGCGCGGCCTGTTGGATGACGGCGGCGATGTCGCGCGGTTCGGTGCGTTCGGAGCCTCGTTTCGTGGCAGCCAGCCCGGCCCGCTTCAGCACGTGCTGGATGGCGGCCGCGCGTTGCGGGGAACTCTTGGCGAAGACGGCCAGCAGCATGATCGAATCGGCGTCCCCTTCCGGCACTAAGAACCGCGCGACGGTTTCCAGATCCTCCAAGGACAGCGATGAGGTGAGCTGTTTGAAATGCCCGATGCGGCCCGTTGCCCGCCGCCGTTTTCTGACCGACCAGCCGGGCCGTCAGATCACACTGACGGCATATCCAGTGACGCGCCCTTCCGGCAATCCTACGGTCCACGGATCGACCACATGACAACTCCGGATTGGCAATTGGCTGTGCCTTGGCCGAGTCTCGTGGGCCAATTGTTTCGCCAGCACGATGCCGCATCGCCTCGAACATCCGGATTCGTTCCTCCTGCAGGCCGCCGCCGGCTGGATGGGGCTCCGTGATTTCGCTTCGGCGTCCGCAGAACTGGATTCCATCCGCCCGGGGTCGCAGGACCATCCGGCGGTCCTTGAGCTGCGATTCGCCATCGCGGCGCACCGGAAGGCCTTCGCC
>JBBRDN010000240.1:0-5583 GCA_038203875.1 Verrucomicrobiota bacterium
CGGTGCCGCCGGTGTCATCGCGGTCGGCGACCCAGACGAATGCGCCCGCTTCGGCAAAGGTCTTGGCAATGGACGCACCGATGCCGGAACCGGCGCCGGTGACGAGGGTGATCTTGTCGGTGAGCTGGAACATGCTTCAGATCTGGAAATCGACGGCGGGGTTGGCGCGGTCGGCCTTGGTCAGCACGCGCACGTCGCATTCGTTGTTCAGCACGAGCGAATTCGCGGCGACGCTCTGCATGAGGAAGACACTCGCGCCGATGGTGCTGCCGGCGCCGATGACCGTGTCGCCGCCGACGATGGTGGCGTTGGCGTAGATGGTGACGCGGTCCTCGATGGTAGGATGACGCTTCTTGCCCTTGAGGGCCTGGCCGCCGGCGAGCGAACGCGCGACGAGGCCGACGCCCTGGTAGAGCTTCACGTGGTTCCCGATCTCGGTCGTTTCCCCGATGACCGTGCCGGTGCAATGATCGACGAAAAAGTGGGTGCCGATGCGCGCGCCGGGATGGATGTCCATGCCGGAACGGGCGTGGGCCCATTCGGTCATGATGCGCGGGATGAGGGGAACCTCGCGGAGGTAGAGCTGGTGGGCCATGCGCTGCACGGCGATGGCCTCGATGAACGGATACGCCAGGATGATTTCCTCGCGGCCCAGCGCGGCGGGATCGCCGTCGAAGGCGGCCTGGGTATCGGTGGCGAGAAGCTCGCGCAGGCGCGGGAGCTCGGCGAGGAAGGTCAGCGTCTGTTCACGGGCCAGGGCGCGTGGATTGCGGGCCGGAGCATCGGTAGGCGGCGCGTAGGCGAGGGCCTTGGCAATTTCGTCCTCGAGGTCTCCGGCGACGGCGTCGAGCAACGTTGCGGTTTCAATCTTCAGTTCGGACGTGTGCAGAGGCTTCTCGTCGAAGAAACCCGGGAACAGCAGCTGGAGCAGTTGGCAGGTGAGCCGGGTGACGGTGGTCTTGGACGGGAGGTTTTTGCCGTCGATGTGGTTGATGCCGCCGGAGCGCGCATAGGATTGGATGAGCGCTTCCGTCAGCTGGGTGACCGTCAATTGCACGGGGCGACTATTCGGGAGGAAGGCGGTGGGTGCAAGACGGCGGGTTTGGATGCCGCCCGCCCTCGTTCTCGTTCTTCGCTTCGACCGAGTCTCAAGGCCTCGAGAAGGAGAACGAGAGCGAGAAGGATCAGGAAGATGTCGGCCGGGCCAGCAGGCGCAACGCATCGAGCGTGTCCGCTTCCGCCGCCCGCAGGTCCGGCCGACGCCGGCGGATGCGCGCCGACCGGACGAAGAGGCCGGACTTGTGCCGGGTAGATGTTTGCACGAAATCAAACTCCAATTCGAAGACGAGCTCGGGTTTCACCGAACGAACGGGACCGAACTTTCCGATGATGTTGCCCCGGATGAAATCGTCCAGCGCCTGGAACCCGCCCGCCTGCAGTCCGGTGCCCGTTTTCGCGATGGGCACGAGTTCGTCGCCGCTCCAGATGGCAAACGTATAGTCCGAGAACGCCCTCGAGCTGTTGCCTTGGCTGGGCAGCGCGGCGATCAGGACGGCATTGATGAGCAGGGGATCCATCCTCCAGATCCACCAGTCGCCGGTGATGTCGCTGTCTCCGCAGCGCGATTCCTGGCGCCGAAGGATGAGGTCACCGGCGCCGTGGTCCCGTGCCTCGCTACGGAACAAGGCCAGTTGCTCCCACGATATGAACGAAATTGGTGATGAAGCCCGGAGCCGGAACTGATCGTGTTGATGCGACTCCGTGGTCGGACCTGCGAACAGATCCATTTGAGAACCGTCCGTGGATCCGGATGTTGGTTTAGTCGCTTGGGTTTCGCGATGTCGGTCGGCCGCAGAGGCGAGGATCTCGTTGAGCTGGCGACAGCGTGTGTGAAGTGGACGCACCATTTGATCGCCGCCGCCGGCTTCGAGGATGTCCCGGGCGAGGAAGACGACGGGGAGTTTCCTTTGGATACTGGCCGTTGGAGCGCCATGGGCGAGGCGTTGTTCGAGGGCGGTGCGGGATTCCGGACGAGCTTTGCCTTCCGGCCAAACCACAAGATCGCCGTCGAGCACCGTTCCGTCGGGCAACGATTTCGCCGCGTCTGCGATCTCGGGAAACTCCGCCGTCAGGAGCTCCTCTTCCTGTGACCAGAGCAAGACGGCGTCGCCTCGACGGATGACCTGGACGCGAAGACCGCCCGCAAGCCATTCCGCTTGCCAGTCTGACGCGTCGCCGAGTTCGGCGGGACAGTTGATCGTGGGTCCAGTGGGCGGTGGCTTATCAAGACGTGAGAACAGATCGAGGTTTTCTGCTGGCAGTTCGCCGGATCGCTCCGGGTCATTGATCTCGCGCGCGGTTTGAAATGGATACGGCAGGAAGTTTTCGCTGGAAGACTCGGCGACAAACAACGCCCGAAACGCGGCTTCGGTCGGTTCCCGGAAACCGAGGATCCGATGGGCCATCACAGCTGCACTCACGCCAGCCACCTTGCCAAGGGACCGCGCCACCTGGGTCCGTGAAACACCGATGCGGAATGAACCGGTGATGAGTTTGTTCCAGATGAAGCGCTGTGTCGCGTCGAGTTCGCGCCATGTCGCGACGACGAGGTCGCGTTGGGCTTCTTCGCCAAGGTTGCCCAATGGGAGCAGGCGTTCCGTCATGAGTCGATGAAGCGTGAGCGAACAATCGGAGGGCACGATCGTTGGATCTGGTAACAGGAGCGCCAGCGTTTCGGCGATGTCTCCGACGGTTTCGCAGCTTTCGTCCACAAGCCACGGTGGCAGATCCGCCACGGTCGCGATCCATTCGCGGAGTTGGTTGTTTTTAAGCGCTCGCGGTGTCTTCGCGCCGATGAGGAGGTGCAGCGCCCACGCTGCGTCCTCCGCCGGCGCAGCCTCGAAGTATCGTTCCAGCGGTGCGCTCTGTTCGGTCGGGCGAGATCTCTCGTCCAGTTCGATGAACAGTCGGGCGAAGAGGATCACGGGTCGGCCTCCAGTGGCTCATCGTTTTCGTCCCCGCTTCGAGAAGGAGGGTGAGGCGGAGAAGGATTGGCTTCTTCCAAACGGTCGCCGGTGAAATGCGTTTCGAGTGCGTCCGCATCCAGGCCTCGTTCGCGCAGGTAGCGGACCATGACTCCGGTGTAGCCGTGGGTGACCAGCACTCGCTCGGCGCCGGTTGCCCGGATGGCGGAGTGGAGCCCTGGCCAGTCGGCATGATCGCTGAGGATGAAACCGCGGTCGAAGGAGCCATTCCGTCGTGCATCGCGAAGCTGCATCCAGCCGGAGGCGAAGGCGGTGGAAACTTCGCCAAAGCGCTCGAACCACGGCGTCGTCGTGGACGATTGGGGGGCGATGACCAATCCGCGCCCGGCCGTTGCTCGAACAGATGCGTAGTCGCCGGGCGCTGGTTCCGGCAGCGACACACCTTCGGCCCGATAAGCCGGGAGAAGTTTGGCGATGGTGCCGTGGACGAAGACCGGGCCGATCGAAGCGTCGATGCCGGCCATCAAGCGCTGTGCTTTGCCCAGGGAGTAGGCGAACAGGACCGACGTGCGGCCTTCCGATTGATTGCGCCGCCACCACTCGTTGATCCCGGCGAAGACCTCCGACTGCGGTCGCCAACGGTAGATGGGCAGGCCAAACGTGGATTCGGTGATGAAGCAATGGCAGCGGACGGGTTCGAAGGCGTCGCAGGTTCGATCGGGTTCCAACTTGTAGTCGCCGCTGACGACCCAGACCTGGCCGGCGTGTTCGACGCGGACTTGGGCCGAGCCGAGGACGTGGCCGGCGGGATGGAACGAGATCTTCACCCCGTTTAGGGAAATGGATTCGCCGAACTGCGCGCCTTCGACGGAGATCTTCGCGCCGAGACGTTCCCGCAACACGCCGATACCCCGTGTGGCGCAGAGGTAGTGCTCGCTCCCACGACGCGCGTGGTCGCTGTGGGCATGGGTGATTACGGCCCGCGGAACCCGCCGCCAGGGATCGATGTAGAAATCGCCCTGGGCACAGTAGAGCCCACGGGCGGTGATCTGGAGCAGGTCCGCCATGGGTTAAAGAGGCGGCGTGGACTTGGTGTCGGCTGCAGGGATCTTGGCGAACGGAGTGCGCATCAGGCCTGCGAGAGACTGGTGTTGTTCAGCGTCGAATTCCCGCAGGCCCATCCGGATGGCACCGGGCGTTTCGCGGAGGCGGAAGGATCTGAAAATGCGGTCCCAGATGGAGAAGAGCGACGCGTAGTTCGAGTCCGTCTCGGGCTGCCAGTCGGAATGGTGCACCTTGTGCATGAAGGGCGTCACGATGACGACGCGGAGGCATCGATCGAGCGAGGTTCCGACGCTGATGTTGGCGTGCTGGAACTGCACGACGGAGAACATGAGCAATTCGTAGAGCGCGAGGTGCCAGAATTCGATGCCCGCAAGCGGAATGACCGCGAGCCGAAGCACCGACGAGGCGATCATCTCGCCGAGATGGAAGCGGTTGGCCGTCGTCACGTCCATCGCCGCATCCGAGTGGTGGACGCGATGGAAGTTCCAGAGCATCGGGATGCCATGGCAGGTGCGGTGCCACCAGTAGGTCCACAGGTCCAGCAAGAGGACTGCCCCGGTCGCGTGCAGCCAAGGCGGAAGCTCCGTAAGCCTGAGAAGCCCGAAATGATGCGCCGCCCCCCAGTCGGCCACGGTCAACCACAGGCCGGTGAAAACTAGCGCAGTGAAGCCCGCGTTGAGCAGCCCAAGCGAAAAGTTCTTCGCGCCATGCTTGAGCCGCTCGCCGCTGGAATTGAACAGGCGAAAGAACGGAACGACGCTCTCCCACAACAGGAGCACGAACATCAGCGTGAAGGCCGTGGGCGTGCGGATCTGGTTGAATTGCTCCAGCGTCATCCGGCTAGTCCTTCACCGTCGCCCGACGCTCCGGTTTGAGCAGCTTGCCAAAGGTTTCGTTGTAGCCGTGGACCGTGGCGGCGGGTTTGCCGTTCGCCACGAGCGGACGGTCCTCATTGGCCCATTGGAAGATGGAGCCCTCGAGGTTGCAGACATTGGTAAAGCCCGCTTCCAGCAACCGGGTAGCCAGTTCCGACGAACGATAGCCGACTGAACAGTAGACGACGACTGGACGGTTCGTTGGGAAAGTGGGGATGAGATCCGCGGCCTTGACCGAAGGCTCGATGCGTTTGGCGCCGGGCAGGTGGCTCACGGCGAACTCCTCGGGCTTCCGCACGTCGAGGAGGATCGGGGCGGGGCTGTTCGTGTCGGCCAACCACCGGGCCAGTTCCTCGGTGGAGAGCTGGCGGACCTTGGGGAACTTGGAACGGACAAGCTGCTTCATGGCTTCGAGCGCGGTGGCGCTGAAGCCGCTGAAGAGGGCGAGGGCCATGATAAAGCTGGAGAGTCGCTGGCGGTGGACGAACACCCTCGCAAGCTATCGGATCGCCCCTCTTGGGCAACTCGGACGACAAAATGAAAACCGCGCTGAAGAGAACTCTTCAGCGCGGGTGAGCTTTGGTCAGGCGGAGCAGTTCGGCAGGGCCCGAACGGTCACTCCTCCGTTTCCTTCAAGTTGAGGAACTGGGTTGAGCCTG
>JBBRDN010000241.1:0-5572 GCA_038203875.1 Verrucomicrobiota bacterium
CCACCCGATTTCAGCGTGTCGATCAGCCTAGGCCTTTGGAGCGACCATCAATCGATTTTCGCGAACCGCACCGGGCAATGATCCCAGGCAATTGGATGTTCGCCCTGAAGCTATTCCTGCCGTCGTGGAACTTTTTCAACGACTTCGCGGAAGTGCCGCGACTGGAGTATTGCGTGATCTCCGAAAGAACGGGGACGACGGATTGGAAGCCCTTGCTGACGGATCACAACACCCGCGATCTAGGGCGAGTCCTCTTCAACCCATCGGGCAACTTGGTGTTGTTGGAAGCATCTCTCGTTGATCGTGCGGTCAATGAACTGAGCGAGGATCCGAGTTTCGATCGGAACCGTTTTGCGAAGTCGGAAACACATTCGACGCTGGAGCGGTTGACCCGGACCCGTCTCGCCCAGCTTCACTCCTCCCCGGACTCGGACAGGTTTCGTATTCGTTTGGTGCTTCTCGAGCCCGGCGCCCCAGACCGGATCGTTTTCACCTCCGAGGAACTTCCTTTGGTCCGTCCCGGCAAATGAACACCCTGGACCTCGTCGATGCCGCGCTGTGGACCCAGCGACTTCTCGGAGCCGGGCTCTTCATCCAGTCCGCCGAACTGCTCAAGACTCGGGGAATCTACGAAAATGGAGGAGCGCTGGAAGGCAACGGCGTGACGCCGTGGCTGGCACTGCGCCTTGGTCTCGCCGGGGTGCTGATCGTTTCTCCGGTGGCGCCGCTCTCGTGGGTGGCGGTGATCGTGAATGCCCTACTGCTGCTGAACTCCATCTGGCTGACGGTGCGGTCGCGCGGCCCTGTCTGCGGCGGGAGCGACAGCATGTTCTTCCAGGTCCAACTTGGACTGCTGATCGCCAGTTGCGGTTTCCTCGAACCCACTTTGATAAAGTTGGGCCTCGGATGGATCATGGCCCAGAGCGTCCTGTCCTATCTCCTCGCCGGAGTTTCCAAACTTCGGACTTCCGGCTGGTGGAACGGGCGCGCACTGCAAAGCCTGCTCATGTCGGACGGGCCCTACCGGGTCTTCACCCCGGCCCGGAAGCTCGCATCCAGTCGACCGCTGTGCGCGGTGCTGGGCGGCGGGATAATGTTGTTCGAACTCCTGCTCCCTGCCGTCCTGATCCTGCCAACGGAAGGCAAACTCGTCCTGCTCGCCGCAGGATGCGCCTTTCACATCGCGAACGCGCTGGTCCTCGGACTGAACCGTTTCGTCTGGGCGTGGGTGGCGACCTATCCGGCGATCTTGGCGATGAGCCGTTGATTCAACGGGGTTCCCTAATCGAGAAGAAAACGGCGACTGGATCAAATCCAGTCGCCGTTTCCGTGATCTTGCTTCCGACAGTGGCCGGTCAGGCGCCGTATTTGTCGAACATCTTGGCGTTGGCCTGCATGAGGCGGATGAGATACTTCGCCTCAAAGATGCCGAGGCTGCCCATGTTGGCGCCGGTCTCGGTGAATCGCTCCAGCTTGTCGGAGCCGCTGTAAGCCGAGTGCAGGAGGACCGGCTGCGGATGCCAGGAGTGGCCTTTCATGGCGCACGGCGTGGAATGGTCGCCGGTGATCGCGAGCACGTCCGGCTTCTTGCCGAGAAGGATCGGAAGCGCGGCGTCGAAGTCCTCGATAGCCTTCGTCTTGGCCTCAAAGTTTCCGTCTTCGCCGGCTTTGTCGGTGTATTTGTAGTGGATGAAGAAGAAGTCGTAGTTGTCGTATTCGGCGACGTAGCGCTCGAACTGCTCGGCGATGGTCTGGGGGCCTTCGATTTTCACCATGCCGACGAGCTGCGAGAGACCCTTATACATCGGATAGACGGCGATGGCGGCGGGCTTCATCATGTAACGCTCCTCGAAAGTCGGGATGTCGGGCTGATGGGCGGCGCCGCGCATGAGGAACCCGTTCGCCGGCTTTTCCTTCGCCAGCAATGGCAGAGCAGCCTTGTAGAAGTCGGCGATGAGCTTCGCGACCTTCTTCTGCTTGGCATTCGTCGCGTGCACCGGCTTGGCAGTGGCGATAGGGAGACCTTCGCGGTTCGGATCCGTGTCGGTCACGGGGCCTTCGAGGCCGGCGCCGCGGAAGACGACGACGAAGCGGTGTTCTTTCCCGGGATAGATGAAGACCTGCGTGGTGCCGATTTTCTTGATCTTCGAGGAAAGAATCTTGCACAGGCGCTCGCAGACTTCCGTGGCGATGCGGCCGGCGCGGCGATCTGTGACGATGCCCTTGGCGTCGAGCGTGCAGAAATTCGCCCGGGCGGCGACGTCTCCCGCCTTCAACTCGATGCCGAGACCGAGGGTTTCGATGACGCCGCGGCCGACTTCAAACTCGATCGGATCGTAGCCGAAGAGCGCGAGATGTCCGGGACCGGAGCCCGGCGTGATGCCGGGGGCGACCGGGATCATGCGGCCCTGGGCAACGCCCTCGGCCACGAGCTTGTCGAGGTTGGGGGTCTTGGCGGCTTCGAGCGGGGTGAGTTCGCCCTGGGGCATGGTGGCGATGTCGCCCAGGCCGTCGAGGACGATGAGCGCCATCTTGGCGCCCGTTTTGATGGTCAACTTCGAGTAGAGGGAATCCAGACTCATAGATTTCAGCGTAGGTTGGGAAGCCCCCGCGTCACCCGCAATTCGCGGCAGCCACGGCGGCGAAGTCATCGTTCCCGGTGGCGGCGAAAGGAGTCAATGGCTGGTTTGGAGGTTGCGGGCCAGCGGCAGCCGGGACAACAGGCTTGCGCGGCTTTCGCCTATGGCTTTTTCTCGCCCCCGCGCGAATCGACCCAACGACCAGCACTTTTATGCCCCAATACTTCCCGAAGATTTCCAAGATCCAGTTTGAAGGCGCGGACTCCAAGAACCCGCTCGCGTTCAAACACTACAACCCCGCCGAGCTCGTCGAGGCCAAGTCCATGCAGGAGCACATGCGCTTCGCCGTGGTCTACTGGCACACGATGCGCGGCAGCGGCGGCGACATGTTTGGCTGGGGCACGGCCAACCGCCCTTGGCAAACCGGCGAAGGCACGGTCAAGGACGCGATCAAACGCGCCCACGCCATGTTCGAGTTCACCAGCAAGATTGGCGCGCCCTTCTACTGCTGGCATGACCGCGACGTCGCCCCCCATGGCAAGACGTTGACGGAATCGAACAAGAACTTCGACGCCGTCGCCACCGAGCTGAAGAAGCTCCAGACGGACACCGGCATCAAGCTGCTCTGGGGCACCGCCCAGAACTTCGTCCATCCGCGCTACATGCACGGTGCCGCCACGAGCTGCAACGCCGACGTCTTCTGCTACGCCGCCGCGCAGGTGAAGAAGGCGATGGAATGGACCAAGGAACTCGACGGCGCCGGCTACGTTTTCTGGGGCGGCCGCGAGGGCTACTCCACGCTGTTGAACACCGACATGAAGCGCGAGATGGACCACCTTGGTCGCTTCATGCACATGGCCGTCGACTATAAGAAAAAGATCGGCCTGAAGGGACCGTTCTTCATCGAGCCCAAGCCGAAGGAACCCACCAAACACCAATACGATTCCGACGCCGCCGCGTGCCTGAACTTCCTCCGCGAATACGGCCTGCTGGAGCACTTCCAGTTGAACCTCGAAGTGAACCACGCCTGGCTTGCCGGCAAGAGCATGGAGCATGAGATGGAAGTCGCCGGTGCCGCCGGTGCGCTCGGTTCCATCGACGCAAACATGGGCGACTACTTCCTCGGCTGGGACACCGACCAGTTCCCGACCGACCTCTACCTCACCACGCAGACCATGCTCCGCGTGTTGAAGTATGGCGGTCTCACCCACGGCGGCGTGAACTTCGACGCCAAGGTCCGCCGCGAAAGCTTCGACCTGGACGACTTGTTCCTCGCCCACATCGCGGGCATGGATGCCTTCGCCCGCGGCTTGAAGGCCGCCGCTGCTATCCGCAAGGACGGCCGCATCGGCGACTTCGTGAAACAGCGCTATAGCACCTGGGACAGCGGCATCGGCGCGAAGATCGAGGCCGGCAAGGCCAGTTTCGCCGACTGCGAGAAACACGCCCTCAAGATCGGCGAAGTCTCCGGCCTGACCTCCGGTCGCCAGGAGCACCTCGAATCGATCATCAACGAGTTCATCTGATCGGCTGACGACTCCAATTGGTTTTCCAACGAACAGGCCGCCCACTCCGGGCGGCCTGTTTCGTTTACCGGGCGACCCCTGTCCGGTTCTCCTGCAATCCCCTTCAAACGGGAATCCATCCCGCCGATCTCATCATGGGTCGGATCCGGTCCATCCGGATGAGGCCCCTCGATGGCGTCGTTGACCGAAAAAATGAGTGCAGCACCTGCTCCGGCTCCGGAGGGGCTGCAACTGTTTTCGAAGATCTCGGCGGCGGCGGCCGAGCTGAATGCGTCACGGGAACGCATCCTTGCCGTGGTCCGTGACCAGGTCCGGGTGCCTTTGGAGGAGATCATCCGATGCGCCGAAGACATCGCCCATCCGGCCGCCTCGGGTCCTTCCGCCGAAAGCGTGGATCGGATCCGGGACGCCGCGCACCATCTCCTGCTGATTCTCGATACGACGGCCGCGACGCCCAGTGCGTTGGCCGGGAGCACGGCCAAACTCTCCCTCACGCGCAAGATGGAGAACGCCGCGATGGCAGCGACCAAGGGTTCGCTCCTGATCGTCGACGACAACGAGCTCGGCACCGAAATCCTTTCACAGCTCCTCACTGCGCAGGGATATTCCGTCCAGACAAGCAACTCCGGTGAAACAGCGCTGGTTACGCTGCACAAGGGCGGCATCGACGTCGTCCTCCTGGATTTCAACCTGCCGGGCATGAACGGAATCGAGGTCCTGAGCAGGATGAAGGCGGATCAGCTCCTGAGGGACATTCCGGTCGTGATGCTGTCAGGCGAGGAACAGAGCGACCGGGTGATCGCCGCGATCGAGCGTGGTGCCGAAGACTTTCTCCCCAAGCCCTTCAACAACGTCCTGCTCCGCGCCCGCATCGATTCGTCGCTGGAGAAGAAACGCTTCCGCGACCATGACCGCGCGATGATGCAGGACCTGCAGCTCGAGCAGGCGAAAGCCGAGGCGCTCCTCCTGAACGTCCTTCCCAAGCCCGTCGCCGACCGTCTGAAGCAGGGACACAACAGCATCGTCGACGCGTTTCCCGCGGTCACCGTCCTCTTCGCCGACCTTGTCGAGTTCACGTCGGAATCCGCCCGGAGTTCTCCTGCCGAGATCGTGCGCTGGTTGAACATGATCTTCTCCGAATTCGACCGGCTCGCGGAGCTCTACGGCCTCGAAAAGATCAAGACCATCGGAGACTCCTACATGGCCGTCGGCGGCCTGCCCATTTCGCGGTCGGACCACGCCGAAGCCTGCGCCCACATGGCCCTGGAGATGCAGTCCTCGATCACGCGGCTCAACCGCGAGAACGACACCAACTGGCGGCTCCGCATCGGCATGCACAGCGGACCGGTCATCGCGGGCATCATCGGGACCAAGAAGTTCATCTACGATCTCTGGGGCGACACCGTGAACACGGCCAGCCGCATGGAATCCCATGGCACCCCGGAGAAGATCCAGGTGTCGGAAGCC
>JBBRDN010000242.1:0-5542 GCA_038203875.1 Verrucomicrobiota bacterium
GATGTCGTCGACGCTGCCACCCTTGGACAAATCCCGAATGGCAGTCTCGACAGCAAACGGAAGGTTGGTGCTCTCAACCGCGCGAGCGGCGAACGCAACCAGTGCCGCGATCAGAAACGGCACCAGGATATACGAACGGCGGGTCATCAGACAAGAGTCCCCCGGGACGTGGCAATAGCCTCGGCCCCTGCGGAGAGTCGGCGGCGAAGACCACGTAGGCGTTTCACTGGCACACCTAAACAGGACGCCCCACTGAGGCGGAAGGTTTCACAATCATTAAGCTACTCCGCCGTCTTTCCTTTTGTCCGCTCCTGACCTGACCTCACCAACCTGAGCCACGAAAACTGAGAATCTTCGGCGGGGTTGCCCTGCCCCGCCCTCCGACCGAGGAGTTGGGCTTAGGAGGGCATCAAAAAACGTCCATCGATGGGCCGACGTTGGTTTGCGGCAGCAGGGTGACGCCCGCGTGGCACCGCCTCCCGCCAAACCGCAGCGTTGCCCTGCCAAAGATCTGGGCTTGAGAATCCGGGCGAACTCGTAAGCCTCCGTCCATAATCCCCAGGTGTAGGAACCATTTTCCCGCCATGACCCCCCTGAAACGGATCATCGTAATTTCAGCCGTCGTCCTCAGCGCCGCGCCGTCGGCCATGGCCCAAACCACCGCCTTCCCCTACGAGTGCCGATTCAACGACGCCGACCTTCATGGCGTGGCGCTAGCCGCGATCCAAGGGTTGAACCAGAGGCTGGAGGAAAGTCTGCGGTCGAAGGAGGAGGAAATCCGGAAACCGAAGAGACGGCTCGAACGAATCGCGGGCAACTTTCCCGGCCTAGCGCCGACCAGATCGGATCATCCACCAGATTGAAAATCAAACAGGTCACGTCCCATGAGAAATAATTTCTCCCTAACCTCCTGCCTCCTGGCCGGTGTCACCGTTTTCATCGCCCTGTTGTGGATGCCATCCACGACCAAGTCTCCGCCGCGTCCCAAGAACGTCGCCAGTGAACTGCCTGTGTCCCAGGCGGACCCCGCGCCCGCCGTGGCCGCCATGAAACAGATCGATCCGCTCGCGACTCCAGCGCCGTCTATTTCCGCCAAACCGTCGATCGGGAAAGCCTCGACGGTGGCCGCGCCTGTATCCGCCGACATCTATGAACAAATCCGCACGGCGCAGCGGTGGTTCGCTTACGCGGGGAACACGAGCAATGGGTCGCCCCGACTCGTCGCCTCCGTGCGCGGGCAGGAGTTTGATTTCATCGCGGACGGTGCGGCCGTGGTCGGGCGCGACGAACTGGTCGTGGCGGATGGTGCCACCTGATGCGGAAAACTTGCACCGAAAGCGGAACGGGAGCGCGCCACCTACGCGCGGTGCGGGCGTGACGGAGTGGTTCGAGAACTGTGAGTTGGGCATTGAGCAAGGCTTCACGCTCGATACCGCCAGCGGCGAGACGGTGCGCCGGATGCCATTGCGCGTCACCACGGAGTTGCGACCGCTGCTTCGCCCCGATGCCGATGGCGTGGATTTCGTGGATGCCAACGGCGACGCGCAGTTGCATTATGATGGCCTGCACGCCTTCGACGCGGACGGGAAGAAGCTACAGTCGTGGATCGAGGTGAATGGGGAGTCGAACCTCCTCGCGTCGGCTGCTACCCATCAATTGACTCTCGCCGTGGACACCACGGGCGCGAAGTTCCCGGTGACCATTGATCCCGTCATCTCGCTGGCGAGCGAACGGATCAATCATCCGGAACTCGTGGCGGGCGATTTGTTCGGCGTCACGGTCGCGGCCTACGGGAATCTCATCGCCATCGGCGCGCCCAAACATCAGGTGGGCCCGGTGCCGAATGCCGGCGTGGTCTACCTCTTCGTCCGCACCAACAATTGCGAAGAGGGTTGGTTGTTGCTCCAGAAAATCGAGTCGCCGAATCCATACAACCCCGGCGAGTTCGGGCGCGCGTTGTCACTCGGTGGCGGCGTGCTCGCGGTCAGCGCGCATCGGCTCGCGTTCGTCAACGGCGGTGATGTGCTCGAGGACGTCGTTCACGTTTTTCAACCCAGCCCGACGAACAATTCCGTGTGGACGCGGAGCACGACCCTCAAGGATTCGGATCCCAATACGGCCGTCAACCCGACGAACTACTTCGGCTATGCCATCAGCGTGAATGCCTCCCGCTCCCGGCTCGCGATTGGTTCTCCGCTGGCCTGGTCCGAGGGCGGGCCGTCTCCACTCAAAACCGGCAAGGTCTTTCTGCAGGAGCGCGACCTCGGGGGCGCGAACGCCTGGGGACTGGTTCGCACTTACCAGCCGACGCTGTTCGTGGCGACCGCGCGCTTCGGGCGTGCGGTGGCGCTGGATGGCAACCGCCTCGCCGTGGGCGCACCTGGTTATTTCACCTTGCCGTCGAACACAAACGGCTCGGTCTTCGTGTATGACACCAGCCCGTATTCGCCCGGGGTGAATTTCCATGAGCTGCCCGCGCCCGATCAACCGGGACCGTTCGGCGGTTTGCGTGGTTTTGGCGAGCGGGTCGCGCTTTCCGGCAATCAACTGGCCGTGGCCGCGCCGGGCGCTGGCGCGGTGGTGGCGTTCGAGCGCCGCAGTATTTATCAAGGAGGCTTCAACACGGAGCAGTGGGATCAAGGCATCCTGAATCCGACCGGCCCATTCGAAGGCTCGGTTGGCGGTGGCGGAAATTTCGGCAGCGTTCTCAGTCTCGACCGGGGCACGCTCATCGTCGGCGGCGGTGCGAACCCCTCGTCACCTGGACTCAAAGCGGTCTATCGTTTCGAGCATCAGGGCGACGCGGGCGGCAACCCCGCGCTCAATTGGAAACGGACCGAAGCCTCACCCGCCGCCGCCCTCAACCTGCGCGGGATCGCGAACGCCGTCATCGCAGGCGGCCTGATGGTCGTCACCTCTACGAACGACAACTACGGCGGCGGAATTTTCAACTACGGAGTGGGTGTCGCGCTGCGACGAATCGGCGGAACGTGGACCGCCACGCAGCGGTTCACGGTCAGCCCGCTCCTCGCGAGCAATGACCTCGCCGGCACCAGCATCGCCGTGAGCGACGACCTGCTCGTCGTCGGCGCGCCCGGTTTCGATGTGGGCGGCTTCGCGGACTCCGGTGCGGTTCATGTCTTTCGCCGTCTGAGCGGTCTGCCCGTGAGCGGTTCCAGCATCGCGCATGGCTGGACGCTCGCCTCCGTCATCGTCAACGAAGCGCCGCAAGCGAATGGTCGGCTCGGCGAAAGTGTCGCGGTGAGAGATGGCCTCATCGTCGCGGGTGCGCCGGGACGCAATTTTGCGTCCGGCACGGTCTGGGTCTGGAAGCGCACCTCGGAAGCTGCGGATGTTTGGGCGGCTGAAACCGTCCTCGGTGCGCCATCGGCCGCGCCGGGCTGGCGATTTGGTTCGGCCGTGAGTTTCAACGGCTCGACGCTCGCTGCCGGTTCGCCGTTCGCGGGCGCGGGCCGCGCGCATCTCTTCCAGCGCGGAACTAACAACGCCTGGCCAGTGCTGCAAACGCTTCTTCCCCACGCCAACGACGGTCGCTTCGGGGCCGCGCTCGATTTGGATGAGGCGGACAACCTCATCGTCGGCGCACCGGACGCGAGTGTGAACGGGGCGCAGTCGGGCGAAGCCTACATCTATCGCCGCACGGAAACGGCGTCGGGGTCGGAATGGATCGAGGAAGCCGACCCCGGCAGTTTCGTCGCCGGTGGGCACGCGGGCACGATTGTCGCGATTGATCGCGGCTGGGCGTTCGTCGGTGCGCCCGGAGAAGTGATCGACGCCGGCCCGCCGGCCCGGAGCGGCCGCGTGCGGGTCTTTCGTCGCAACCACACCGCCGGTGATCCGTGGGAGCAGGTGGCCGTAATTGAAGCCCCCGTTTCGACCACGAGCATCGCGCAGTTTGGCAGCGCCATCGCCCTTGATGAACACACCGCCGTCATTGGCGCACCCGGCGGAACCGCCAGCGGCGCGGCGTTCGTCTATTCGCGCGTCAACGGCGGCGCGGGGGACTGGCGTTACACCGCGAAGCTGCTCGATTCCTGCAACGAAGCGGGCGATCGCTTCGGCAGTTCCGTGGCGTTGGACCATGACAATATTTTCGTCGGCGCACCCAAGGTGGATGGTCTGGCCGCAGGCAATTCCGGCGCCGTGACGCTCTTCGAACGGCAGGGCGCGACGTGGACGCTCCTGCACGAAGTGCCCGACGACAGCAGTCATCGCATCGGCAGTTCAGCCGCCGTGAGCGGCGACTGGATGGTGATCGGCTCGACGCGTGACTACGACATTGACGATGAAGGCCCATCCGATGCCGGCCAGGTTTATGTGTTGCGCCGCCATGATGGCGCGAACGGCGCCTGGAACGTGGTGAACAAAGTATTGCGACCTAACTTGCTTGGTATTTACGGTCGGGATGCCTTCGGCCGGGTCGTGGACATCTCTGACCGTGTGTTCGTCGTCAGTTCCACGGTGGGCGTGTATACCTTCGAACTCCAAACGGACGGGCAGGTTACCTATCTCGGTCCACTGGTGGGATACTCCGACGACTTGAACTTCGGCAATGCGCTTGCCATCCACGGCCAGCGCGTCGCGGTGACCGCGAACGGATCAACCACGCCGGGAGTCCGTGGTTCCGTGGTGTTCTTTGTGCGCACGAATGAGCACACCGAATTCATTGGGCCGGGATTCATTCAAACCAGTTGGACCCGGGAAAGGGGAAAATCGAGCAACGCCCGGGGCTTTGGCGCATCGGTGGATCTCTCGGACACGACCGCCGTGGTGGGCGCGCCCGATGACTCCGATCTCTTCTCGGGCAAGGCCGGGACAGTTTCCGTTTTCGAGCGGGACCGGGGCGGAGTTGGCAACTGGGTCCTCGCGACCTCCTTTACCGACCCGAATGTCGCTTCGGTCGAGGGCGACTCGCCGCGGTTCGGTGTCTGCGTGTCCCTGGATGGCGACACCGTGGCGGTGGGAACGTGGTTTCCCGAGGAAGACAACGGCGACGGCTCGGCGAGCTTCTACGGCGGAAGTGCCTCCGTCTTCCAACGCCACGCCGGTGGATTAAATCATTGGGGCAAGGTCGCGAATGTGGGTGGCGGGAGAACGGTGGCCGTGAGCGGCGACTGGGTGGCGGGCGGCGATTTCATCCACTACGAGCGGGACAAATTTAATCAAATTACGGAATTCCCCCAACCGGTCACGCTCCACCATCGCAACGCCGGCGGGCTGGACCAGTGGGGCTTGGTGCAACAATTCAATCCGCCAAACACCAACCGCACGCATACTTGGGATTTCGGCGCGGCTGTCGCGCTCGACGGCCGCACGCTCGTCATCGGCGCGCCGGGTGAACTGCGCGCCCTCCCCTGGACCCCGGGCCGTGCGTTCATCTACGACGTGCCGCTCAATTCGCTGAGCATCTGGAAGGACACGTTGTTCGCCGGACAATACTTCAACGGCCCGATCACACCCTACAGCGGCCAAGCCGTCGGCAATCTCGGCGACTTCGACGGCGACGGAATCCTAAACGCAT
>JBBRDN010000243.1:0-5454 GCA_038203875.1 Verrucomicrobiota bacterium
CGGCCCAGTCCTGTGTCTGGCTTTCGCCCCCGATTCCTCACGGTTGGCTTCAGGGGGTGCTGACCGAATGCTCGTCGTGTGGGAGGTGGAATCGGGCGAGGTGCGGGGAAGCTATTTCGGACATTCCAACGCCGTGCGAACGCTGGCCTTTCATCCCGGTGGTGAGCTTTTGGTTTCAGGCAGTGATGATGCTTCGGTGAAGCTGTGGAATCTCACTGCCAGAAACCCGATGATCATAAAAGGGCCGAGCGCAGGTCTGGCATTCAGTCCCGACGGAAAGTTGCTCACGTCGGGAAGTTCCATCTGGTCAACGCTGGATGGGAAATTGTTGGCCGGAACTGGTGGCCGCACTAGGCAGGGCAAACCCGCGTTCAGCTCGGACGGAAAATACATCGCCAATGGCCGAAGCATTCTTGATTCCAGAAACGTCTTGGAACTCCTGATTGTCGGGAACGAAGTGGAGAGCTGGGTTGGATCGCCCTACGGTCCCTATGGTGTTTCGTTCAGCCCCAATCGAAAAGCGCTTGCTATAGGCACGGGCACCTTGGGACCGGGGGCTGTTAAGTTGTGCGATGCCACCACCGGAAAAGTGGTTCAGACGCTCACAGGCCATACCAATCCTGTCTGGGATGTGGCTTTCAGCCCGGATGGACGTTACGTCGCGTCCGCCAGCGGCAGTTGGGGTCCTTTGCAAAAAGGTGGGCCTGGCGAAGCTCGGCTATGGGAAGTGGACACCGGTAAAGCGATCCAAATTCATCCGCAGAGCCATTGCCTTTATAGCATCTCGTTCAACAGAGATGGGCTGAGATACGCGGCCGGCGGCGGCTTTTACGCTGCGGTAGACAAGCTCATTACGGATCGCGGTGAAATCAAAGTTTGGGATACTCGAAGCGGGCAAGAAGTGCTCTCGGTGACAAACCTTCGCAGCTGTGTTTATAGCGTGGCGCTGAGTCCCGACGGCAAACGTCTGGTCGCGGCGGTCGGACCCTTTGGAGAAAGCGGTCCATTCGACGTGAAACTATGGAACGTAGAAACCGGTCGAGAAATTCTGACGCTAGGTCGGCACGGAATGAAAGTTTACGCCGTCGCATTCAGTCCCGACGGAAAGCGCATCGCCTCCGGCGGGACGGACGACATCATTAAAATTTGGAGCATCGACTAAGCCTCTTCGGGTCCGAAAAACTCCGTCACGTTTCCTGTTACCTCTCCGGCCACTTTCTTTAGCAAGGGGTGGAAACAAAAACTGTCTTGGGCAGCAGGTCGCTCCCGGAAAGGATGCTCGTGAAGGCAAAAACATATTCGTTGGTGACAGAACTCTCGCGCGGAAGTGGTTGCGCGCTGCTTGTGCTGCTCTTGATGCACTGTGCCGGGGCTGGCGCGCAAACACGCCCGCCCTTGTTCCAGCAACAGATCAAGATCACCCATCCGTCTGTGGTGGGTAGCGGGTTGTCGAGCATCACCTGGGATGGCCGCAACATTGTCGCCGTTGGATCAAGGAACACGATTCTGAGGTCGGAAGACGGGCTGGCGTGGCAGCGGCAGGAGGCGAAGGCGGAGATTTGTTTCCAGAATGTCATGGCTGGCAACGGAAGTTTTTTGGCCCTCACGCATTGCAGCATCACCCTGGTTTCCCGGGACGGCATCCAGTGGGACCAGCGGAGGAGTCCGGGAGGGATGGTGCGCAGTGCCGCTTTTGGCCACGGCCTGTTCGTGGTGGTCGGAGATGCCGGAACCATCAAGGTTTCATCCGACGCCACCACCTGGACAAACTGCGGGACCACTCTCCCCGCTTCCCTGCTCTGTGTTCGTTACGCCCAGGACAGGTTTGTGGCGGTGGGTGCCCACGGTGCCATTCTTGGTTCTCCAGACGGCCAACAGTGGACCCGCCGCGATTCAGGAACCGACCGCCTCCTTCACGGCCTGGCCCACGGAGACGACACTTGGGTGGCGGTGGGCAGCCACGGCGCGATTCTCAGTTCGCCGGACGGAGAAAACTGGACTCCGCGCGAGTCCGGCACGGAGGAATCTCTCCAGGCGGTCGCGTTCGGCGGCGGCGTCTTTCTGGCCGTGGGTTGGAATGGCTGTCTGCTGGCTTCCCGCGATGCGCGCGAGTGGCGGACGCTGCCGTCCGGCGAGGCCAATTTTTTTGACGTCGCTCACGCGCACGGTCGATTCGTGGCGGTGGGTGACCGAGACACCATCCTGCTCGTGGGGCCGAACCTGCCGGGCCGAAGCCCGGCTGTTCCGTGAAAGGAATTGTTCCCGACTGACGTAGTCCTCTAAAACCACGGATCCGATACGGTCCGTGGGGCCATCGGGCTTGCAAAATCTTTTCTGACCCGTTGGCCGTGACGCGTTTGTTCGAAACCGTGAAACGATTGCACAATCCGGTAGCATTGGCACTTCTCGCTAGCCTGGTCTCGTTGGTGGACTTGGCGGCGCTGGGCGTGGGCTCCAATTTTGGAGTCAACGAGTTCTTCGCCATTGCCGGATTGTTGTGGCTCGCAACCATCGGATTGCCGACATCAATGGGCGTCGTGCTCGCGGCCTCGATCTGGGGCTCGTCAGAAATGCTTTCCGGTATGACGGGTTTTCTACTGGTTGCAACAATACTGGGAGCATGCTTGCAGGTCATGGCCTTCATCGCCTTCAAGCGCCTTGCCCACGCAGTGAAGGTAAAGGGAGTTTTAATCGGTCTTGGAACCGTGGGCGTGCTGGCTGGGATCCTTCTCATCGTGACCCGGCCAACTTCCCAGCCACTTGTCGGCACGGTTGATGGCCATGCACACCTGTTTGGCGATCAAGGATGGCCGCCGAAACACAAGGAGACCAGCGGTCTCTCCCCATCGCAAATTGCCAATTCAACCTACGGGATACTTACGCGGCTGTTGAAGTTGCCGGCTCAGGGAGATCTCGACGAAGCCTATGTTCAGGCCTTGGTGAACCAGCTTCAGGCGGCGCGCAAGGCGATCGCGTCATTTCGGGCGGTTCTTCTGGCTCAAGACTGTCGTTACGACGAAGACGGAAACCCCGACTGGGTGAATTCAACGGTCTATGTGCCGAATAAACACCTGTTCCGAGTGGTCGACCGTTACCCGGATTTATTCATTCCCTGCCCCTCGATCAACCCGCAGCGGAAAGACTGGGAAGCGGAATTGGACTATTGCATCGGGCGAGGCGCCAAGGTCCTCAAGATCCATCCCCCCACCCAGGGAGTGGATCCCGCGAATCCAAAGTTTCGCGAGTTCTACCGCAAATGCGCACGGAACGGCGTCTGCGTCATTGTCCATACCGGAGCGGAACACTCCGCACCGATCACGAGTTCTTCACTGGGTGATCCTCGGCACCTGGAGCTTGCGCTGGAAGAAGGCTGCACCGTCATCGCCGCGCATGCGGGCACCCGTTCATTCTTCGATCCCCCTTCTGAAGACCATTTCCAAGACCTGACAGCGATGATGGCTCGTCATCCTAAACTCTATGCGGACATGGCCGTGCTGGCATCCATGTTTCGCTGGCGCAACGTCCCGGCGATCGTGGACACACCGGAGGCCTTGCCACGAATGCTGCACGCGAGCGACTGGCCCTTTCCGTCCAACGCGCTGGTGTTCTGGAATCGACTCCACCCAATCACGCTCGTGCGCCTGATGTCCGAGGAGAACCTGTTCCTCCGCGATGCCCTTCTCAAGCAGGCGCTGGGAATGCCGCCGGAATCCTTTACCCTGGCCGGTCGCCTGTTCGGGCCCAAGCTTCCGCCTGTGCCAGTTGGAACAAAGGAACCGTCACGCGGCTTTGCGCCTTCGAAACCCTAAAAAAATACTCGGGATTATGCGCACGGCAGATTTGCAGAATGGCGGAAATCCGGCCGTTCGCGATCCAACCATACAGTCATCAACCGCCGACAAAGCCGGTGGCTTGACGAGGTGAATTTGCTCAACGCGTGCTGTTGCTCTGCGAGCGGGTTGAGAGCCGCCTTCGCCTCCGAACCTTCGCTGCGGGCCCAAACGCGGGGCCTGCCTCTCCTGCGTAAGCGTCACGCGTGGCACCGGTTGATTGCCCAGGTTGCAAAGGCGTAGTCGACGCCGTTTACGCAGCGGATTTAAGCGGGAGGATCCGGGCTTTGGGCCAGTCCACGGGGTCAGGTCAATCCGCCGCCGCGGCCCCCACATTGATCAATCAGCCGGCCCGTGCTTGGGTTCGGACGTGAACAGCCAACCGACCGTCATGCAGGGCAAGATCCGTCTCAAAGATTTCGATTCCGGCTACTGCGGAGGCCTCGACAAGAAGACGAAGGAAAAGACGGCCCGATACGGCGAACGGATCGGCGACCTCCAGCAGCTGCTCTACGCCAATTCCAAGCATTCGGTCCTGCTTATGTTCCAGGGCATGGACGCCAGCGGGAAGGATGGTTCCGTTCGCCGCGTCCTGGAGTGCGTCAATCCGACGGGGATCGAAACCGCCAATTTCAAGGTCCCTTCCGACGAGGAGCGCGCCCACGATTTTCTCTGGCGGCACCACAAGGCGATGCCGCGTTATGGAAACATCGGCGTCTTCAACCGGTCCCATTACGAGGCCGTCCTGGCCGAGCGCGTGCTGAAGATCGTCCCCCGCCCGGTCTGGCTCCGCCGTTATGGACAGATTGTCGCCTTCGAGAGGATGCTGGTGGAAAACAAGGTCGTGCTGCTCAAGTTCTATCTCCATCTCGGGAAGAAGGAGCAGGCGGAACGCTTCCGTGAGCGCCTCGCCAACCCTCAGAAGAACTGGAAGTTCTCCAAAGCGGACCTCCTGACCCGCCAGCGCTGGGACGACTACATCCTGGCCTATGAGGACATGCTCAACGCCACCAGCCACAGGCAGGCCCGGTGGAACCTCGTTCCGGCGGACCGCAACTGGTATCGCGACTTCATCATCGCCCAAACGACGGTCCGGGCCATGGAAGGCCTGAAGATGAACTGGCCCAGGCCGAAGGAGGATCTGTCGAAGATCAAGGTTGTCTGACACGGGTGAACCGCGCCATGTCATCATCGACGACATGGGCCTCGAACAACTGCCCAAATCAGGTCATTCTTCTTGGTCATGGATCCCGCCTTCGCAAGCCCCTTTGGACCGACGGGGTGTGTAGTAAACTTTGCAGTCGGCGTTATGAGGCGTTAAGCGGATTTAAGCGGCGCAGTGGGCTGTAGCCTTGAACTGGCCGGAGGGACCTGCGAATTTCCCAATGAATTGAGGGGCTCATCGACCCGAGTCCTACCTCTGGAGCCATTTTGGCGCGCTCCTGCCTCGCAGTTCAGGTGATTGTGTTCAAATCAGCTGAACCTTCTGCCGAAATCCTTGATCAATCGAATTGGAATTCGACCTGTTTCCTTCAGATGCTTTTTGTTCAGGAGCTGTCCATACGCCTCTTTGGTCTTGGTGTCCGGTTCTGTGGCGGTTTTTCTCTAAAACAATCTTCCGCAC
>JBBRDN010000244.1:0-5408 GCA_038203875.1 Verrucomicrobiota bacterium
TCGAGGTGCGTTCGTTCACTTTGAGTCGGTTCATCGCCCCCATGCTGTTCCCTCTCGGGAACCCACGGGACGAATCCCTCACCTCAAAAGTGGCTGCTTTTCACCCGCAAATCCCTGGCTGCTTTTGCCCGCAAACTGACAAGAGGAAGCTCATTGGCACGGTCGCGCGGACTGCGTGCGGAAGCAAGGGAGGCATATGGACGAGGTCCCCGGCGACGAGCGCGTGCCATGTCGTGCCGAGCTTGAACTCGCAGGCGCCGGTCAGGATCTGCACAAGAGCCCGGTGCGGCGACGTGTGTTCGGTCAGTTCCTGTCCGGCGTCGAAGTGGAACTGCACGACCCGCAGTTCGGGCGTCTTCACCAGCGTGCGGCTGACGATCGCGTCGGTTCTGAAGGCGTCGGCCGCGCCCAAGTTGATGACCCCTTCGGTCTCGGCCGTTAGGATTGGGGTGGCAGTCATGTGCCGTGTTTATCGGAGGTAGCGGGCGCGGGCGCCTTGACCCAGATCAATTCATTCCTCTGGCGACGGATGTCTTCTCGCCCCAGATGAATTCCACGCCGGTCTTTTCCCATCGCACCCGCTCCTCCAAGACTTCCCCCAGCCATGCCACCCCGTGACCAGTTCAAGCGCATCGATGTCCGGCCTTTCCTGGCCAAGGGCATCGAGCCGTTCCCCGAGATCCGGCGGCGGGCGGATGCGCTCAAGCCGGGCGAGGGTTTGATTGTCGTGGCGCCCTTTCTCCCGTCGCCGCTGATCGAGATCCTCGGGAGCGAGGGATTCGAGTCGAAGGTGGAACGCGGTGAAGGCAGCGATTGGCTCGTGTCTTTCTGGAAACCCTCTCCGTAGTCTCCACACATGTCCCAGCCAATGACCGATCTCAGGAATGCCGTGCTCACGAACACGCTCCGGTCCTGCCAGCTCTTCGTGGGACTGCCGCCGTCCGACATCGCCGCCATCGCGGCGCTGGCGATCACGAAGACGCTGGAGAAGGGCGGCTATCTTTTCCACGAGGGCGATGTCTCCGGCGGGTTCTACATCGTGCAGAAGGGCGCCATCAACGTCCACCGCGTCAACGCAGCTGGTAAGGAGCAGGTCATCCACGTCTTCCGCACGGGCGAATCCTTCGCCGAAGCCACGCTTGCGACCGAGCGCGGTTATCCCGCGGACGGTCGGGCGACGGAGGATTCCCTGGTCCTGTTGATCCAGAAGACGGGGTTCATCGCGTTGCTGCGGAAACAGCCCGAACTCGCGCTGCGGATGCTCGGCGCCATGAGCGGCCATCTGCGCGTGCTGGTGGGGCAGCTGGAGGACCTGACGTTGAAGGACGTCGAAACCCGGCTCGCCAACTGGCTGGTCAAACGATGCCCGGATGCCTCCTCGGCGAAACCGGTCATGGTCGAGCTGAAGGGAACCAAGCGCGTCCTTGCGGCCGAGTTGGGGACGGTGGGTGAAACGTTCTCGAGGACACTGGCGCGCTTTCGCGAATTGAAACTCGTTTCCGTCAAAGGCCGCCACATCACCGTCCTCGACCCGTCCGGACTGCGGGCTCTGTTGAAGAGGAACCTCGGCGAATGAGACGCATGGCGCTGGAGTTCTCAATGAGAGTTTTCATCCAATATTTACTGGCGATTCAATTATTATTGCCGCGAGCAATTTGTTTTGCGAATGAGCTGCCGGATTACAGCTCTGTTGTTCAATATGAGGTCCGTTTCGGGACCGATTGGCATCTTTCAGTGGGCAGAGCGGGAAGAGTTGTTTTCGGATTTGGCAGTTCCGGTGGTGATGCGATGCCGCACGCAGTCACGCGGGAGCAGGTTGCAGCGTTTGACAGGTTATGCCGAGACTCGGTGAGCATGACGGAGGGTGCTGGGTTTACAAATTATTTGGAAACTAAGGTGGCGATCTATTTGATAACGACTAACGGTGACGGCGACCTACCTTTGGTTGGTGTTCTAAGTCCGGGCCTTAAAGAATTTGTCGCAAACACTCTGGCGGCATATCCCAATTCTAGAATTGTATCTCTGACGAATAGAAGTCCGATATACAGTCCCGAAATGGTCAAGGCGGGGGACGTGGCATTAAAAAAACATCAGGAGAACGGAGGCAGGCAGTTCGATGTCGGAAAGCCGGTGATCGGAATCGCGGTGGCAGGCAAAACCCCACGCGTGCCAGCACCGTCACAAGATGTGCCCCCTGCCACTACGACTTCCGAAACGCCGGTCAGGGAAGCTGCACAGGAGGGGTCGCTCGGTGTGGTGGCCGGCGCATCGATGGGGTTCCGCGGCTTGCTGGTCATCTGTCTCCTCGCCATCGCGGCATTGCTCACCTACCGCTCCATCAAGCTCCGCCTCGGGTCGTAGGTGTTCTTGAGTCCGTCCGGTGTTTCGGCACGCTGTCGGCATGAATCCCGGCGCAACTTCTTCTCCTCCCGCATCCAATCGACTGGTCTCGATCGATTCCTACCGGGGCTTTGTGATGCTGCTGATGATGGGGGAGGTGCTGAGGCTTTCGACGGTGGCGCGGGCTTTGCCGGATTCGGGTTTCTGGAGTGTGCTGGCCTTTCACCAGAGCCATGTGGAGTGGATCGGATGTTCGCTCCACGACATGATCCAGCCTTCGTTTTCGTTTCTGGTCGGGGTGGCGCTGCCGTTCTCCATCGCGAGCCGGAGGGCGCGAGGGCAGGGGATGGCGGGCCTGGCTGCCCATGCGGTCATGCGCGCGCTGTTGCTCATTGGTCTGGGGATCTTCCTCCGGTCGACCGGGAAGCCGATGACCAACTTCACCTTCGAGGACACTCTGACGCAGATCGGTCTCGGCTACGTGTTCCTTTTCTTTCTCGGCTTCCGGCCGGTGCGGGATCAATGGATCGCGCTGGGCCTGGTGCTATCGGGGTATTGGCTCTTCTTCGCGATGCATCCTTTGCCCGGCGCGGACTTCGACTACGCGGCCGTGGGTGTGGGATCGGAGTTTCTCAAGGATCATGGCCTGACCGGGTTCGCCGCGCATTGGCAGAAGAACGCCAACGCCGCCTCGGCCTTCGACCAATGGTTCATGAACCTGTTTCCGCGTGTGAAACCCTTCGTCGCGAATGGCGGTGGCTATCTCACGCTCAGTTTCATTCCGACGCTGGGGACGATGATCCTGGGCTTGATCGCGGGCGGTGTGCTGAAGAGCGACACGTCTCCGGCCGCCAAAGTGCGCTGGCTGGGGATCGCGGGTCTGGCGCTGCTGGGTGCGGGCTGGCTGCTCGGGGCGGCGGGACTGTGTCCGGTGGTGAAGCGCATCTGGACGCCGAGCTGGGCGCTCTTCAGCGGTGGCTGGTCCTGCTTGTTCCTCGCCTTTTTCTACACGGTGACCGACTGGCGCGGATGGAAGGCGTGGACGTTTCCCCTGATGGTGGTGGGGATGAATTCCATTGCGGCCTACTCGATGGAACATCTGTTCTCCGGCTTCCTCGGCGGCGCCATCCGGACCCATCTGCCGGATGGTCTCTTCAAAAGTTTCGGAGCGGCCTATGAACCGCTATTGCGAGGAGGAGCGCTGCTGGCCGTGCTTTGGCTGATCCTCTACTGGATGTGGCGGCGGAAGATTTTTCTGCGGATCTGAAAAGCCGGTGATCGAACCGTCCGTTGACAGGCTGTCGTCCGGCTCGGAAAAATTATCCATGAGACTTTTGCTCTCGTTCGCCATTTTCCTGATGAGCCTGGCCATTCCATCCGATGTTTCAGCCGCCGATGTCGCAGCGGAATCCAGGCAGTTGCTCGTGGTCACGGTGCCGACGTGGAACAGCACGACCGGCCAGCTCCAGCGCTTCGACCGCGGTGTATTGATCGAAGCCTGGAGGAAAACGGGACCGGCGATCCCAGTCTCCATTGGAAGAACGGGCCTGGCGTGGGGAACCGGCCGTCACGTTGTTCCCCAGGCGACCGACGGAGGGCTCAAGAAGGAAGGCGATGGCCGCAGCCCGGCCGGCGTTTTCAGTTTGATGAACGCCTTCGGCTACGCTCCGACGAACACGATGAAGGCGCTGAAGATTTCCTATGAGCAGTGCACGGAGTCGCTGCGCTGCGTCGATGACGCCGCCTCAGCCGACTACAACCGCATCCTGCCCGAGCCGAAGGGCGGGGCGCCTTGGAAAAGTGCGGAGCTAATGAAGCGGGACGACGACCTCTACCGCCTCGGAGTCGTGGTCGCGCACAACCAGAGCCCGCGCGTCGCCGGCGGCGGTTCGTGCATCTTCCTGCATATCTGGAAGGAGCCGGGTGCAACGACTTCCGGCTGCACCGCGATGAAGGCGGAAGACCTCGAGATCGTCGTCCGATGGCTTGATGCGGCGAAGCAGCCGTTGCTGGTGCAGTGGACTTCCGGAGAAGCGGCCGGCCTCGATCGGAATTGGAAAATTGGATTGCCGAAGTGAACTCGGAAGCGCGAAAGCCGAAAGCACGAACTGTGCGGTCGACACCGAATCAAAGCGTGTCGCCTGTCTCGCCTCTACTGAGGCTCAAAAGAACCGCCAATTTTTTATCATACAATATTCCAGTTGTATCTCTCAACTCCCGTGTAAAAGCCCGGGCGTCACTGGACGGGCTCGTGGCTGACGACCAATAGCCGCGCAACCAAAGCACAAAACCAGACGAGTGCCTGATACCGATATCGGTCTGAAACGTATCTGACGGCCCGTCACCGTGGGGCCGATGCCGCACCTCAATGTGCCGAAACTCTGACAAGTTCCATGCTCGCCGGTGAATGGTCATGCCCCAGACCTGAATTTCAGCTGTGACACAACCACCCTCTGGATCAAGCCTGACCAACCTCTCAAAAAACACGTAGTAAATACCTGCCAAGATCGAGGCAAAGCCGAGCACGGACAAGAGGGCAAGCGTCACGAGACGAGCGATACCGGTGACGTGCCACTCCAACGCAGACGGATCAAGAATCCAACCGAGCAACCCTAAAAAGGGTAGGCCGATCAGAAACACTCCGCACCAGACCCGCGATATGCCTCGTGGCGTCGTGATAAATGATTGGGCAACGTGGCTCATGGCGGCAAGTGGGGTCGAACGGCCGCAAACTCAGCGACGCCGGCGGCGAGGCGCGCTGACGGCAACCGCGACGGACCGCCGCTGTTAGATGCGATGAAGGGTTGAGGAACCCGGCCGGCCGGGCCAAGCAAGCGTTCATGAAAACATGGATCCTCAAACCCGCCATGACGCCCGGGACTTCAACCCCACCCTTCGCCGCTGGCAAGCCCGCAGGACCGCGCCCAGTCTGAGCCTGTAACGGAAAGGCGGGCAGGCCTGGCTAGAGCATATTAAATGAAACTGTAGCCACAGGAGGCGAACCAGTTGAGGGCGTCCCGGGCGGTGACCGTGGCCAGCGCGGCGGCGATGGCCGCCTGGAGTTTCTC
>JBBRDN010000245.1:0-5408 GCA_038203875.1 Verrucomicrobiota bacterium
CGTGGTCAACGTGAGGTGACGCTGGTCGTAACCCCACAGGAGATACGGGTCGCTGGGTTGGCCCGCGGTCACAGTTGTGTTGTGCCACGGACCGCCGGTGCCCGTGGGTTTGCCGAGTTTCCACAGGTCGTCAATCGCGCCGGCCCAGACGGCGGCTTTGTTGTCGGGACTGCGGAGAATGTGTTCATTCGCCGGGGCGTCGGGGCGGATTCCTGTGAGGATGAGCAGGCCTCGGTAGGAGCAGTAGTCCATCAGGCGGAGTCGGTGGGTGGCGATGGGGCGAATCTTGGCGAAGCCGTCGGCGTTCTCGGCGGGCAGCTCGTAGATGGTGCCATGGGCGCTGAAGACATCGCGTTCGGTGGCGACTTCACGACAGATGCGGACGAGCCCGGCTCGGGTGATTTCGTCGAAACCGGCATCGGTCTTTGGCAAACGCCAGCGACGCCCGCGGTCGTCTATGACGAGCACGCTGGTTGCGTCCACGGTGATGACGTCGCGCGGGATGGCGACTTTGGTCTTCACATAGGCGTGGGCGTCCGGGTCGCTCACGGCGTGGAGTTGCAGGGTGGCGTCGAGTTCGTAGTAGCCGGCGTCGGTGGCATTGGTGCCGGTCACGGTTGTGGCGGCAAGATGGAGGGTGCGCCTGTTGTCGCCGCGCGCACGAACGAGGCCGGCAAGGTGCGGGCCGGTGTCGGCGAGGGATGCAAGCCCGGTAAACTTGGCGTCGGGCTGTGCGGTGCGCGGGTCGGGATTGCTGAAGGTGAAGTGGACGGACGCAGCAGTGCAGGCGGTGTCGGCCTTCACGCGCACCCATTCGCCGTGGGCTTCATCGGGGAATTCGAGCCACACGGATTCACCGGCCGGGACGGTGACGGTGCGGAGGTGCTTCCACCGACCGTCGCCTCTCAGGTCGAATTCAAGCGTGAAGCGGGCCGAAGCGTTGCCTCCGTTGACGACGTGCGCAGAGCGGCGCTTCCAGCCGGTGAACAGAAATGGGTCGGAAAGGTCGCCAGCCTTCACCGCATCGCGCAGCCAGACGGCGCCGCTGGCGAGTGCGGGACCAAGCCGGTCGGGAGTCTCCGGCTCGGTGAACCAGAGGTTGGATTGTGATTGCCCGGGACCGTCGATGCCGCCCTTCACCCTGCGCTTGTTGAGGAATTCGGACTTGGCCGTGTCGTCGCAGCCGAAGACGAGGCGGCTCTTTCGCTCGGGGCCGGTGCCAGTCTCCCACCGGCAGAAATCGCCGATCACCTTCAAGTAGGCCGACCGCGGACGGATGCCGGCGGTGTTCGCGGCGCTGAAGGACTTGGGGAACCGCCAGAACATCCCGTGCATCGTCATGAGCAGGTCGCGTTCGCCAATCTCACGGATGCGCGGCCACTCGGTGTTCCAGCCGTGCGCGCCATCGTAACTGTGGCTGGCCTTGGGGAGGCGGAAGGCGTGCCACTGGCCGCCGTCAAGCAGCATGAGAATGAGCGAGCGATGATCCCAGCCAATGCTCCAGATGGGATCGGTGTCGGGCTTGCCATTGCCGT
Source organism: Verrucomicrobiota bacterium (assembly GCA_038203875.1). GTDB lineage: Bacteria > Verrucomicrobiota > Verrucomicrobiia > Limisphaerales > CANJSG01 > CANJSG01. The sequence continues at coordinate 1,536 of JBBRDN010000245.1, forward strand.
AGATGCCGCCGGGACCGGTGACTTCGGTGAACTGATTGCGGCGCACAACGGTCCACGTATCGGCCTTGCCATCCCACGTCGCCAACACGCCGCTGGGCACGGTGGGATTCGACAGAGCCTCCTTTGCGTGATCGCCGTTGTTCGCATAGACGACCCGCCCGAAGCCCGAGTAGAGACCTTTGCCATGATAGCCGGGCAGGTCGGAGTGACGCCCGTTCTTTTTCTGCTCGTCGGTCCACAGCTCGGTGACGGCGAGGGACTTCACGTCCACTTCGTAGAGACCTTCCTCCATGGTGGCGGAGTAGATTTTTCCTGCTGGATCGGTGAGATGCCGGGCATTGCCGGTCGGGCGCCCGAACATCTGGGAGTAGGGAATGACGCGAACTTTTCCCTGTGCGTCCACGGCGTAGGGTCCGATGAAAAGTTGCTGCGATTCACGATGAACCATGCGGTTCGCCGGCGTGCCGCCAATGCTCTCAGGGCGGATGATTTGTTCGAGCGCCGGAGTGATTTCGTAGAACTTGTCCGACGAACCACTCGGCATGTGCGGCGCATAGGTCACCACCCAAAGACGGTCCGCCCACGGCACAACTGCGCCGGTTCCGCACTCGCCCTCGTTGTTGAACATGGCGAGGTGCGGGTAGATGCCGGATAGATTGGTTTCTGCGGCCTCGATGCGAAAGTCACAGAGTTCAACTTGGAGGCACAGAGCGAGAAGGAGATATGGTTTCATTTCGGGCATAGTTCCGAGTCATTCAAAAAATGCAGGCGAACCGTCGGCGTCAGGCTGGTTGCCGATTTCGTGGGAACGACGCGCACGATGAGTTTTCTAAAGTCTCGGTCTGGAAAACTCAAAACTTGAAACACCCGGCCTGATTGCGGTCTTCCATCGCGGCTTCGCCGGCCCAGGCGTCGGCTGATCGTGAAACGGAGTCCTGGAAATTGGCTGGAATCTCCCGTAACCGCCCTTGCGGCCCGGGAGTCGTGTGCAATTATCTCTCGTTCTCAGAGTATGCGCAGGTTTCACCCCATGGTTGTGTTTGCCGCCTTCGTCGGAGCCAAGACCGGCTTCGCGATCGCGATGCTGCTCGTTTTGGCCTGTGGAACCCTCAGCGCGGAGCCGATTCCCGCGCGGCTGGCGCTGGACCAATATCGCAGGGAGATCGAGCCGCTGTTGAAGGAGTATTGCTACGACTGCCACGGCGACGGCATGGACAAGGGCAAGATCGCCTTGGACAAGTTCGGCTCGGATGAAGTCCTTCTCGGGAGCCACGATCTTTGGCTGCACGCGTTGAAGAATGTCCGGTCCGGCCTGATGCCCCCTCCCAAGAAACCGCAGCCCACTCCGGCGGAGAAGCTGAAGCTCGAGGCTTGGATCAAGGCGGGCGTATTCCACGTCGACCCGAAGAATCCCGACCCGGGCAAGGTCACCGTCCGTCGCCTAAACCGCACCGAGTATCGGAACACCGTCCGCGACCTGACCGGGGTGGAGTTCGACACTGCGGCCGAGTTTCCGGCGGATGATTCCGGTCATGGTTTCGACAACATCGGAGACGTGCTGACGCTTTCGCCGATGCTGTTGGAAAAATATCTGGCGGCGGCACGTTCCATTGTCACCCGCGCCTTGCCGGCGGTGCCCTATGTTCCGGCGGAAAAGATCGTGGCCGGCCGTGAGTTCGCGCGGGAAGGACTTTCCGCCAATGGCAACAGCCTGTCCCTTTCCTACTACGAGACCAACTCGGTGACGAATGTTGTCACGATCTCGAAGCCCGGTCGCTATCAACTCGTGTTGAACCTATCGGCCAACGAGCGGTTCGTGGACAACCAGTTCGACTATAACAAGGCCCGGCTCGGTTTTCGGGCGGATGGAGCTGCCCTGCTCGACAAGGAGTTCACGCGCGAAGGCGGACGGGCCCTGCGCTACGAGTTCGATCGAACGTGGAAGTCCGGCGACCACGAATTGGCGTTCTCCGTCGAACCGTTGACGCCCGAACAGAAGCGAATTCGTTCGCTCACGTTCCGCATCGAATCGGTCACCGTGGTGGGTCCGTTGGAAAAGGAACATTGGGTTCGTCCCGGCGGCTATTCGAAGTTCTTCCCGAAGGACACGCCTACAGTTCCCGCCGCCAGACGCCAGTATGCCCGCGAGTTGCTCGCGCCGTTCGCGACCAAGGCCTACCGGCGCCCCGTCGATGAGCGGACGCTCGATCGCCTGGCGGCGCTGGCCGAGTCGACCTATCAACAGCCGGGCAAGACCTTCGAAGCGGGCGTCGGCCAGGCCATGGTCGCCGTGTTGGCCTCGCCGCGTTTCCTGTTCCGTGAAGAAGGCGCCGAAGTCCTTCCAAAGGATGGAACCCATCCGTTGGTCGACGAATACGCCCTCGCCTCACGCCTCTCCTACTTCCTCTGGTCGACGATGCCGGACGCCGAACTGTTCCGTCTCGCCGGCGAGCGGAAACTGCGCGCAAATCTGACCGCCCAGGTGGATCGCATGATGAAGGATCCGCGCTTCGACGGGTTGATCAAGAACTTCGTCGGCCAATGGCTGCAGGCCCGCGACATTGAGGCCGTCGTGATCGACTCGCGCCAGGTTGTGGCCCGCGAAGCCAAGCCGGATCCGGATGCCGACAAACGTCGGGCCCGCCTGTTCGAGCTCCGTGGCAAACCCGAAGTCGAACTGACCGCGGATGAGCGCAAGGAAATGGAAAGCCTGCGGTCCGTTTTCACCCGCCGCTTCGGCCAGGGCCAGCGCGCTGAATTGACGGGGGATCTGCGACGTTCGATGCGGCAGGAAACCGAGAGGACCTTCGCCCATGTCATCCGGGAAAACCGCAGCCTCAAGGAATTGCTGGACAGCGATTACACCTTCCTCAACGAGCGCCTCGCCAAACATTACGGGCTGACCAATCTCAATGTGGCCGGCGATGAAATGCGCCTCGTGAAACTGCCTCCGGAGAGTCCTCGTGGCGGCCTGCTTACCCAGGGCACACTCCTCGCGGTCACCTCCAATCCGACGCGCACTTCGCCGGTGAAACGCGGGCTGTTCATCCTCGAAAATCTTCTCGGGACCCCGCCACCGCCCGCGCCGCCGGACATACCGCCGCTGGAGGACGCCGCCAAGGCGATCAAGGGCAAGAAGCTTTCGCTCCGCGACACGCTGGCGCTGCACCGGGAGCAGCCGCTCTGCAGCAGTTGCCACAACCGCATGGACCCGCTTGGTCTCGCGTTGGAGAATTTCAATGCGATGGGCATGTGGCGCGACCAGGAGCAGGGGATCCCGATCGATGCGACGGCCACGCTGATGTCGGGCGAGAAGTTCACGCAGATTGGCGAGCTGAAGAAGATCCTGGCCACAGCGCACGCCGAGGACTTCTACCGCACGGTCACAGAGAAGCTGCTCACCTACGCGCTCGGGCGCGGGTTGGAGTATCACGATGTCGATTCCGTCGACCGGATCGTGGCGCGGCTCGTCAAGGCCGATGGCCGTCCCGCCGATCTCTTTACCAGCATCATCGAATCTGCGCCCTTCCAGAAAACCCGGATCGGCGGTGCCGCCAAACCGTCTCCCGCAAACCCGGCCGCGAAGCAACGCGCCGATGCCCGAATCAATCCATGAAAACTCCCGCCAGCCTCCTCGCCGAACGTCGCCTCAGCCTGAGCCGCCGCACCTTCCTGCGTGGTCTCGGCACCGCGATCGCGCTGCCGGCCTTCGCGTCGCTCCGGCCCTTCTCGGCGCTGGGTGCGACCAGTCCCGGCGTCACCGCGTCGGGCGCGCCGTTGCGGACTGCGTTCGTCTTCTTCCCCAATGGTGCGATCCCCTCCGCCTGGTGGCCCAAGGGCGAGGGCAGGGAGTTCGAGCTGGGCGCCACGCTC
>JBBRDN010000246.1:0-5376 GCA_038203875.1 Verrucomicrobiota bacterium
AAGCCGGCTGCAATCCTGCTGGATGCCTCTGGCAACGCCACGATCACAGCGGCGCAGATCAATGACGGCAGCTCCGACAACTGCGGCATCAAGTCGATCGTGATCAGCAAGAGCGCGTTCAACTGCGCCAACCTCGGCCCGAACTCCGTGACCCTTACGGTGACCGATACCAGCGACAACGTCTCGATGGCCGTTACGACGGTCACGGTCTTGGACTGCATCGCGCCGGTGAAACCCACTCTTCCGACCATCACCGGAACGTGCCTCTCGCCCGTGGTCTTGACCGCACCGACCACCACGGACAATTGCTCGGCGGTTGTCACCGGCACGACAACAGGCCCGACGACCTTTACCGCAGCTGGAACCTACACGGTGACGTGGAGGTTCACGGACAGCTCTGGTAACTCCGTGACTGCCAACCAAACCGTGGTGGTCCCGAACCTCACGTTCGACGGGTTCTATGTAAACTCCCTCATTAGTTGCCTTGGGGGCTCTTGCAGTGCGCCCGTTCGCACCCAGGTCTGCGGCGGAACAATCCCCGTGAAGTTCCGCGTCAAGTGCGGCAATTCCTTCATCACCACGGGTTCGCCGTCAGTAGTCATCGAGAAATCGAACTCGAGCTGCACCTCCCTGACACCTTCCGGAACCGGATCCTTCACGCGGTCCGGCAATGATTGGGTCTTCAACTGGAACACGTCCGGACTCGCACGCGCCACCTACAAACTCACCACGACGTTGCAGGACGGGACAAAGAAGATCGTCTGGGTCAAACTCAACCGGACCGGAGACGATCGCGACGATGACTGACCGTAGATGTAATCGCGGCTAGACTCCGCTGACCACCGAGCAAATGATCTCCTAAATGATTTGGCCGCCAATCAAAGGGAGGCGTTTGCCGGTGGGCCGAATCACGGCGGTATTGGTCGCCACTGGAACCGGCTCCGTGCACGGCCAGGTGGTCTTTGATGGCAAGTTCGGCACGAGCGGATCGTTGCCCGGTCCGAACTACAATATCGCCGCCGCCGCTGGCGCCACACGGGGCGACAACCTGTTCCACAGCTTCAAACAGTTCGACTTGAAGGCGGGCGATGTCGCCACGTTTGCCGGACCCTTGGGAATCAAGAACATCCTCGGGCGCATCACCGGCGGCTCTTCGTCCAGCATCGACGGAACCATCCGATCGGGAATCGCGGGGGCCAATCTGTTCCTGATCAATCCGGCCGGAGTGTTGTTCGGCCCGAACGCCGTGGTGGACGTGGATGGTTCATTCGCCATCGGATCGGCGGACTATCTCAAGCTTACGGACGGTGCCCATTTTCAAGCCTCATTGGGCGCGGATGATTCCAAGCTAGGCACGGCCCCCGTTGCAGCGTTCGGGTTTCTTAACGGAAACAGCGGTTCGGTCGAAATCAAGGGATCGATCACCACCGGGCGGTCCGGGTCGATCACGGCCGTTGGAAGCGCTGTCGCGGTTTCGGAGGGAACCAGGCTGCGGGCGAATGGTGGTCTGATCACCTTGGCCGGATTTGTCGGCGCCGGAGAGCTCAGTCAGCCAGCCCCGGCCGCACCCACGGCGGCCCCGCTCATCCCGTCGTCAGGTCGCGTCACTGGCGGCGACATCGTCATTCGCGGAGGAAAACTGGTCGTCAACAACGCGCTGATTGCGGCTTCCAGCGTCGGCGGCAACATCGACATCAGCACCTCGGCCGGAGTCGAAGTTTCCAACGGCGCCCAAGTGACGACGAGCAGCCAAGGAGCTGTTCGCGGTGGCAACATCCGGATTGATTCTCCATCCCTTGTGATCGACGGATTCGACGGCGAGAATCCGACACGGATCGCAGCGGAAACCGCCAGCGATGAGGCGCTCGGCAAAGGCGGCGACATCTTCGTAAACGCCAACTCCATCCAGATGCGGCGCGGGGCCGAGATTTCCGTTTCAACCTTCGGCGCAGCTGATGCCGGTCTGTTGGAACTGCGGACTTCAACGCTCCTGATGCAAGGCTCGGACCTGGCCTTTTTCCCCACACAGATCAGCGCCAACGCCGCCCCGGGCATCGGGACGATCACGGGAGCGGGCGGGAAGGTCGTCATCCGTGCGGATTCGGTGGAGATAGCCAATGGTGCCGTCGTGCTGGCACAGACGCTTGGTGATGCGAACGCGGGATCCGTTGATATCGACGCGCGCTCGTTGACCCTGAACAACGGAGGAATCACGACCTACAGCGGTGGCAATGGCAGCGGCGGCGCAATCAAGGTCCGGAGCGATGCGGTCACGCTGGACGGACCGTTTGCTTCCTTGAACGCCCTGACGACAGGAGCGGGGACGGGAGGATTGATGGACATCCACGTGGGAGCCCTGCGCTTGTTGAACGATGCGTCGATTTCGGCCAGCACCTACGGGCTAGGCAACGGCGGCAACATCCGCATCACGGCTGATTCGATCGTCCTGGACACGGCGACCTTTCAGAAGGGCAGCATTCCTGGAATCACCGCAGCCAGCAAACCGTCGTTCTTCGGCGGCGGAGGTGGTGGCAAGGGAGGCGACATCTCCATCGACACGCGTTCGTTGGAACTGCGCCATGGCATGCTGGTCTCAACGACCACGGACACGATTGGCAACGGCGGAAACATCGACATCCGGGCGGCTACCATCGCCATGGACAGCGGATCCTCCATCCAATCGGCATCGATCGGCAAGGGACGCGCCGGAACCCTCGCGATAAGCTCGGGACAGGAACTCACGCTCACCGGAAAGAGCACCATTAGCACGTCCGCGCCCCTCAGCAGCGGCGGCGACATCAAGATCAATGCCCTTGGTCCGGTGAAACTTTTCGACAGCAAAATCACCGCCCAAGCCGGACCGGGCGGCGGCGGCAGCATCATACTCAACGCTCCTTCGCTCGTTTACCTGCTGGACAGCACGCTTACGGCGCAGGCTGTCGGTGACGGCGGCAACCTGACCATCAACGGACCGGATTTCTTCATCCTCAACCGCGCCAACCTGGTTTCCAAGTCGAGCACCGCGAACGGCGGAAACATCACGATCCTCTCCGACTTCTTCTTTCAGTCCGCGAGCATCATCGACGCTTCCGCTCCGTTCGGGCTGCCGGGAACCGTCAGCGTCTCGGCTCCAAACGTGGACTTGAGCGGGAGTCTGGTGGGACTTCCCAGCAATCTTCTCGGCCTCGAAAACGAACTGCGGCCCGATTGTGGCATCCGTCTTTCAGGCAATGCCAGCAGCTTGATCCTGCTCGGCCGAGGCGGCCTCCCGGTTGAACCGGGCGGGTTCCTTCCCAGTGGCCCGACCGCACCCAGACCATGAGTCGAATTAGGAAGCCCCGATTCTTCACAGCGCTGGTGCAAGGCTCGGCTTTCGTCCTGGGTTCGTGCCTTCTCGCGACGCTGACCTCGGCGCAGGTTCTGCCGCCTCCGCCGGTTCCCGCTGACCCATCGAAGACATCGGCAGCCGCGCTACTGCGGCTCAAGGCATTCGCATTTCAAGGGAACACGGCCTTCACCAAGGCGGAACTGGCAAAGCTGGTCGAGCCGTTCGTCAACCGGGACGTCACCGCGGACGAAATCGAACAGGCCCGCCGGGCCATTACCGTCCACTACGTCGACAACGGCTACATCAACTCCGGCGCGATCATCCCGGACCAGAATCCGACCAACGGAGTCGTCACCATCAAAATAGTCGAAGGACAACTTTCGAAGGTCGCTTTGACCGGGAACACGTGGCTCTGGGATGGCTATATTGAAGGGCGTCTGCGCCGTTGGTCCTCCACCCCCCTCAATCTGAACAAACTCCAGGAAGGTTTGAAGCTCCTCAGGCAGAATCCCAACATCCGCCAGGTCAATGCGGAGCTGAAACCGGGATACGCACCGGGCGAGAGTCAGATGGATGTCAAAGTGGAGACCGGGCAGCCTTTTCGATTGGGCCTGCAAATCGACAACCAACGCCCCCCCAGTGTCGGATCCGGGCAACTGTCGCTCTTGGCCGCGGACCTGAGTCTGACCGGCCACAGCGATCCTTTGGAGGTCAAGTATGGTCTGGCCACCAGCAGCGTCGAAGGACTGGAGTCCTCGGGCGTCAACAATGTCGAAGGTTCCTATTCGCTCCCCATCACCCGGTTCGACACGACGATCCGGATCCATGGGAGCAGACTGAATTCGAGCCTCGTTGAAGAGCCCTTCCCCGCCCTCGACATCACGAGCCGGACGACGAGCTACGGAGTCGCCTTGCGCCAGCCCCTGTTTCAGACCGCCAATACGGAAGCCGCGATCTCAGTCGGGTTCGAGCGTCGGATCAACGAGACCAGCCTTTTGGGAGTGCCCTTCAACATCTCGCCCGGAGCGGTCAACGGTGAGATGTCCGTTTCGGTTCTGCGGGTTTCGCAGGAATGGGTTCGCCGCGGACAGGACAGCATTCTTGCGCTGCGTTCGACCTTCAACGTCGGCCTCGATGTCCTCGATGCGACCGACAACGGAGTCCCGGGAGATCCGAACAACCGCTTTTTTTCTTGGGTCGGCCAGGGCCAATATATCCAGCGGCTTTTCAAGACGCAGAACCAACTGGTCCTGCGAATGGCCGGTCAGTGGACCCACGATCCGTTGCCGGCGTTGGAGCAGATCAGCGTAGGTGGAATGGAAAGCGTTCGGGGCTATCTGGAAAACCAACTGGTGAGAGACCGGGGCATCGTCGCATCGGCGGAATTGCGAGTGCCACTGCTGTTCAACAAAGCCGGCGCCGGCATTCTGGAGGTCGCCCCGTTCGTGGACTTCGGCGGAGCTTGGAACATCCAGAACTCGCCGAACCCGACCACGATCTACAGTTCGGGCATTGGGTTGCTTTACTCCCCGAACCGTCATGTCTCCGCCCAACTCTACTGGGGCTACCGGTTGCGGCACGTCGTGTCTCCCGACTACCGCGACCCGCAGGGCTTGGGATTGCACTTCCGCCTCGTTTTGCAGGCGTTCTGACTATCCGCGGAAAACCTGGGCTGCATCCGAAATCCTTTCGGAATCCCTTCTCGAAAAAACACGGCGTAGCCGCAGCGGGTAATCGCCACCATCAAGGCTTAGGATTGGCCGCCGCCGCTTTGAGTCCAACTTGCCTCAGCAGATCCGCCCTGGATTCCTTTAAGGCATTGTCGGCCGGATGGGCATCGATCTGATCGGACAACGCGGTCAGCGAGTCATACCAGATGCCTGCTTCGGCGTAGACCTGGGCAAGTTCCGACGGCTTCGCGGTGGAAATCTTCGCGGCCAAGTCGGCCGACGGGACGATACGCTTGATGACTCCGCTGGCGACCAGGTCGCTGGACCGGTTCTCAGAATCAGTGACCAACGCGACAACCCATTGATACTCGATTCCGG